>CALMKO010000155.1 GCA_937867415.1 uncultured Verrucomicrobiota bacterium | reverse complement strand
GAAGGCGCTGGGGGGGCTGAGAGACGAGGGGCCGGGCCCTCAACCGCCGCCCCAGTCGCAGAGTTTTTCGAGATAGGAGGCAGATCCGTCACGGAGCCAACCGTCGAGTTGGGACGGGTCCTTGAGCTGCTGACCTCGCTGCCTGGGGACCGCGATGTAGCGGGTGTCGAGAGAGGGAAGATTGCTCATGTCCACCCAGAGTTTCTCGAACTGGCAGACGGGGAAAATGTCCTCTTGGCCGTGGCCCCAGCGCTTTTTCACATCTTTGAGGGTGATGTAAGTGGGCATTCGCGAGGCTAGGGTGCGAATGGCGGTGTTGACCTTTTCCGGATCGGATAGATCGGAGCGGGTGAGGTTGAAGGCGGTAAGGAGCGCGTCGATCTGAATCCAACAGGTATTGGTGTTGTAGTAGGAAAGATTGAATTCGTCCTCCTCGCGGGGCATGGCGAGGCCCTCGACGAGTTGAGGACGGCCGTTGACGCGGGCGAGGCCGCCCCCGCGGTCTTCGAGGCGGCGGGTGATGACCTCGAAACTGAGGCCGGCTCCGGTGGTCAAGTGGTGGCCTAACAGCGCGGGATCGACGTTCATTCCCACGGTGTCGATGTTGTGGAGAACGAGTGTCTGAAGCTGCGGACGTTTCTCTAACAGAGATGCGAGTGTTCCGTTTCGAAGCAGGTTGGGGACTTCATACCAGTGGCCCACAGGATGGAGGCACTGAAGGGGTAGGTTGTCGGTGTAGTCGCTCGCTTCACCGGTGGTTTCCGCCCAATGAAGAAGCGCGGTGCGGAGTGAGTCACGAACTTTCTGCTGCTGCACGTCGAGCACCTGCTGGGGCATTTCCTCCCAGGCGAAGCGCAGGTCCCGGACGGTGGGCACGGTGCGCAGGCCGATGGATTTACCTTGGGAGAGGTAGAGCGGGCCTTCGTAGTGGTAGTTCTGGTAGTGGTTCAGGAAGCGCTCGGTGGGATCGTGGGAGAAATAGCTGGTCGTGAAGATATGGGGGAGGGGAGTCCCACATTCTCGGCTGATTTTACGGCTTTTTGCGAGGTGGGTTTCGATGAACGACCGGTGGCGGCCGCCGAGTTTGCAAAACGGATGGAGAGCCTTGACGACTCCGGCACCCTGGGTCCAGCGGGAGCCGGCGCCAGCAGCCAGGGTGACTACGGCGACTTCGCCTTTTTTCAGGGCGCTGAGGCCTAGCTTGCGGGCGGTTCCGGAAATGGCCGCGGCTTGGGCAAGGTCGGTCTCGCGGACATCTTCGATGATGGCATTCGCCGCGAGGCGGTTTTGGGCGAGGCCGATGCGTCCGGCCCTGAGATCCTCGCGGATTTGTTCGTGGGCGATGCGGTCAAACCCGTGATCGGTCAGGATCGCAGTGAGGGATTCCGCGTGGCGCAGATTACCTTCGCTGCGGGGGAAGATGGAATCAAAGAGTGTCTGGACCATGCCGCGGAGGTCAGGATGGTCGCGACAGGCGGTGGCGAAGTGATCGAGCTCGGCGAGTCGGAGCGGTGAGACTTCGTGCCGGCCTTTTCGGAGAAGCTGGGGAACGATGTAGCTGTAGTAACCGGAGGGCATGAGGGCGTCCGGGCCAGCGAGCAAGTCTGCCCAAGTGCCACGCTCATTGATGGCGAAATCATACACGACGGGCTCCATGGCAAATGGCAGGGCTGAATCCAGGATGGATTTGGTCTCTGACATGATGGCTTGCAGGCGCGCTTGGCCTTGGGCCTTTTTTTGAGGAGCGAAGATGAATCCCATGCCGCCGCCCGCCATGCCGCCTAACATCCAGAATCCCCAGAAGTCTTCGCCGAACTCGGCGCTGATTTTCTCGATGAGCGTTTCCGTGTAAAGATTGCTGGCCCATGGAATGATGGACTGGATCGGCTGTTGGAAGTTTTCAGTGGTGGCCTTGCCGATGGCAGGGATGTCACCGCTGCGGAGCGCGCTGAGGATCCTCTCAAGGATGCCATGTGTCTGCTGGCGTGCAATCCATTCAGGACCACTGCGGAGTAGGTATTTCTCGGTGACCATTTCGAGGATCGGGCCGACGTTCTGGGCCATGCCGCCGTGGACGAGCACGAGTGAGTCCTGGAGTTTTTTGCGTGATTCCGCAGGCACGTCTGAGGTGTCGAGAATCCGGTGGGTGGGCATCAGCCTACCGCGTGAGATTCCATGCTCCGGATCTCCTTCATGGGAAAAGGTGCCGCAGATGAGTTTCATGCCGGGCCAGACGCCGCCTGAGTCCTGCCAGCCTCCGCCGGAGCCGCCGATCCATTCGCCTAACAAGGCGCGGGCAAGCACGATGCGACGTTCATTTTCCTCAAGCGGGCCCGTGAGCGAGCGGGCTTGTCCGGTGGCCCTCATGCAGACGCTGATGAGTGCTGCAAGCAGGTTGGTGGAAACGGCGAGACGCGATCCTTTGGGGATATTGTTGACGTTGGAGACCAACTCGAGGCCTTTGCCCGGGCCCACGACTTTTGCCAAAAGGTCAGCGAGGCTTTGCCCGGCACCTTCGATGCCGGGCGGGACGATGCCGCTTGCGATCACGGCGGCCTTCAACAAGCCAAGGTAGTCCTTGGCGAAGTCGAACACTTCATTAAGGCTGGAAATTTCCGCGCTGCAGCCCAAGTCGACGCTGGTGAGGCGGAGGATGGGTTCCTCGATGACGCGCAGGCTCGCTTCCACGGGTGGGCTCGGAGCCTTGTCCCGTCCATGCACGGCAAGGTCGATGGAGATGTTGAGCACCTTGGCTCCTTCCGGGTAGTCCATGCCGAGGAAGAAAATGTCGCTCCATCCACAGTGGGTGAGATCCATCCGGACGGGAGTGCGCTCACGTAAAATCGGATAGATCCCGGTGGCTGGATCGCGCTTGGACATTTCCGGGCGGATTCGCAGCGGCTGGTCAGCCGGATGGCCCATGCGGAACATCCACTGGTTGCCATGGACGCTCCGCACGCTGCGGCGCACTTGGTCTGCGAGGGTTTGGAAGGCAAGACGCTGGTAGGCGGATGCGAGCGCACTGCAAAGCCCGTCACTTGGGCCATCATCCGCCTGGATGGCAAGAAAGGTGTCGATGGCCTCTTCAAAGCGCCGCCCGAGAAGGTTTTCATAACCTTTGAAGGGAATGCTCCCGGGCTTTTCTGCACTGAGGCGGAGGGGAAGATGGAAGCGATGGATGGAAAAGAGAAACAGGAGTGCCCTGACGCGGTGATAGAGATTTTCGCTGCTGCGCCGAAAGGCATCCAGGGCATCCGCTTCCTTGAGCAGTTCCGCGAGCGAGAGTTTTTCGCAGGCGGCGTCGAGAGACTGGTTGCGGACTTGGTCTTCCGGCGAGGTGATGAGGGTGATCAGTGAAATCATGCGCTTGGGGCGAGGGTTGGGCGGAAGCGTGGAGTAAGCGCTGTCCGCTGGCAATCCTTGGAGTTCATAGATGCTGCAATTGTTGAAATGGACTCATGGAATCGCTAAGTGGATGATATCGAGGGGCTACATTTGAATTTCAGGCATCCTTGTCGAGTCGATTCAACCATGCAAAGCCCAGTCGTCCCGGGCATCTCCTTGGCGCTTTTGACCGAGGCGCATTGCGATTCTTCCAAGTTCGGGGGTCGTTGGCAGAACGGGATGAGCTTGGCGGGATTCACATCCGGCAAATCAACAATTCCCGTTCGTAGATCAATTCCTTGGGCAGATGGCTGTGGAGATCGAGAAAAAGTTCCTCGTGTGAAAGCACCTCTGTTCGCCAGGCTGTGCGGTCAAGTTTTTGGAGTTCGTCGAATTTCTCCTTGGGGAAATCCATTCCGGTCCAGTCAATGTCTTCGTAGCGTGGCATCCAGCCGATGGGGGTTTCCTTTGACATGCCATTGCCAGTCGAGCGTTCGACGATCCATTTGAGCACCCGCATGTTTTCACCGAATCCAGGCCAGAGAAAACGGCCGGCTGCATCCTTGCGGAACCAGTTCACACTGAAGATCCGCGGGGTCTCACTGAGGTTGTTCTGCATGGAGATCCAGTGGCGAAAATAGTCCCCCATGTTGTATCCGCAAAACGGCAGCATCGCCATGGGGTCTCGCCTCACCTTGCCGATCGTGCCGGCGGCGGCGGCGGTCGTTTCGCTGCCCATTGTCGCTCCTGCATAGACACCGTTGGTCCAGTTGAATGCCTGAGAGACGAGCGGCATCGTCGTGGCCCGGCGGCCACCGAAGAGGATCGCGCTGATCGGAACCCCGGCGGGATTTTCCCAGTCCGGATCAATCGTTGGGCATTGGGATGCAGGCGCGGTGAAGCGTGCGTTGGGGTGCGCTGCCTTGGCTCCTGTTTCCTTCGCGAGGTGTGGGGTCCAAGGCTTGCCTTGCCAGTCGATGCATTCTGCGGGCGGTTCATCGGTCATGCCTTCCCACCAGACCCCTCCTTCAGGGGTGAGTGCGACGTTGGTGAAAATGGTGTTTTTGCGAAGAGTGGCCATGGCGTTGGGGTTGGTTTTTTCCCCGGTTCCCGGGGCCACGCCGAAAAAGCCCGCTTCCGGGTTGATGGCGTGGAGTCGCCCGTCCCGTCCCGGTTTGATCCAGGCAATGTCGTCGCCAACGGTCGAGATTTTCCAGCCAGCCTTGGCGAACGGTTCAGGCGGGATGAGCATGGCGAAGTTCGTCTTGCCACAAGCGCTGGGAAATGCGGCGGCCACATAGGTCTTGTGTCCATGCGGATCCTCAACCCCGAGGATGAGCATGTGCTCGGCCATCCATCCCTCGTCTCGGGCCATGGCCGAGGCGATGCGAAGGGCGAAGCATTTTTTTCCTAACAAAGCGTTGCCACCATAGCCGCTGCCATAACTCCAGATCTCCCGGGTCTCGGGAAAATGGGCGATGTATTTCTCCTTGTTGCAAGGCCAGGGCACGTCTTTCTCGCCGGGTCCGAGGGGTGCGCCGACGGTGTGCATGCAGGGCACCACTCGCTTGTCGGTCCGGTCGATGAGATCGAAGACGGGCTGGCCGATGCGGGCCATGATCCGCATGTTTGCCACCGCGTAGGGTGAATCAGTTAGCTGGACGCCGATCTGAGCCATCGGTGAGTCGAGCGGCCCCATGCAGAATGGCAGCACATACATCGTCCGTCCTTTCATGCAGCCGTTGAAGAGCGATCGCAGTTTTTTCTTCATTTCGAACGGGTTCATCCAGTTGTTCGTAGGTCCGGCACCGTCTTTCGAGGCGCTGCAAATGAAGGTTCGGTCCTCGACGCGTGCGACATCGCTGGAGTCGGAGCGCGCCAGAAAACATCCCGGCCAGAGATCCTGATTCAGGCGGAGCATCGTTCCATTGCCGACCATCTCGTCACAAAGTCGTTCATACTCGGACTGGGAGCCATCGACCCAGTGAATGTGATCAGGTTTGCAAAGCAGGCTCATTTTTTTCACCCAACGTAAAAGGTGGACGTTGGTGCTTAGAGGGGGAGCTGTTTCGGGTTGATACATCTTGGTGAGGCGGTTTCGTAGGCTCGGGCTCCGGCTTGAAGGATTCGAACAAAAGCGGATCTATGCAGCAGGGAGAGTTGATCGTGTGGCGCGACCCTACCTGATGCTGCGGGATCGTGACGACAAAATTTCCTAAAATTGCGGTGAAAGCAGGCCAAGGTGCCTGGTCTGCGCTCCTGCCAGCCGCCCCCATGCACAGCGCTGCCAGGGATCGGGTAAACCCCACCATCCACGGCTATTCACTGATCCTGTGTCCATTCCGCCGCTTAAAATTATCCAAAACTTGCGGGAAAACCGCAAATCCCACGATTTTCATGACTGATTTCACGATAGATGGACTCTCCCCTTGAAAAGCGATTCTTCCATGTTTATTTCTGGCGCGGCCCTTAGTGCCACGTCGATCCACTGCCATGAATGCCCTTACGCGCTGTCTCTGTTCTTACTGGTCTTCCTCCATCGGGAAAAAACTTGTCGTAGCCATCACAGGCTTGGCCCTCGTGGTGTTCCTGGCGGGGCATTTGTCGGGAAACATGCTCATGTATGTCGGGCGTGATGCGTTCAACGAATACGCGCATTTTCTCCATACGATGCTTCACGGAGTCGGTGTCTGGATTGCCCGTGTGGGCCTTTTGGTCATGCTCGTCCTCCATGTCGCAGCCACCATTTCGCTGACGCGTCAGAACCGCGCTGCTCGCCAGCCATACGAATACAAGGCCACCCAGAAGGCTTCAAAATCCTCGCGGATCATGATTCTTTCCGGGCTCACGATCCTTGCGTTCGTGGTTTTCCACATCCTTCATTTCACCGTTCGGCTCGATACCGATCTCAAACAGCTGGGAGCCACCGATCCTTACGGCATGGTCATCGTCGGATTCCAAAACTGGCTGGTGGTGCTTTTCTATCTGATCGCCATGACGCTGCTCTGCTCGCACCTCTCGCACGGTGTGGCCTCCATTTTCCAAACTCTCGGACTACGTTCGAAAAAAGCCCAGGGGCTCATCCAGACCTTTTCCATCGGCTACAGCGTCCTCATCTGGGTCGGCTTCGTTTCCATCCCGCTTTCCGTCATTTTCGGCATTCTCAAGCTCTAACCTTCTCCTACCATGTCCATCGTTCTCGATAGCAAAATCCCGTCCGGCCCGCTTGCTCAGAAATGGTCCAAGCACAAAATGGATTCCAAGCTGATCAATCCGGCGAACAAGCGGAAATTCTCAATCATCGTCGTAGGCTCGGGCCTCGCAGGCGGAGCCGCTGCGGCATCCCTCGCGGAAATGGGCTACCAAGTGAAATGTTTCTGCTATCAGGACAGCCCGCGCCGCGCCCATTCCATCGCCGCGCAGGGGGGAATCAACGGCGCGAAGAACTATCAGAACGATGGTGACTCGGTGCGCCGTCTTTTCTACGATACCATCAAGGGAGGTGACTTCCGCGCCCGCGAGGCCAATGTCTATCGGCTTGCCGAGGTGTCCAACTCGATCATCGACCAGTGCGTAGCGCAGGGGGTGCCATTCGCTCGTGAATACGGGGGTCTGCTCGATAACCGTTCCTTCGGCGGATCCCAGGTGTCACGCACCTTCTACGCCCGCGGTCAGACGGGGCAGCAGCTTCTCATCGGTTGCTACCAAGCGCTCGAGAAGGAAATCCACAAAGGCAGCGTGAAAATGTATCCACGCACCGAGATGTTGGACTTGGTCCTGGTCGATGGCCACGCCAAGGGTATCGTAGTCCGCGATTTGAACACGGGAAAAATCTCCAGCCACGCTGCTGACGCGGTGATTCTCGCCACCGGCGGCTACGGGAATGTGTTTTTCCTCTCTACCAATGCGATGGGCTGTAACGTCACTGCAGCATGGCGCGCGGCTCGCCGGGGAGCGCTTTTTGCCAACCCCTGCTACACCCAAATTCACCCGACTTGTATCCCCGTCAGCGGTGATTACCAATCCAAGCTCACCCTCATGTCGGAGTCTCTCCGGAATGACGGGCGCATCTGGGCACCGACCACCCCGGAATTGGCTGAAAAACTACGCAAAAAACAGATCAACCCAGCCGAGGTTCCCGAGGACCAGCGCGATTACTTCCTGGAACGTAAATATCCTTCGTTCGGAAACCTCGCCCCGCGTGATATTTCATCCCGCGCGGCCAAGGAGGTCTGTGACGAAGGCCGCGGCATCGCCCCCACCGGTCTCGGCGTCTATCTGGACTTCCGGGATGCCACCAAGCGCCTTGGCGAGGATACCATCCGCGCCCGCTACGGGAACCTCTTCCAGATGTATGAAAAAATCGCCGGCGAGGACCCCTACAAGCTCCCGATGATGATCTACCCCGCTGTCCACTACACCATGGGCGGTCTCTGGGTGGACTACAACCTGATGTCCAATGTCCCCGGTCTTCACGTCTTGGGCGAGGCGAATTTCTCCGACCACGGGGCCAACCGCCTGGGAGCCTCCGCCTTGATGCAGGGCCTCGCTGACGGATATTTCGTCATCCCCACCACCATCGCCAACTACTTGGTCACCCAGAAGCCCGGCACGGTCAGCACCGAGATGCCGGAGTTTAAACAGACCGAAGCCGAGACCCACGAGCGCATCAACAAGATGTTCTCGATCCAAGGCAAGCGCACGGTGGACTCCTTCCACCGTGAGCTTGGAATGATCATCTGGGACAAGTGCGGCATGGCCCGCTCGAAAGAAGGCCTCACCGAGGCGCTCGAGAAAATCCCGCAAATCCGCGAGGAGTTCTGGTCCAACGTAAGGATCCCCGGCTCGGGTGACACCGCCAACATGGAACTTGAAAAAGCCGGCCGTGTTGCCGACTTCATCGAGTTCGGTGAAGTGATGTGCCACGATGCGCTCAACCGCGAGGAATCCTGCGGCGGGCACTTCCGCACGGAGCATCAATTCTTCGACAGCAGTCCGGAAGTGCTCGCAGGCAGCACCCAGGCGGGCGAAGCCCGCCGGGATGATGAGAACTACGCCTACGTCGCCGCTTGGGAATACCACGGCCCGGATCGCCCGCCGACCTTGCACAAGGAGCCGCTGGTTTACGAGGAAGTGAAAATTTCCATCCGCAGCTACGCTTGACCGCAGCCTGGTTCACGGTGCGCCATGGATTGCTGTAGGAATATCTTCCCGTGGAAAAATACAGCGACCAGTTCATCCGTTTCCTTGCCACGGAACGCGGGCTTTCCCAAGCCTATCAGCTTTCCGTCCGCCAGACGCTCGACGCCCTTGCCAAGTGGATCAAGGTCCCGCTCCGCGATCTTGGCACCGACGAGCTCGCCGCATTTCTGACCCAGCGCAAAGCCGATGGCCTGAACCCAGCTTCCCTGCGGATCACCACGGTGCACCTCAAAGTGTTCTTCCGCTGGTTGGTGGGCAAGGGTCTCCTTGAAATGGACCCTGCGGAGCCCCTGCTCGCACCGCGTCCGGACATGACCTTGCCGGAGACGCTCCACGCATCCGAGTTGGTGAGATTGTTGGAATCAATCGACCCAACCGTCGCCCTCGGTCGTCGGGATCTGGCGATTCTTGAATTGTTCTACGCCTCCGGTCTGCGTCTTTCCGAGTTATGCAAAGTGCGCCTCGAAATGATGGACTCCGAGCAAGGATTCATCCGCATCCACGGTAAAGGCGGGAAAACCCGCATTGTTCGAGTAGGTGTCAAAGCCCGCGAGGCGGTCGAAGACTACCTCCGCAACGAGCGACCGAACCTCGTCACCAAAAAGACCTCTTCCCACATTTTTCTGAGTGTGCGTGGCGGCCCGCTTTCGCCAGACCGCGTGCGCCAGATCGTCAAAGAACGGGCGAAAATGGCAGGCATCGACCAGAATGTTTACCCGCACCTGCTCCGCCACTCGTTCGCAACCCACTTGTTAGAAGGCGGGGCCGATTTGCGGGTGATTCAGGAGCTGTTAGGCCACGCGGACATCTCCACGACCCAGATCTACACCCATGTCGATCGCCAGCGCCTCAAAAGCGTTCACAAAAACTTTCACCCACGTGCATGAATAAGCCTGTAGCTGGAGCGACTTAAGAAGCGGTTCCCTCTGTGTCCATTCGCTCGGGCGCTCACAGAGACGCCCCTAC
>CALMKO010000154.1 GCA_937867415.1 uncultured Verrucomicrobiota bacterium | reverse complement strand
GCTCCGGACCCAGAAACGCGGCTTGATGAAGTTGCTGCTGACGGGAGCGGTGAGAACAAAACTTTAGCCCGAAGGTATGCGAAAAGACAAAGTCAGAACCAAAATCCTACGCGCGACGCTGATCGCGCTAGGCATCCTTTGGGTTTGCCAATTCTTTGATGGATTCTGGGGTCAAACTGCAAAGGGCACCCATTTGGTATACGGGTGGATTTCAAAACACTCCCTACTCCTCTTTGGCGTAGCGGTCTGCGTGATTGGCGTATTGTGGAATCGGGTTTGGGACTTGTGGACATGGATTCGAGGTCTTATCGGGAATTTGGAGAGAGCCTTTGGTTTATGCGCCCTCACAATTGGTGCATTTATGATTTCGATTGGCGCACTTGCGATCAGTTTGATCGGGCCAGGATGCTCCTTCATAATGATCTGGATCGGCGTGCTCGCATTGATGTTCACACCCCGAAAAGAAATTGAACCGCCATTAGATAGTTATCACCGCGCTCATCTCGTTGAACGATTGGCTGACTTACTCCTTCAGACACCAGAGTCCATCCGTCGCATTGGAATTCTTGCGGAGTGGGGTGAAGGGAAGACGCAGGTTATGAAATTACTGGAACACGAAATCCGCACGAGGAATGCGGACAAGTTCCGGATGGCATGGGTAAATCCGTGGCGGTCCGAGTCGCACTCGGACGCATGGGTTGAGATCGCCCGAGGAGTGGATCGTGCTCTTGGTTTTCCCCGCCTGCTTCCTCACTCGCTCCTTTCGATACCCGTAGTAGGTTCCATTTTGGAGCTGCTTCCTAAACCCCTGAGTGGTTTCACAGCCGACCTGAAGACATTATTATCCTCACACGGAGCCGCAGCAGACAAAATTGCCGCCGGACTTTCTGAATTCCTCAAACTCCGCAACCAGTGGCTGTTGATATTCATCGACGACATGGAACGAGTGGGTGCAGATGAGCTGCGGAAAATATTCCCAGTTGTTGACCGTCTCGTCGAACTTGAGAGATGTTACTTTATCTTTGCGATTGATCCAAAGAGGATTGCCAAAGCATTCGACGAAGACTCCACGCACAGTGACGAGACCAAAGGCTACTTGGACAAGGTTTTGGATTTCCAGTTGTCGTTGCCGCTGGCTTCAAAGGGAGAAGTTCTGGAAATGTTGCAAAGCCGAATTGAAACCAATGCTTGCCCAAAGCTTTCCGTCGCCCTTCCCAAACTAAAGGACTTTTTGCCAACCAATCCCCGCTTGGCAGACCGCTTTCTTCGGGATGCAGATGGTCAGGAAAGAATGTTTCTCTGCCGCTTTGGACCGGATGAAGAGAACTACGAGGGATTCTTTCTTCTCTTGATTTTGGGAATCTGCTTCCCTCTCGCCTATCAGAAGTTGAAGGACAACCTGGATGACTTCGATGGAATCGGATTTCTCGCGCGGAAAGGCATGTTCGGAAGCGACGCTGCCGAAGATCAAAAACACAAAGAATTTCTCCAAAAGGTAACGGAGGGATTGGCTGCTCACGAAGTCATGCCAGCGAAAAAGCTGCTTGATCGCCTCACACACCTTGCCGCGCATCTGCTGATCTTTGACGAGGGACAACCTGCCCTAAATTTCACTTGGGCATTCGAAGGCTACCGAAAACTGATTCGATTCTCCGCTGCCGACCGTCTCAAATTCCGCGAAACTTGGAGGAAACAATCGGGGAAACATTCCATCGCCTTGATGCTGCGTGAAATCAACGACTACAATGACGAGGACCTGGTTGTGAGGGAAGCGTTGAAGATGGAAATCGAAGGCATGGGAAATGGATTCAACCACGCCTACAAACTTTTTAGAAGCGAAGAGGACCTTGAACCGTTGCAACTCGAACTTGAAAAGCTGATAAGCAACTTCATCGCACATGCAGCCGCTATCAAGGATGGCAAAATGGGCACATTGGACACGATGATTTTCAACGAGGAGATTTTTTATGCTTGGCTTGAGACAGCTCAGAAAACGCCATTGCACGGACTTACTGACACGTTCAAATCAGCCCTGCTTCCAGTCCGTCAAAAACTCACCAAAGCACTGGCAGAGCTACTCCCGCCCGAGAAATATCGCCGCTGGGCTTGGCATGACGTTTGGTCCATCGTCCATTTGGCACAGGAAGGCGCCAAGGCGGCACTGAAGGAAGAGTTCCTGCCAGTAAGGGAGGAGATATTGAACGAACTGACGGCTGAATTTGCCAACATTCTCCGAAGCAACCGCCTGACCGACGAGACCCTTCCGCAATGGCTGAGCAAATCAAGACTGTATGACCTCGCTGATCCCACTCGATGGTTGCTGAACGCGAAGGAAGATTCGCAACCTTCTCTCGACGCACTGGGAAAAGACGCCTCGGGCAATGCCTTGCTGCGAGAAAACTTCGCTATCTTGATCTCAAAAGCAATTCTGGGGGTTTACGATGGCTATCCAGATGACATTCTCCTCTACGATTCGCACGCAAGATCACACATTGAAAAACACCCATGGCTGCTGTCTAAATGCTGGAAAGCGGCCTGGAGCGGCGAGCTTCCTGAGAAAGTCGCAACAAATCTAAACGACCTCCGAAACAAGGCCATTAACACCGAAAAGCGCCTAGTTGAGAATCGGCAATCAGATTCTAAGATTCTCAATCTTCTTGTCGCGCTTGAATCCCCTCCCGGATCGTTGATGCAGAATGAGCTCCCTCCAAACAATCAAGAGACGGAGTAGCGACCTTGAGTTTATGCCTCCAATTCCGATCAGAACCGGTCAACACCATGAATGAAGACTCCAATGCAACTCCCACGGTATTCGTGTCCTACTCCCACGATTCTCGTGAGCACAAGCAGTGGGTGGCCCAGCTCGCCGCCGCGTTGATGGAAAAGGGCGTGCAGGTGATTTTCGACCAATGGGATCTTGAGCCCGGCGACGATGTGCCGAAGTTCATGGAGCGTGCCGTCAAACAGGCGGATCGGGTGTTGATGGTCTGCACGGAACCCTACGTGCGCAAAGCCAACGACGGCAAGGGCGGCGTCGGATATGAGGCCATGATCGTGACGGGAGAACTCGTGAGGGACTTAGGAACCCGGAAGTTCATCCCCCTCATCCGCCAGAGCGACGACTCGGCGCTCGTACCGGACTGCGTGGGCACCCGCCTGTGGGTGGACTTCAGCAAGGACGAGGAATTCGACACCGCATTGGAGAATCTCATTAAGAGCCTGCACAAGATCCAACAACTCTCCAAGCCGCCTTTGGGAAGCAACCCATTCGTCGGGTTGAGTAGCCCCAGTGATGAAACGCGCACACGGCAGGTAGCGGCCGAAGCTGGTCTCGGAGACGCTCTGACCAATCCATCGGCCGCCTATCAACTCGCAGGGCGGATAGCCGCAACGGGTGACACCCCCGCATGGAGAAAACTGCTCCGTGCACAGATCCGTCGTGGAGCATCGGAATTGGTGGCGTGGCGCAAAACGGAACCCGGACTCCCCAGTTACACGGAGAAGGATCCATCTCCCCTCTTTGACCACGCGGAAACGGGCGTGGCTTTTTACATGCCTCTCTATGCCTCCCTGATCGCGGGAGCGGAATCCGGAAAAGATGAGTTTTCGAGCCAGCTTGGCTGGATCGACGAAGTGCTCAATCCACCGGGATGGGAACGGGGAGGATACACGTATTGGGGCGAGTTTCCCGAACTTCTGATCTTTGTGGGACAGGCGTTGATCGGCGCCATGCACATGGAGGCAAGGTCCGGCGAGGCCGCCGTGGAATTGGCACGCACCCGCATTCCGGATCGCAGCAACCGCAGGGAGAGCAAGCCATTGTTTCTCGACACAGGCGTGACGGGCTGGCCCGAGAGCTGTCTCTTATACACATCTGACGCTGCCGACGATCTACTCTGTG
>CALMKO010000153.1 GCA_937867415.1 uncultured Verrucomicrobiota bacterium | reverse complement strand
CCAACGCGGATGTAGTCGATGGCAAAAGCCACTCCCGACGCATTGCCCGGATCGACCCGAAGATCCTGCAATGAGGCTCGCCACCATGGCTCGGGGCCGACGTCGATGCGGTAGGTGTTGAACGCGCCGTTTTTCGGGATGGTCGCATTCGGGATCGTGATAAGCCGGTCGGCGCTGAAGCCTGTGGTGGAAGTGGTGCCGTAGTAGATCTGAACCTCGTCCGCGTAGTTCGCGGGGACCCGCATCCGGATTTCGAGGAAATCGTTGAAGCCGAGATCGAGGTCGGGCCTGCTGCCGACGGGAATCGTCCGTGTGACCTGCGGGTCGCCATTGTTCGTGGTGCCGGAAAGTGCGCCGCCGCCGACCGTGGCCGAAGTCACGCCGCTGGTCACCCAACTTTCAAAGTTAGTCGCCGTATTCCACTCCACGGCGAAGGTGCCGGTGAGCGGAGTCGCCGGGTTGACTACGATGGGGAGGTCGCTGGCGGTGAGCGGGAGGATGAGCCCCAGGACGAGCGCGATGATCGGATTTTTCATAAACTGAGAAAGTTTGGGGGGTAGTCGGGATGCTAGAAGTTGCCATTTCCGGCAGCTCTCACCGGGCATTTGGCGGACAAAAAGAGCCGGGCGTCTTCATTGGCTTGGCGTTCGAACATAGGATCGGCGACTTGGGGTGTAGCACCGTCCGGTTTCCAGTTCCAGAAGGCGTTGTCACGGATGGAGACCGACTCAGCTGTTGAGGCACCGTGCAAGCTCATGACAGGGGCGTTGCTGGCGGGTGATCCATCTTTGACGAAGAGATTGCGGGTGATGGTGACGTGGTTCGCGACTCCGGGTTTGTCACCGCTGCCGATGTTGAGAACACTCATATCATTTTTCACCACGACCGTATTTTGAGTGAACGAGTAATGGGTAACACCGGGCATGTTGCAGACGCCGTGGTTCTCGATCCCATCGAAAGTATTGTGGTGGATGCGCAGGTTGTCGATGGTACCTCCGAAACTGGCGATCGGGTAGAAGCCATTGCGGAACACATTGTGATCGATTTCCATGTTGTGGTGTCCGGCCTCGATGGCATAGGAGTAGCCGGGTTCCAGGAAGAAGAGGTTGTGATGCACGCGGATGGTTTTTGGCGCTTTTCCACCTTCGACCAGTGAGACGCAGCCGTTGACGCGGTTGCGGTCGATTTCACAATCGGCGGGGTCCGAGTTCCAGAGTTCCAGAGCCATGTTCGGCTGGCCATTGCCCCAGCCACCTTGTTGGCGGACCTTGATGTCATTGTCATGAATCCGGAGCCGGGTCAGTTTGACTTTGTTTTGTCCGAGAAAAAACCAATCGGTGGGATTGGTCCAAATGGTTTTCCAGGTTTTGATGCCATAAGCTCCGCGGTTCTCGCGGATGATGTTGTGATGGATGGCGCAATCGATGAGATCGCCGAGTTGCAGTCCGCCGGAGCAGGATTGTTTGCTCGGGTGCCCGCAATCTTCGACGCGGCAGTGATGGACGCTGGAGTTGGTGGCCTGGGATAACCAGATGCCGGTGAATTCGAGGCCTTTGACTTCGCAGTTGTGGAGGGTCACATTCTTCACTTCATGGGCAAGAATGCCGCCGTGGGCACGCTTGTCGTCCGGGAGGTGGCCGACGATGGTGAGGCCGGAGATTGAGGCGTCCACAGAGTCCTTCATGTGGATCATGAAGGCGTTGAAGTCGAACTTCATTGGATTTTCCTCGAGACTGCAGAGGGCCTTCCAGCGGAAGACGGATTTACCGATACCGGCGCCATTGATGCTCACGCCGGGTGCCAGCACGGAGCTTTCCGTTTCCACGTATTCGCCGGGAGCCACATGGATGGTGTGTTGACCGGCGGGAGTGGCCCGGCAGGCAGCGGCGAGGGAGCGGAAGGAGGACTGGGGGCGGAGGCCGTCATTGCTGTCGTTGCCGACTGGGGAAACATAGTAGTCGGCAGCGCTGACAAGCGGTGAGACGAGGCAGCTGAGTGCGGCAATGGATATGATGAAATTCAAGGGCGAGGTAATCTTCTATTTGGTTTAAAATTTCCAGCTCAGGGTCTTTACCCGCAGGATCCCGCAGTTAGCACCCCTAAAGTGGGATACAATCGTCTCAGATCAATGGCCGTCAATGCGATTTTGGGCATGAATTTGCAAAAAAGAGTGGGAGTTTGTCAGAGCTTGGCGCGGTTCTCCGTGATTGTCCAAAGGCTGAAATCATAAGTCCACTGGGTCTCGCCGTCGGTCACAGTGAGTGGCTGGCGGGGGGTGCCCTGGCGCACCCATTTACTGTCTGCCTGAGGCCAGCGGTCGAAATCCACCGGAGTTCCGTCAACGCTGGCACTGCCATGAAAGGCTCGCCGAATGACGCGGCCTTTGCGATCCTGATAGATGCCGGACAAGCCGCCTTCGTGGACGAGTTGGAGTTTGGTTTTTGAAACGATGGTCGAGCGGAATTGTTGAAGTCGCGCCATGGGCGTCGCAGCTTTGATCTCATCCTCGCGGGCAGTCTCGATGGCTGCGGCGAAGGTGGGTCCCGGAACGCGGAATTCAGAGTCGCCAACCATGGGCGAACCACTGGCATAACGGATCGGAGCCTTGCGATCCCATGGAAAAGATTTGGTGGCGCAGAAGGCGATGAGCACGCCCGGATAGTGCAGGAAGACACGGCCATGGGAGGCGGATTCATCGATCACTGCCAGCTCGCCGCCGGGCACGAAGGCCAGGCCGTAGGGATAGCGTGCTTTTTTCGCATCGGTGTTTACGACATACAGCAGTGCCCCTTCGTGTTGATAGGTCGTCTGGGATGCGACGTCGTATCCATGCGGATTGCTGCCCGGGAATTTTCCTTTGATCGCTTCATCCAACTTGGGGACGGAAAACCAAAGCATGGTATTGCCTGGCGAGTCTGGTGATATCCAGCGCACGCCGAAAGGATAGGTTTGCCCGAAGGCGCGGGGCTTCGTGTGGAACGACTCACTGAACATGCCATAAGTCCGGTCCACCCATGAGATTTGGCGGCCGGACGAGCCTTCTTGGAAACGGTTGCGCACCATGAAGGAATTATCCCTGGCGGTGGCGGCGCGCTCGACGGCAGGCGGTGCGGCTTCGCCGATGACAGCAGCCTCAAGTGCATGGCCGCTGGCACCGGGCACGAGTTTTCCACCGAAAAACACCCAAAACCACTGCGCGCAACCCATCGGGTCTTTGAAGATATCCGGATAACTTCGGCGGCTGGTGATGATCATCGCGCCGTCCAGCCAGATGGGTGCGTAACGAGCCAGTGCGGTTTCATGGGCGATGCGGGCGTGCTTTTTCAGCTCTGGATCCTTGGCGAGCTGCGCCAGGCAGAGGATCGGAGCGAGGTTGGACGCGCCGTAGGGGCGCGATGCGTATTCCTCCCCGCCGGTGACGGCTTGTGCGTCGATCATGCGAAGAAGCCGGGTCTTCATCGGGATCGAGGGATCCGCCTTGTAATGTGAGGTGGTGTCCTTGGGTGAGGGTGGGACAAATGCGTCTTCACCCCACTCCTGACCGCCCAAGAGCCGGGTGGTCCACATCAGCATGTTGAGGTTTGCGGTATAACTATAACTATAACAACGGATGGAGGTGATATGGTTCTTAAAAGCCGTTTTGCTTTCGTCATCGAGAAGATGCTTGTAGCGCACGTAGGTATCCATCGCCGGCCAGAGGCGAAAGAAGTCGGTGGCCCGCACCTTGAGGGGATCCCTCGCGCTCCAGCTCAGGTATCCTTTGCGGGCGATGGCCCGCCCCTCATCATGTTTGCCCGCAAGAAAACAGGCTTGAGCCACGAAGAACGGATGATCCTTGATGGCGGCCTGAGGATTTGCAGTGACCTGACGGATGATGAAATCCCGACGCCCGCCGAACGTCGTCATCGGCGGGGCCCCGGCAAGAGTTTCCGTTAGAACAATCCCCAGAAGGAAGCCGATCAAGGAGGGAATATGGAAACGGGAAATCATGCTCAGTTTGATTTTTCCAAAATTACACAGGCACCGCCACCGGAAGCGAGCTTGAGACTGAGGGTGTCATTGGGGCTGACCAGGCGTTTTTCGACGCGCAGGGTTTCGCGGTTTTTCTGATAGTGGCCGTCCTCACCG
>CALMKO010000152.1 GCA_937867415.1 uncultured Verrucomicrobiota bacterium | reverse complement strand
GCTAATCACCCGCCATGCCCAAGCTCTCCCTCAACGCCTCGAAGAAAACCAAACATACCCCCACCGGGGAGATTCCGGTGGATTGGGGGTGGCTCGCCTTTCCGATGTCGTGGCCAACCACAAATCCAGCCTGCGGAAAGTCCGGCGAGCTTCATTCACCATGAGCCAAAGGGAGTTCAATCGTCGAGAAGCCGTTCCTGTTTCAACTTCCCAAAAGCTTGGCACGATCAAGGCGAATGGTTGGCTTGTAGCGTTCACGTCACGAAGCCGAAGGTTCTAAGCTCCCCATTCAGCACTTGAAAAACTATTTCCATCCCCGAAACTCCGCCCATGGCCGAACTCGAACTTTTTCCGATCCCGCAAGCAGCGACCATCGCAGCGGAAAAACGCATCACGGAACTCCAGGCCCTGCTCGCCCATCACGACGCGCTTTATAACCAAGGCACCCCCGAGATCCACGATTCGGAATTCGATTCTCTTTACCGCGAGCTCGAATCCCTCGAGCAAAAACACCCACATCTCAGGGACCCCAACTCCATCACCCAACGCGTCGGCGGTGCCCCCATCGATGGCTTCCAGCAAATCCAGCACCCCGTCCCCATGCTCAGCATCGACGATGTCTTCGAACTCAGCGCCGAGGCCGTGGAAAAATCCGGTGCCAGCAGACCGGAGCAAGAACTCATCGAATTCTATCAGCGCCTCCAAAAAAATCTCAAACGCGCGAACATCGCCGTCACCATCGAACCCAAGATCGACGGGGCCGCGGTCTCCCTGCTCTACCGCCACGGCAAGCTTGCCTACGCAGCCACCCGTGGCGATGGCCAAACCGGCGACGACGTCACCCACAATGTCCGCACCATCCGCACGGTTCCGCTTGAACTGAAATTTCATACCTCCCGCGAATCCACTTCAAGTCGTTTGTCCGCCTCATCCCGGATTCCAGAACTCCTTGAAATCCGTGGCGAGATCTTCATGCCCAACGAGGCCTTCGCCGCCCTGAATGCCGAGCGCGACGAAGCCGGACTCCCCTCATTTGCCAACCCTCGCAACGCCGCCGCCGGCACACTCAAGCTGCTCGATCCGAAAATCGTCGCCAAACGCCCGCTCGCCTTTCTCGCCCACGGCCTCGGCGCTTACGAAGGGCCTCCGTTAGAGACCGAGCACGACTTTCATGAGCTTCTCAAAAACCTGGGCATCCCGCAGAACCTCCCCATCCTCAACGCAAACAATGCGGACGAGTTGTTAGGGGCGGTCGCGGAAATCAACCATCAGCGCCACTCCCTCGGCTACGGCACCGACGGCGCGGTGATCAAGGTGTTAGACCGTGCCGAGCGCGAGCAGCTCGGCTTTACCTCCCGCGCCCCGCGCTGGGCTGCGGCCTACAAGTTCCTGCCGGAACAAAAGGAAACCACTCTCAACAACATCATCATCCAGGTCGGCCGCACCGGCGTGCTCACCCCCGTCGCCGAGCTCACTCCCGTACTCATCTCTGGCTCCACTGTCGCCCGCGCCACGCTCCATAATCAGGACGAGATCACCAAAAAAGACATCCGCCTCGGCGCGACGGTTCTGATCGAAAAAGCGGGCGAAATCATCCCGGCCGTGGTCAAGGTCATCCGCCACGTCGAGGGGGCCGCGCCCTTTTCCCTCTACGAGTGCGTCGGCGGAAAATGCCCCTCCTGCGGAGGCCCCATTTCACGGGAAGCCGGCTTCGTCGCATGGCGCTGTACCAACTTCGAGTGCCCGGCACAGGCGGTGACCGCCATCAAACACTTCTCCTCACGCAAGGCACTCGATCTCGATGGCCTTGGTGAAATCGTCGCCGAGGCGCTCGTCCGGCACGGTCATTGCCGCACTCCGCTCGATCTCTTCCGCCTCGATGAAGCCACCTTGGCCAATCTCAACCTCGGCAACGATGAAGCTCCCCGCCGCTTCGGCGAGAAGAACGCCGTCAAGATTCTCGATGCCCTGCAGGCTGCCAGATCCAAGCCACTCCACCGCTGGCTCTACGCCATGGGCATCCGGCAGCTGGGCGAATCCGCCGCCAAGGAACTGTCGCGGATTTTTTCAGACCTAACCGATCTCACGACCTCGGATATCCTCCCGGCCATTGCAGAACGGGGATCCAAGGAAAACTGGATCAAGAACTACCCGGTGAAACCCAAAAAAGAAGCCCTCACCAAAGAAGAAGCGGAGCGCCGCAAACAAGTCGCTAACGAATACAAGCAACGGATCGAGGAACTGAACGCCAAGCTCGCATCCTACGCCATCAGCTCCGAATTGGGAGGAGTGGCGGCACAGAGCACCATCGACTTTTTTACTTCACAAGCCGGCCAACACGTCATCGCACGCCTCACCGAGCTTGGCATCAACCCGACGTCGGAAAACTACCTGCCCATCACCAGCCAGGCGGACTTGGCCAGCTTGCCGCTCGCCGGAAAAACCTTTGTCATCACCGGCACCCTCAGCATCGATCGCGACGCCATGAAGGATCTCATCGAGTCCAAGGGCGGCAAGGTCACCGGCTCCGTATCTGCCAAGACCCATTACGTGCTCGCTGGCGACGGCGGCGGATCCAAACGTGACAAGGCGGAAAAAATCGGCGTCAGCATTCTTGATGAACAGGCACTCCTGGCCATGATCGCCACCGACTGATCACCCGCTCCATTCCATCTTTTTTTCATATCCTTCCCACCGCGATCTAATCATGCGCACCTCACTCTTGTCCGCACTCATTCTAGCAGTAATTCTCACACCATCCCGGGCACGGGATGTTAGGGCGGAACTGCAACGTGCTGGAAAAAACAAGAACAACTTCTCACTCGTCACCCGTCACCAACTCAAGTTCTTCTGGTCCGCCCGGGAAGATCGACTCACCTACCGGGTCAACACCGGCACCAAGGAGCACCGCTTCTTCCAAATCGATACCGAGACCGGAACCAAGTCCGAGGCTTTCGACCATGATTTGTTTGCCAGATCACTCGGCACGGCCAGCAACAAACCGGTCAACCCCAAGCACCTCCCCATCGAGGACCTCGAGGTCACCCAAGCCGCCACCCTGCGCTTCAATGCATTCGGAGGCTCATGGCTTTATTCAGCCACTGACCACTCCATCACCCCTACCGCACCCAGCCCCCCGAACCACCTGGAACTGCTCGATCCGCAGACCGCGATGCGGGGCACTCAAGAAAATGGTCAGGCCGCCGTCTTAACCATCGAAAACGCCACTCCTGCCGACATCGAGATCTTCTGGATCGATAGCGAAGGCAAGCGCACCTCTTACGGAAAAATCAGTCCGGGCCAAAGCTCCAACCAACAATCCTATGATGGCCACATCTGGCTCTTCACCGATGCCGCTGGCAATCCTCTCGCAGGAGTCAGAGCATCGAAAAATCCGGCAATCGCCAGAATCAAGGAGCGGATCCACCCCACACCCGAGCCGGTCCCCAGTCAGAATCAGAATCAATCCCCCGACGGAAACTGGCGGGCGCTGATCATCAACCATAACCTCGTCGTCGAGCCAACCGGCAGTGGAAACTCCATCACCCTCACGCGTGATGGCACCAAGGATTCCCCATACTCCCCCCCCTTTGAATGGTCTCCAGATTCCCAAAAACTGGTCGCATTCCGAACCAAATCCTTTCCGCTCCGGAAAATCACCATCGTCCAGTCCTCCCCGCCCGATCAAGTCCAGTCCGTGGTAAAAACCATCGACTACCCCAAGCCGGGTGATCCGGTCTCCCATTCCATGCCCCGCCTGTTCGCCGTCAACGAAGGGCGCGAAATCGCCATCGACCCAGCCCGCTTTGACAATCCATGGGACATCACCGATCCGGCCTGGAACCACGACTCGACCGAATTCTCTTTCGTTTACAACCAGCGCGGACATCAGGTGATGCGCATTGTTGGCGTCCAGGCGGACTCCGGCGTCACGCGAACGATCTTTGAAGACACCAGCAAGACCTTCATCGACTACTCCCAGAAATACTTCATCCACCACCTGCCCTCCACCCGTGAGTTCTTATGGGCCTCGGAACGAGACGGATTCAACCGCATCTATCTGATCGATCAACCCTCGGGAACGATCAAGCACACCATCACCTCGGGAAGCATCATCGTCAAAGAAGTCGTCCACGTGGATGAAGAACAGCGCCAAGTCCTGCTCAAGGTCGTCGGAATCCAAGATCAGTCACCCTATCATGAGCATTTCATCAGGGCGAACTTCGACGGCACGGGAATCCAGCGACTCACCACCGGCGACGGCACCCACACGATCGATTTTTCTCCCTCAGGAAAGTGGTTCATCGACCAGTGGTCACGCGTGGACCTCCCCCCGGTCACGGAGCTGCGCGATGCGCAAACCGGCCGCCTGGTCTGCGAAATCGAACATGCGGAGGACGCCGAACTCACCAAGACCGGCTGGAGCCGTCCCGAGCGCTTTGTCACCAAAGGACGCGACGGCACCACGGACATCCACGGCATCATCATCCGCCCGACCCGCTTCGACCCCAACAAAAAATACCCGGTGCTCGAGAACATCTATGCCGGCCCCCACGACCACTTCGTCCCTCAGAAATACATGGCTTGGTCCCGCATGCACACCATGGCGGAGCTCGGCTTCATCGTCGTAAGCATCGACGGCATGGGCACCAATTGGCGTGGCAAAAAATTTCATGACGTCTCGTGGAAAAATCTAGCAGACAGCGGATTTCCGGACCGCATCCCATGGATCAAGGCCGCAGCGAGGAACCGCCCGTGGATGGACCTCTCCCGGATCGGCCTATACGGCGGTAGCGCCGGCGGCCAGAGCACCCTCGCAGGACTCCTCCACCACGGGGACTTCTACAAAGCCGGCGTCGCGGACTGTGGCTGCCATGACAACCGGATGGATAAAATCTGGTGGAACGAGGCATGGATGGGCTGGCCCGTCGATGAAAGTTACGACCGGAACTCCAATGTCACCCACGCCGCCAAGCTCACGGGGAAGCTGCTGCTCATCGTCGGCGAGCTCGATACCAACGTGGATCCGGCATCGACCGCCCAGGTCGTCTCTGCCCTCCAAAAGGCGGATAAAGACTTCGAGTTCCTCCCGGTCATGAACGCCGGCCACGGCGCCGCAGAAACCCCTTTCGCCAATCGCCGCCGCGCCGAGTTTCTCATCGAGAACCTCGGAGCCCTCCCCTGAATCCGCCCGGATTCACCAACTTCATCATTCCTTTTCCTTGCCCGCATCCCTGCCACGGCACAGTCTCCGCGCGTGGTAGAGGAATTGGATGATAACCCGCTGGGCGAATTACTTCGGGCGCTTGATGCGTCCGACTGCTCTGCCTTGCTCGCGGCGGCCGAGGACGTTCATTACGCCGACCTTGCCCACCTTTATGAAAACCTCGACGACGAGAAGCGCGACCTGCTCCTCAAGACCATCGGCCCCGAGTTGGCGACGGATCTCGTTGCTGAACTTCCCTACCCGCTGATCGAGGAGGCACTGGATCATTTCAAACCCGCCCAGCTACGCGTCCTGCTCGGCAATCTTTCCGATGATGACCGGGTGGACGTCTTCCAAGTAGTCAGCGAAGAAGCTCAAGTCCGATTTTTCAGCCTGCTAGGCCCGCGTGACAAGGAACTCACCCGCAATCTCCTCAAATACGAAGAAGACACGGCTGGCGGGCGCATGACCACTCAGGTCGGCCGCATCACCGCAGACATGACCGTCAAGCAGGCGATCACCGTCCTCCGCCGCGACCGCGAGGACGCGGAGACGCTTGCAAGAATCTTCGTGGTGGACGAGCAGGGCCGCCTGGTCGGCAAAGTCCGCCTGCGCGACCTCGCCTTCAGCACCTGGGACACACCCATTTTCGATATCATGGAACCAGCGGACGAGACCATCCTCGCCTCCGCTGACCAGGAAGAAGCCGCCCGAACCCTCTCCAAATACGATCTCATCGTTCTCCCAGTCGTGGACGAATTCCATCATCTGTTAGGTGTTCTGACTTACGATGACGCCTTGGAAATTCTCCAGGAAGAATCCACCGAGGATATCGAAAAGCTGTCCGGTATCGGCGGTGAGCAGTCCGAGGTCTCCTACCTGAACACGAGCGTCCTCGCCCAATACCGACGCCGGGTTTCCTGGCTGGTGGGACTGGCGTTTTTGTCGATTGTATCGGGCTATGTCATGTTCCGGTTTAGCGAAGTCCTGGAAAAAGCCTTCGTGCTTGCCCTGTTCTTGCCGATGGTGGTGGCCGCCGGTGGCAACTCCGGCGGACAGGCAGCCACCATGGTCATCCGCGCGATGGCCCTGGGAGAAATCAAAACCGGCAATGCCTTGAAGATCGCGTGGAAAGAAGCGCGCACGGGGCTCTCACTCGGCCTCACCCTGGGCGCCACCATGGCCGCTTTTGTCAGCTTCCTGCTCCCCCACATCCAACAAAAAACCGGAGCTGATTTTAGCTTCCCCAGCCTCGCACTCGCGGTGTCGCTGGCATTGATCGTGCAAGTGCTCTCAGCGACGGTGATGGGCGCCCTCCTTCCCATCGCGGCGCGCGCCATCCGCCTCGATCCAGCTGTGGTCTCCGCACCCTCACTCGCATCCACCGTGGATATCTCGGGGATGCTCATTTACTTCGCCGTCGTCGGCGCGGTTCTGAACCTGCACTGACCCCGGGCTGAACGTCACGCCTGCTTCGAGGCACCGCCCGCAAGGCTGGAGAGCAGCGAGGGCAGAAGCGCGGCAAGCCCGCTTGATTGATCGACACCCGCTCCCACTTCTCCCGTAGGCGTGAGCTTGTCGATAATCTTCGGTAAATAATCCGCCAAGAAATCAGAGGCCTTCGCCGGATCGATTCCCAGGTTGGACGCGAGTGCCTGGACCTGCTCGGAGCCTAGCAACGCGCTGATCTGCTCACCGGAGACGGCCTTGTTCGCGCCCATCCCCACCCAGGAGGAGAACACTTCACCGAGGCCGCCTTCCGAAAATTTTGTCATCAACCCCTGCACGCCGCCGTTTTGCTCCAGCAAGGAGCTGAGAGCCGCACCGAGCGGATGCCCGGAATCACCGGCAGAGCCGGATTTTCCCGATACCATCCCCAGAATCATATCCAGTAGTCCCATCATCATTTTAGTTTTAGATTTGAATGTAAAAAAGCGCTCAAGCCCCCTTCTTCCGCACAAGGCGATAGATGATCAGTAACAAAATAGCCCCGACCATTGCGATGAAAATCCCGCCAAGGTCAAAGGACTGGATTTTCCCAAGCCCAATGAAGGTCCCAAGAAAGCCACCAAGCACCCCGCCTGCGATGCCGATCAGGATGGTCATGAAACAACCGCCCGGGTCCTTCCCGGGCATGACGAATTTCGCAAGCGCGCCGGCAATCAAGCCGAGAAAGATCCAGGAAAAAATACCCATGGTTGTTATTTGGTTGAACTCACTAACGTCGAAACTACCGCTAACACCAAAAAACACACATGAAAAGAAAGATTGTCCACCAATCTGAAATTGTGGCCACACACTCCCGGGACCACCCCCCATCCCACCTCCGTCAATCGGTGCGGATTCCCGCTTGACCTGCCCTCAGTCAAGGACAAACATCACTTTTGCGTCCGGGATTCACTTTTCGCCCGCAACCTTTCTGGCAGAATTCAATCCCAGAAAATTCATCAAATTTCCCCACCACTCTTTCATTTTCAACACTATCCATGTTCAAAAAGCTTTTTGGAAATCTGTTTTCAAACGATATAGGCATCGACCTTGGCACCGCGAATACCCTGATTAACGTCAAAGATCACGGCATCGTCTTGCGAGAACCTTCTGTCGTCGCGGTCAAAGCCGGCACGAATGAAGTACTCGCGGTGGGTGACGATGCAAAGCGAATGCTCGGCCGCACGCCGGGCAACATCGTTGCCATCCGTCCCCTCAAGGACGGCGTCATCGCCGACTTCGAGGTCACAGAGGCCATGCTCCGCCACTTCATCCGCAAGGTCAATAAGGGCCGCCGCTCGAACCCGCGGGTCCTCATCGCCATCCCATCCGGCATCACCGAAGTGGAGCGCCGCGCAGTCCGGGAATCCGCCGAACAAGCCGGGGCCAGGGAGGTTTACCTCATCGAAGAACCCATGGCCGCCGCCATCGGTGTAGGCCTCCCTGTTCAAGAAGCTGCCGGCAACATGATCGTCGATATCGGCGGTGGAACCACCGAGGTAGCCCTGATCTCCTTGTCCGGAATCGTCTATGCCCGCAGTGTCCGCACTGCTGGCGACGAGCTCGACGAAGCCATCATCCAATACATGAAGCGCGCTTACAATCTGATGATCGGCGAGCGCACTTCCGAGGATATCAAAATCCGCCTTGGGTCCGCCGCCCCGCTCCCCAAGGAAATGACCATGGAAGTCAAGGGCCGCGATCTCGTCGCGGGACTCCCCAAAACAATCACCATCACCTCGCAGGAAATCCGCGAGGCCATGTCGGACCCGCTCAGCACCATCGTTGATGCCGTCCGCACGACTCTTGAGCGTTGCCCACCGGAACTCGCCGCCGATCTTGTCGATCGCGGCATCGTCCTGGCGGGCGGAGGCGCATTGCTCAAAGGGCTTGATCGCCTCCTGCGCGAGGAAACCGGGCTGCCTGTTCACATCGCCGAGGACCCCCTTAGCGCCGTTGCAGAAGGCACTGGCAAGGCACTTCAGGAACTTTCGCTCCTCAAGCGGGTCACCAACTCCGAGCGCTAAGCGTTCTCCCGTTAGTCCGACTCCGGCCATGAAGCCGCTCAATCTCATCGCACTGCTGCTCTTCCTCGGAGGTGCTGTTTGGGCATTTACGCGCAGCGAACCTGCCGTGCGCGAAATCCAGAGTGCCTACTATTCCGCCATGGCGCCCTTCCTGAAATCGGGCTCCAAAATGGAAACCTCCGCACGCGCCTTCTTGAAGGAAACCAAGCACTCGAAAGAACTTGAAGTCGAGGTCGGCGCGCTGCGTGGTGAAGTTGGCCGCCTTCAAATCATCGAGTCTCGCTACCGCGACCTCGAGCGCGAGAATGTCCAACTCCGCCAAGCTCTCGCATTCAAAAAGGCAACCAACTTCGACGTCGTCGCCGCACAGGTCATCCGCCGCCACCCCACCACCTGGTGGCAGACGGTGGATATCGACGCGGGACAGGAACAGCGAGTCGGCACTCAACTCGCCGTTGTCTCTAACGAGGGTCTCGTCGGAAAGATCGACCGAATTTACGAAAAACAAAACCGCTCATCCGTGCTCCTCCTCACGGACGAAAAGTGCCAGGTCTCGGCACGTGTTGAAGGGTCGCCGGAGGTCGGCATCCTGAGCGGACAGCGCGGACGCTTCGAGGTCACCCCCCTTCTCCGCCTTCGATTTCTATCAACCAATGCCGCGCTCCGCACCGGACAACGCGTCTTCACCACCGGCCGTGGAGGAATCTTCCAGCCGAACATCCTCTTGGGAACCATCGACTCCGTCGAAAAAGGTCCGCTCGATTCCGAAGCTCTTGTCAAGCCTGCGGTCAACTTCGCGGATCTCGGAACGGTGTTTGTCGTAATCTCCGCTGCCCCCTGACGCCCCGCGTGATCCGTTATTCATCCATCACCATCTTCCTCCTACTCGCCGCGTTCGTGGTGCAGCAGTTTCTTCCTGCTTTCACCGGTGTTCATGACTCGCGCATTCTTCTGGTCCAGCTCGTCTTCCTCTGCTCCGCCGTCACGGTCGGGCAGCCGACCATGCTCACACTGGCATTCATCGGCGGGTTTCTGTGGGATGCACAATCCGCCCTCGGCCCCCATGGCGGCGACCCGGAAGTCTATACCCAACAGGTCGAGTCGGTCCGCTTCGGATACTCCATCCTTCTTTTCGGAGGCATGGGATTTCTCATGCAAGGCATCCAGCCGCTCTTCAAACAAGGGAAATGGCACTTCTCAGCCATGCTCTCGGGAATCGCCATCTTCCTCTACCTCGCAGCGGAGTATACCATCATCACCTTTGTCCGCGGTGACTTCTCGCTCTCGAAGGCAACTGTGATCCAAATGCTCTTCACATCCCTCCTGACCATGGTCTTTTCGCCCCTGGTTTTCTGGCTGTTGTTTCTCATCGCCAAGCTCTGTGACCACTCGATCAAACCCGAAGCCGGGCGCAAACGCAGCCGCGCCCAATCCCTCTGATGGAACCCAGCTACCGCATCCGACTCTATCTGCTAACAGCACTCGTGCTGGTGGGCTTCGGTGCGCTGCTCACCCGCCTCCACGAATTTCAGATTCTCAAACGCAACGATTTCCTGCAACTCGTCCCCGGGAACCGCTCCGTCACGGTGCGCGAACCCGGGATCCGCGGTGAAATCACCGACCGCAACGGCATCACCCTCGCGCGCAATCTGCGGAACTATGAAGCGTCCTTCAACCTGGATGAAATCCGCCAGGCCTACCTTGCCCAGCACCTCGAAGACCCCACCATCCAACGTCTCACCCAGGAAAACGGCCTGCCTCGTGCACGCGTCGAGAAGGACATCGTCGCAATCGTCAACGAGGGGCCCATCAAAGTGCTCTCGGACCCGAGCCTGAATCTCGCCAAACCCTATAAAGGTGACCTCAGAAGCCATTACCTCACCCACGGCGGACTTGTGCCTTTCAGTTATCGCGCCGATCTAACATATGAGGAGTTTTCAAAGTTCGCCGAGCACAACCTCGAACTCCCCGGTGTCTATCTCAGCCTCCGGCCACAGCGCCAATACCCCTACGGCGCACTCGCCAGCCATGTGCTCGGATATCTCAAGCAATGGGAGAAAGGCGATGTCCCGGAAAGCTCCATGCGCGTCTTCGACCACTACATCGGAGATGACCGCGGCATCGCTGGCATCGAGGCATCTATGGATAAAACCCTCTGCGGACTCGAAGGTCGCAAGACCATCGTCAAAGACGAAAAAGGCCGCACCATCCGGATGTCCGACTACACCAAACCCGGTATCGGCGCCAAGGTCCAACTTACCATCGACGCCCGTGCTCAGTACCTTCTCGAAACCACCCTCCGCCTCGCCGGCCGCGCGGCGGGGGTTATCATGGACGTGAACACGGGCGAAGTCCTCGCCATGGGCTCCGTACCCGACTACGATCCCAACGATTTCATCCCGAGCATCTCCCAAGCCAGTTGGGACGCCTACCGCGCCAACGAACAACTCGCCCCCTTCACCAACCGCGCCATCTCGGAATTCACCCCCGGCTCGACCATGAAAATTCCCACTGCGATCGCTGGCGCTCTTGCAGGCATGGCCACGCGCAGCTTCTCCTGTGACGGCTACGTCACCTACGGAAACAAGCAGATCGGTTGCTGGATCTGGAATCAAAGCAAAGGCCGCCACGGCGGACAGAACCTCGCTCAAGCCATCCAACACTCGTGTAATCCCTACTTCAACAAACTGGCGAACACCATCACCTCCAAGGGAATGGTCGAGGGCTGCCAAATGGTCTTTATCGGCAGAAAGACCGGCATCGACCTCCCCAAGGAAGATGCGGGAATCCTGCCCGGCAGCGCCGAATGGCGCAGAACCAACCCCGGCGGCATGACCCCGGCGCTCAATGCCTTCTTATCCATCGGCCAAGGGGATACTCTGGCAACGCCCCTCCAGATTTGCGCGGTGGCCGCCACTGTCGCCAATGGCGGAAAATACTACCGACCAAGGATCGTCAAACAAGCACGCGCCGAAAATGGAAAAATCGTCATCCCGGACACCCCCAAACTGGAAATCGATCTGATCGAGGCCGGGATCAAACCCAGCGACATGGAACTCATCCGCAAAGGAATGTGGATGTCGGTCAATCAGGCAGGCGGCACCTCGGGGAAAGTCAAGCTCCCGAAGATCGAGGCCGCCGCTAAAAGCGGAACCGCACAAACCAGCGACAATGGAAAAAAATCCAACAACTCCTGGATCATGAGCTTCGCTCCCTATCAAAATCCGAAATACGCCATCTGTATCCTCGTGCAAAACGGCGGCTCCGGCGGCGGGGTTTGCGGACCCTTGGTCAATCTCATCTATCGCGGACTCTTCGCCCAGGATCGGGGAGTTAGACTACCACTCAAGCCCCTTCAAAAGGTGATCGGAAACACCGACCGAATCGAAAAATCCATCGAAATCTCGCCTGAAATGATCGCCGCTGTCGAGGCTGGAGAACAATCCCCCGCTCCAGAAGCCATCGCCGCCGCCATCGAGTCCGCTCCTCCCGATGAACCCACCGGCGAAACCGGCGAGGAAGTCGGCGAAATGGACATCGGCACCTCTCCCTCCCCCTCGTCCAATACCACCGTCACCCCCACCCCCACCATCACACCCGAACTCGATGCCAACGGCTCGGAAATCCCAAGGGCCCGGCCCGTCGAAGAAAACTGATTTTTCCATAACAACTCCTCAACCCTAACTTACTGAATCCTATTAAAATGATCCAACATATCAAAAGACTTCTCGGAATCGGCAAACCCGACCCATCACGAGGGAACAGCATCGTCGTCAACGTCGAAAAACTAGAGCGCCGCGTCGCACTCCTCGAAGACGGAGTCCTCGAAGAATACACCGTCGAACGCGAGGGCGATCAGAATATCGTCGGTGGCATCTTCAAGGGCCGCGTCAAAAACATCGAAGGAGGGCTCAAGGCCATGTTCGTTGACATCGGCCTCGACAAAAATGCCTTCCTCCACTTCTGGGATGCCATCCCCGCCGCACTCGACGGCGGCCTCGAGGAAATCCAACGCGAAGGTAAGCGCAAGCAGCAGAAAAAAATCTCCTCCAAAGACATCCCCGATATCTATCCCATCGGTTCGGAAATCGTCATCCAGGTATCCAAGGGCCCCATCGGAACCAAGGGCCCCCGCGTCACGACGAACATCTCCATGGCCGGACGCTACCTCGTGCTCATGCCCTATACCGAGCAGTTCGGAATCTCCCGGAAGATCGAAGACCCCAAGGAACGAGCCCGCCTCCGTAAGATCGTCCAGAAACTCGCCGTCCCGGAAGGCATGGGCATCATCATGCGCACCGTCGCCCAGGGCACCCGCGCACGACATTTCGTTCGCGATCTCCACATGCTGTTAGAGCAATGGGATGAGATCGAAGCTCGTCGCGCCAACAACCCCGCACCCGCATGCATCTTCCAGGAACCCGGCCTGATCGAACGCACCGCCCGCGACTTCCTCACAGATGAAATCGACCAGGTCATGTGCGACGATGCCGAGACCACGGAGATGATCCGCAACATCGCCGGAAAAATCTCCCGCCGGGCCAAGCGCCGCATCCACTACATGCCCACCACCACGACTTCCATCTTTGATCGCGTGGGCATCCAAAAGCAAATCGACGAGGCCTTCTCCCGCCAAGTCTGGCTGCCCTGCGGCGGCTACATCGTCATCGACGAGACCGAAGCCCTCATCGCCATCGACGTAAACACCGGCCGTAACCGCGGCTCCAAGGATGTGGACAAAATGATCCTCGAAACCAACGTCGAGGCTGCCCGGGAAGTCGCACGCCAACTCCGCCTCCGCAACATCGGCGGACTTGTCGTGATCGACCTCATCGACATGCGCCACCGCAAGGACCAGCAGACGGTTTATAAGGCCATCAAGGAACGCCTCAAAAAGGACAAGGCCAAGACCCAGGTGCTTCAGATTTCCCCGGTCGGCCTCATGGAAATGACCCGTCAACGCCTTAATGAATCGCTGCGGGACTCCATGTATGAGCCCTGCCCCTACTGCCAAGGCCGCGCCCGCGTGAAGACCCCCATGACCATGTCCGTGGAAATCCAGCGCCGCTTGAACACGGTCATTCAAAGACATCGCGACAACGTCGGAGATATCATCGTCATCGTGAACAGCGACGTCCTCAACCGCTTCAAAAGCGAAGACGCCAAGCTGCTCGTGGAACTGGAACGCTCACACTCCGGCCGCTTGATCTTCCGCTCCGATCCGACCCTCAACCGCGAGCGATTCTCCATCATCGACGCCGCTACGGAAAAGACCATCGACCACGGGTAATTCATTTGCTCAGCTAAAGCCCTTCCAAGCGCGGCCTGTTTGGAAGGGTCCTTGATGGCATGGTTTCTCGCAGCAACGTTTTGAGTTCCTCCATCCGTCCAGCGACCATTGAGTGGCTGGTGCTCCCCGGGTAACTGTCGTCTTCCCAAGCCAGACTCGCTTCGCTCCTTGCCTTCAACAACAAGTCGCTTGTGCCATGTTCCTTCTTCAATCAGCGCAGTCCAACGAACCTCGCAGGTATCATTTGAAAGAGTTTGTGATTCCTTTCTTGCGGAGGCTGCCTAAATTTCGCCGGTGACCGAAGCATCCGCCAGCCCATCCGCCAGCAAGCACGAGCGATTCGCGCTGGGCTTGCTGATGTTCCTTCTCGGCGGCTGCGGTCTTGCCTACGAATACACGCTGAGCAAGATCGCCTCGGACTTGCTGGGAAACTCGGTCCAGCAGTGGGCGACCATGATCGCCACCATGCTCTTCGCCATGGGCCTCGGGGCTGAGGTTCAGAAACATACCCCCGCCAACTCTCTTGCAGACCGCCTGATCAGCACTCAAGTCCTGTTGGCAGTCCTCGGCGGCTTCGGCCCCTTGATCATGATCCATGGCTTCGCTCTGTTGCCTCAAATCTATATCATCATCCAATACTCGCTCGCTTTTGCCGTGGGGATGTTGATCGGTTATGAAATCCCATTGATGATGCGCATCAACGAGGAGGCGGAACCGGAGATGCGCATCAACCTCGCGCAAGTCCTCAAAATGGACTACGTCGGCGCGCTGGTCGGTGCCCTTCTCTGGACCTTTCTACTCATCCGCTACCTCAGCATCGACAGGATCAGCTTCATCGTAGGTTTGACCACCATCTCATCGGCCATCCTATGTTATATTCTCTATCGGAAAAAAATCGCGCGCCCGCAGCTCAGGATCGCCGAGCTTGTGGTCGGCGGAGCACTCGTGACCGCCGGTTTGCTGATGGGCCGTAGCCTCACTCTCAAGGCCGAGCAGTTTCTCTATCAGGATCCTGTCATCACCTCCCTCACCTCTCCGTTCCAGCATATTGTGCTGACCAAAAACCAGAGCGGCAATCTACGCTGCTATATCAACGGCCACCTTCAGTTCAACGAGGCGGACGAACACATCTATCATGAAAATCTCGTCCACCCGGCCATGCATCTGGCCACCCGGCGCGAAAAAATCCTGATCCTCGGCGGTGGCGACGGGTTGGCGCTCCGTGAGGTTCTCAAATACCCCGACGTCCAGTCGGTTTCCCTGGTGGACCTGGATCCCATGATGACCGAACTCGCTGCCACCGACCCAAATCTCATCCGCCTCAACGGCGGCAGCATGCAAGACCCACGCCTCATCCGCAAGGAAGCCGCAGGAATCACCGAGGGCCCGGAGTTCATCCAGACCCAGCCCAGCCAACACGAAAAATTCTCCGCCGCGAGCCATCCGACCGCGACCCTCCACGTCATCAATCTGGACGCCGCAGAATTTGTCAAAAGCGCTCCCGGCCGCTTCGATGTGGTGATCATGGATTTCCCCGACCCCAACTCCCCCGACCTGGCCAAGCTCTATGGTCGTCCGTTTTATGACCACTTGGAACGGCTGCTCCATCCCGGTGGCATTCTCGTCCAGCAGTCCGGCTCCACCTTCCAAGCCCGCGAGGCCTATCTCTGCATCGGCCGCACCCTCAAGGCGGCCGGCTTCGATGCCGTCCCCTATCACGACAACATCCCCTCCTTCGGCGAATGGGGCTGGTGGATCGCCACGGTCGGAATGCCAGCCTCCCACACTCGCGGGGGCTTGGAAAAAATCCCGGAACTGGTGGTTTCGACCCGTTACCTCACCCCGGAACTGATCCAGTCCTCGCTGGTGTTTGGAAAAGATCAACTCGTTTCCAAACACCAAGATTTTACTTCACTTACGCAACCCCGCGTCTATCACTACCACCTCCAAGGCTGGAATATTCAAGAAATCCCATGAACCTGCTCACCAAGATCGGAGTTATTCTTTTCGCGCTCATCGTCGGATTTTCCATGATGTCGCAGTGCGGACGCAAATCGGAGATACAGTCCCAGGCGCGCGCCACCGAAGTCGTTCTCAAGGAATACGCTAAAGGCCTCGATCTGGACGCCGTCACCAATCTCGCCAAAAAGTCGAAAGACGCCGCCGACTTCGAGCGACTCCTCAACAGCCAAGCCGAAGGACTGAACAACATCGATCTCAACGATGACAACAAGGTCGATTACATCAACGTCACCGAATACGGCAGCGGCGACCAACGCGGATTTTCCCTGACCACGGAAATCTCACCCGGCAAGGTGCAGGAAATCGCCACCATCGAATTCAAAAAAGAAGGCGACCGCGGAACCGTCCAGACCACCGGAAACCCCTCGCTCTACGGACCCGGGAGCTACCATCATTCCAGTTTTGGCCTCACCGACGCACTCCTCATGGGCTGGCTCTTCTCTAACCGGACAAGCTACAGCTCACCCTATGGTTACGGTAACTACCCACCTTCCTACGGCGGCGGTTGGAACCGCCAGTCGTCCGACGGCTATGCCAGCACGATGCGCTCACGCAATGCGGGATCGTCCGTCAGCAGGTCTTCCCAACCGGTCATTTCACAACCTCTCGCATCCCCCAATGCGGAAAAAACCGCCGCCAAGGCCCGCGCGCTTTCCAATCCCACCCTCTCACAACGTTCTTTCGGCAGCAGCTCGTCCACTGCAAGCAAGCCGACATCATCCGGTGGATTCGGGCGGACCAGCAGCTCGGGCTCTTCACGCAGCGGCGGATTCTCCGGCGGCGGCAAATAACCTTACCCATTCCAAACCGTGAACGAACACCTCCAAGTCTGGCTCGACACGACTTCCATCGTCGAGATTTTCAAATCACCATCCATCCTCTACTTCGGCCTCGGGCTGGTCCTGGTGCTGCTCGCAAAACCCATCAAGGGCCTGACCACCCACTATCACCTCAGCGACGAACTCACCAAAAAGGACAACAAGGCCGTCGCCATCGCCACCGCTGGCTATATCTTCGGCGTCCTCACCATCATCCGTGGAGTGATGATCTCCGGCGGAAATCCCTACGCGACGCTCTGGCGGGACTTGGTCTCCGTAGGGATCTGGACCATCCTTTCCCTCACCCTGCTGCTCGCCTCCGCGTGGATCAACCGCAAGTTTCTTCTCAATCGCTTCGATCTCCACAAGGAACTCATCGGCGACCGCAACGTCGGCTCCGGTGTCGTTCTCGCGGGCACCTACATCGGCACCGCCTTGATGATCTCCGCCTCGATCAGCGGCACCACCGGAGGGAGTCTCGGTTTTGAAATTCTCGATGCCCTGGTCTATTTCGTCATCGGCCAGCTCGGGTTCATCCTGCTGGGAGCCATCTATCAACACACCTGTGGTTACGATGTGCATGACGAAATCGAACGCGACAACGAGGCTGCCGGTGTCGCCTTCGGAGCCACGCTGATCGCCCTTGCCATCCTCATTTCCGGACAAATCCGGCGTGACGATTCACTGGTCGCCCTGGCCGTCTGGATTCCCATCTCCCTGCTCGTGCTGCTCGGCAGCCGCTGGCTGGTGGACCTGGTCATCCTCCCAGACGCCCGAATCCATGAAGAAATCGCCCGCGACCGCAACTGGGGCGTCGCCTTGATCGAAGGCTCCGCCGCCATCGGCATCGCCCTGCTCCTCGACGCAACTTTCTCCTAACCCCCAATGGCTGCCGACACCAACGACGATCCATGGACCGCTTCCGAAGAACAAAAACTTCGGTTCGCTGGAATCTTTCTGCTGGAATTCATGATCAACAAGCCACGGATTTTCCGCCTGTGGCTGGATGATGGGGATTCTGATCTCGAACCCATCCTCGAGTGGCTGCTCGTCCAGGAGTGGATTGAAATCCGGAATGCTGAGGAATACATCCCCACCGAAGAAGGACGGAGCGTGATCACCCGCTTCATGGCCCGCTATGCCAGGTTCGTTTACTTTTTCGACATCTTCTCCGGCGTGGACCTCGGCGCGGGCGAGTTCGCCTTCGCCCGCTATTTTGATATTCTCGAACCCGATGAATGGCAGGCTTACCTGCATGATGAACGCTTCGAGGATCTCAGAATCGCCATCGCAGAACATCTGGACATCGACGCCGTCGAAATTGT
>CALMKO010000151.1 GCA_937867415.1 uncultured Verrucomicrobiota bacterium | reverse complement strand
CGCGCGAGCGCTTTGGGCCGGAACGAAAGACGGGAGCAAGGAAGCTGCGAGGGGCCGCGGCAGCGTTGGCCGGGGTGATCTGGAGCGCGCGGGATCTGCGGAGGGGGATCTGAGATCTGAGATCTGAGATCTGAGATTTGAGATTTTGGATCTAAGTCTTTTGAAAACATGAATTTTGTGTTGATGCCAAATCAGGTGACCGATCCGGGTTCCAGCTATTGAGAGACCTTGGGAAATGATTCCGGCTATCTGAGGAGGCGCAGTTCGATGTCTGTGATGACGCGATCCGACTTGATCATGAGTGGGTGCATGAGGATCGGGTACTCAACGTTTTCGGCTCGGTCCCAGATGGAACTGGTCGGCGGGAGAATGATAAGGTCCATCGGGGTGCGATAGGAGGCGACCGGGATTTTCCCCAGCTTGTCCTGGGTCTTCTGAAGCTGGGTGAGAAATGGGCTACCGGGGCGCATTTCGGTGGCTCCTTGCGAGGGATAGAGCCAGGCAACTTTGGTGCCGTGGTGCGGGGAGGAAATCGTGATGAGGTTCTCACACCGGGCGGCACCACCGTGCATTTGAAGGTATTGGCGGCTGACGATGCCGCCCATGCTAAAACCGACGATGTGGATCGGCTGGTCCGGGCCGAAGTGGGAGTCGATATCCCGCTTGAGCCGGAGGGCGACTTTGTCAAGCCCGCCACGACCGTCGTTAGGCTTGAGGCGGGGGACGTAACATTCGAAACCTCGCTTTTCGAGACGTTTTTTGAGGGTTTTCAAGGCTGCGCCGGTTTCGAAAATCCCATGGACCAAGACGACCCGCTGCACCCGTGGCGGCGTGGAAGCCGAATGAGCGGAGCCGGACGGAGCGGTGAGGAAAAGCGCCGCGAGCAGTTTGGAAAGGCGAGGGTTCACGGTTGTCCGGGGCTTAGCCAGGAGGCCAGAGAAGGGGCCGCCCACCGAGGAGATGGACGTGGAGATGTGGCACAGCCTCACCTCCGTGCGGGCCGTTGTTGACGATCAGGCGATAGCCGCTTTCCGCGATGCCCTCGCTGCGCGCCACCGCTGCTGCAGTTAGAAGCAGGTGCCCTAACAACGACTCGTCCGGAGGAGTGGCCAGACCTACGCGCGGGATGGCTTTTCGCGGGATGATGAGGACATGGACGGGCGCTTGCGGAGAGATGTCCCGGAAAGCAATACAGCGCTCGTCTTCAAAGAGGATGGTGGCTGGAATTTCCCGGTCACAGATTTTTTCAAACAAGGTTTTCTCGGACATGTGTGAGGAAGATGCCACAAGGTGGGAGTCTTGCAAGGGAAGGATGCGGCCACCATGTCCGGCTCCATTCAAAGGTGATACCGGATGGATCGAGGAGGTGTTTGATGGGTGGAATCAGGATCAGTATTCCTCTTCCTCGTCGCCAGGGACGGGTGGGATGATATCCTCGCGCATCAGCAGGCGGTTGAGGTCCAGATCATCAAGCAGATCGCTTGGTGTGTCGCGGACGATTGCTGCATAGGGAGTGATCCGATCAAGTTCAGCAATGGCGCAGTGGACCATGGAGGAGACGATGTCGGAGTCGAATTTTTCCCGCTCGAACAGGTTGGTGATCCGGAAGACGAGGAACTCGCGGTCGAGGTCATACTCGAAGCCGCCGAGCGTGAGTTGTTTATTGGCGCGGGCAAGCAGCTCGAGGACGGAAGGGAGATGTTCTTCGTCGAGGGAGAGCGGGGATTCTGAGACGACGACGAGTGCATTGAGCTGAGGAAAGGCCTGAGCGATGAGATCGACCCGGGTGTGGTGGGCGTCAAAGCCCGCGCGGAGGACGTCTCGGCCCTCGACGAGTTCGCAATGCCAGCCGTTTTGGCCGAAGGTTTCTTCAACAGTGAGGATTTGGCGGGAGTGGGAGCGCATGGAGGTGTGTATCAGGAATCAAGGGTGGAGGCAGTTGATAGCCGTCCGTTGATGGCCTTGGCAAGCAAGGTCCTGCGCTCCCGGCGGATGGGATGCAAGGAGAGATGGATGCCCGAGGTTTTGGCCGCATCATGATGGAGGGTGATCCGGGTGATGCTTTCGTTCACCTCGGCAGCATGAATTTCCTGCCAGAGGATGAGCTTCATACCGCTGGCGGGTCGGATGAAAGGGAAAATCTCGATTCCGAGCGGAGTAAGGATCAGATAGGCGTGGCGTGTCATTCCCGAGGCAATGCGGACCATGGCGGCTGAGAGGGCAAGCGGCAGCAGTGCCCAAGCCGCATGAGGGACCAGCGGGTTGATGTGTCGGTAAAGGGAGGAGGCGAGCAGGGTGATTCCTGCGGCCGCGAGGGCCGCCGCGCTTAACCAAAACACGCTTGCTTGGCCGGCGCGGGTGAATCTCAGTTCTTTTTCGGGTGCTTGGATTTTTCCGGCCATGGTCTTCCGTCACTCGGTCAGCGCCAGAACGGCGGACTCTGCGGCGGTAAGTTCTTTCTCAAAACCGGTAAGATCAAAACCTTTTTCTTCAAGCACTCCCGGGCTTTCGCTTGCGCCGACGAGGGCGACGATCCGCTCCAGCCCGAAAAGTGATGCACCGCCCTTGCAGCGGTGGAGGTCATCGCGCAACTGGTTGTAGTTTTCCGACTCGATGAGGGCCATCCAGCCGGTCATTTGCCGGCGGGTGTCATTAAAAAAGTCGAACGCCAATTCCTTGAGGCTGGCGAGGTCGCCATGGGCCATTCGCGAAAAATTTGCGGCGTTCATCGGGACCAAATCGTCTTTCACGAGGAGGAGCATGCGCGAAAAACATGAATCACCTGAAGGTCATAATCGCGTAGTGTTCAAAAGCTTATTCTGCCGGTTGGCTTGTCGTGAGGAGTGCCCGTTCGAGGTCCTGGGCGAGCTCCAGTTTACCGGTGGCCTTGGCGAGTTCCAGGCGCAGCTTCAGGACTTCAGGCTGGCCAAGCTCTGCGGAATTCATGGCTCCGATCGATTGGCTCGCTGCGGAAAAATCACCGATGGCCAGTGCTCCCTCCGCTTGTGCCAGGAGTGACGGATTCTCGCGCTCCAGGGGCATTTCACGATAGATGGCCCATTTTGCATGATCTGGCAGATGCTCGGGCAGGTCCGGGCCGGTCACTTGTTCGAGATAAACCAACTCATCCCCATCGTTGCGCCGCCGCCATGAGTTCAAGCCGATCACGATGACAAGCCCGAGTATGGCGAAGGTGGCCTCCATGAAAAATGGAGTTGTCATGATGCCGATGAGGGTCCCAAGCCACTCACCGACGAGGCCCGGCAGCTTGCGCCAACCGAGGAGCATCGCCGGCACAGCAAGCGTCAGAGTCATCAGGATGGTTACACCGATGGCGACTTGTTTCACTCGTTCATCTTTTAAATTGCCCATCTGCTGGGGGATTTTACACCCATATGCCCGAAATCCCAACCACCAAGATTGATAAAATTTATTACGCAAAGCTTGATTATTTTAAAAAACTAATTAGGTTGCGTTTGCCGTGTTGGTATTTTTGAGGATGAAGCTGTTGATATTCGGACTGCTGTTGGCGTCGCCGTCGCTTGCGGCGTGGGCCTATTTAGGAGGGGAGCCGTTGGGGGTGCGGGGCGGTGCCGGAGAGCCAGTGGTGAAGCAGGAGCAAGCGCACTTTGAGGGGGGGACGCGGATTTCGGTTGAGGTGCTGGCCAATGGCAGCGCTCCGCAGTGGGTGGCTGTGGAGGTGCCGCCGCAAGCGATTCCAGAGCCGGGGGTGATTTCGTTGCTCGCGGTGATGGGGGCGTTGTTCACACTCCGCCGCCGCAGGTGAATGCGTTTTCGGTTCCGTTGGTGGCGGTGAGAGATTTTCCTGGTGATGGTTACCCAAGTTGGGATTGGAGAGAGTGGTGAAAACCCGCTGGATGTTGGTTGATTTTTGACGTTGCCGGCCTTGTTTGGGGCGGGCGGATGGATTATTCGCGAAAATGCCGCGCTGGGCATTGACGTAATCCGCTGATCCCGCTGAGATTCTGCCCCCACCAAGTGGTGGGTCTATCCATGGACTATTCCGCGAAAATCGCAAGCAACGTCGCCGCCATCCCGCGCTCGGGGATCCGCGACTTTTTCGAACTCGTACAAGGCCGCGATGATGTGATCTCGCTGGGTGTTGGCGAGCCTGACTTTGTGACTCCCTGGCATATCCGTGAGGCGGCGATTTACTCGCTGGAAAAAGGCCAGACGACCTACACTTCAAACCTCGGGCTGCTTTCGTTACGGAAGTCGATTTCCAAGTATGTGGAGAATTTCTTCCATGTGAATTATGACCCGGCCAGGGAGGTATTGGTGACGGTGGGGGTCTCGGAGGCCATCGACATCGCCTTGCGGGCCTTGCTGAATCCGGGCGATGAGGTGATTTTTCATGAGCCTTGCTACGTTTCATACAGTCCGAGCATCGTGATGGCGCATGGCGTGGCGGTGCCGGTGGTGACGACCAAGGAGGATGAATTCTCGCTGAAGCCGGAGGCGGTGGCGGCGGTGATCACGCCGCGGACGCGGATTATCTTCATCAATTTCCCCACCAACCCGACCGGAGCCTGTGCGTCGCGGGCGGACTTGGAGGGAATTGCGAAATTGGCCATTGAGCATGATCTGATCGTGATGACGGACGAGATCTACAGTGAGCTGCGGTATGATGACACGGAGCCGCATTTATCGATCGCCTCGCTGCCCGGAATGAAGGAGCGGACGATTCTGCTGCATGGCTTTTCCAAGGCTTTTGCGATGACGGGTTTCCGCTTGGGATATGCCTGTGCGCCGCAGCCGATCATTGAGGCGATGATGAAGATCCACCAATACGCCATGCTGTGCGCGCCGATCATGAGCCAAAACGCGGCGATCGAGGCCTTGGAAAATGGTCATGCGGCGATGATCGAGATGCGTAACAGCTATCACCAGCGGCGTGATTTCCTGGTCAAGCGGTTGAATGAGATCGGCTTGGATTGCCATACTCCGGGCGGGGCATTTTATGTGTTTCCGGATATCCGCAGCACGGGATTGACGAGCAAGGAGTTCGCGATGCGGCTGCTTGAGGAGGAGAATGTGGCCTGTGTGCCGGGCAGTGCCTTCGGTCCGTCCGGGGAAGGTTTCCTGCGGTGTTGTTATGCGACGGCGTTTGACGATATCCGCACGGCGACGGACCGGATCGAGCGCTTCGTGGGCCGCCTCTAGCAGTCATGAGCGCTGCCAACAAGTCACTGGGTTCCGAGCAGCTGACGCGGGCGCACGTGTATCCGTTTGTCGCCTTCATGTTATTCATGCTGGTGCTGATGGTCCTGGGCTATGCGATCGAGTGGAAGCATCCGGATGCGCCCTGGTGGCGGCAGCAACCGTCGCAGGTGGTTTATCCGCTCCAGACCGTGGTGGCGCTGGGGTTTTTACGGCATTTTTGGCGTGCGTATACGTTCAACTGGTCGTGGAAGTGGGGAGCGGTGGGGTTTGCTTTCGGTGTGGTGGGTATTGGGTTCTGGTTGTTGCCGACCGTGCTGTATGATGCATGGGGGTTGAAAGAGAATCCCGGCGGCTGGCTCGGGATGTTCGGAGTGGAGGAGCGGAAGGAGGGCTTCGATCCGGGCTTGTTTGTGAATCCATTCGCTTACTGGGCCTCGCTCGGCATGAGGTTCCTGCGTGCGGTGGTGGTGGTGGCCTTGGTGGAGGAGATTTTCTGGCGTGGCTTCGTGATGCGCTTTGTCTGCGATTGGGAGGGGGACTATTGGAAGCAGGCCTTCGGGCAGCATCGCTGGATATCCTATCTGGTCGTGACCGGCCTGTTCATGGCGGCCCACAGTTCGAGCGACTATGCGGGTGCGTTTGTGTATGGCAGCCTCACGTATGGCTTGTGTGTCTGGAGTAAAAACCTGGGGGCTTGTGTCATCATGCACGCCACGGCGAATTTACTGATGGGGCTCTACATCATGCAGAGTGGCAACTACGGGCTCTGGTGAGAGGCCGTGGAGGGGCTTTTTGATTTGTAGCAATCGATCGCCGCAGCCAGCCAGACCAACCCGATGCCTGAGAGTTCGAGAAACCAGTTCATTTTCACTCCGCTGATGGAATGCTTGAGGACCTCGTCAAAGTGGTGGAATGAAATCGCGCGAATCACAATGAAGGTCAGCAAAAAGGCGAGGCCGAAGGAGAGCAGGAAATGCTTCAGCCAGAATTGACGGTAGCGCAGGAACAGGGAGACGCTCAGCACCATGGAAAGTGCCAGAACACCGAGCACGAACCCCTTTTGATATTCACGGCGTTCTTCATACCAGCCTTGGCGCCAAGCGAAGACGCGGCCGATGTCGGTGAGCAGGGATTGGAGATCGAGTTGCTTGTTAACACAGAGCAGACAAAGCAGAGTCGCTACGAGCAACCACATCGTCCGGGTGCCGCGTGAGGGTGCCGGCGCGGGGCTGCTTCTCCAAGCAGCCGCGAATGCGGTGACGGCGGCGAGCCCGTAAGCGACGACGGTGAGCCAACCCATGAGTGATGGGTCGCCAATTTCCGGACGCCAGCGGATCTGCTCGATGAAATCCATGGGAGTCAGAGGAGCGTCTTGTGCCAGATTTCAGGTTTGAATCCGACAAGGGCGGTGCCGGGGCCGATGGCGAAGGGTCGCTTGACGAGGTTCCCGTTTTGGGTGAGCAGGTGGATCGCCTCCTCCTCCGTCAGCGTCGGGAGGCGGTCTTTCATGCCGAGCTCCCGGTAGTCCTGGCCTGCGGTGTTGAAGAGTTTCCGGAGCTCGCCATCCATGGCTTTGAGGGCGGCTCCCAACTCGTCGCGAGTCGGCGGGCTTTCACGGATCGGCCGGACTTCGTGGGGGATGTCGTGCCGATCCAGCCACTTCAAGGCATCGCGGCAGGTGCTGCATTTGGCATAAGTGTAAATGAGAAGCATGGCGAGGAAGTGTGGCCGCAGCAGACCCGACTTGCAAGGCACGGCTGAAATCATGCCCAGTCTGGCGATTTTTTAAAAAACATCATTCTTTTCTTTCCAGCCTGCCGCATTTTCGTTACAGGTCCGGCAGCCGAGGTTCATCGAGGCACCTAACTCTCTTCCCCCCGGAGATGAAACTAACAATCCCCCCCGCCATCTTGCCGGTAGCTATGCTACTGGGTTCACTCAGTCTCGCCCATGCCCAAAACATCGATTGGGGGCAGTGGAGTCCTACCGGTTCCGGCAGCTACGCCAATGGAGATACCATCTCGATCAGCGGCTTGGTCAACGGATCCACGGTTGCAGCAAACAACGAGACCATCTCGCCGCACTCGATCCATGATCCGGCATTTCCGTATCTCAACGCCCCGGGCGCTGGCGAATTCGGCTTCTTCCGGAATGATGTGGCGACAAGCTCCAGCTGGTCGGTCAAGATCGACCTCTCCAACTTCTCGCTCAGCTCCAGCTCGGTGATCGGCTTTTCCAACCTCGACGGCCGTGACTTGAACAGCCTCACACCAACCTTTGCGTCGATCGTTTTCCTGGATGCGCTGAATGCTCCCGTCTCCGTTTCATCCGCGACCTTTGTCGGCTCGTTCGACAATCAATGGTCCGGCTTGATCTGGGACTCGGACTCTCGCTTCGATCGTTCCACGGGGATCTGGGATGTCGTCCCCGGCAGCGGTGTGAGTTTCCCTGCGGGCAGCTACGCCGATGGGGTGGGAAATGCATTCTTCCTCACCAACTTGTCCCCTGACATCAAGAGCATCGTCTATACGAAGTCAGGTCTCACCGATTACTCGTATGACAGCACCCTGTTTTATGCCGGCAATGTGGCGATTCCTGAGCCATCGAGCGCCTTGCTGGTGAGTCTTGCTGGAGCGCTTTGTTTCGTGCGCCGCCGCAAGGATTGATTTTTCTGGAGCGCACGTTTCGGTAAATGGAAATGGTGCGGGGATCCACTCGGATTTCCCGCACCATTTCCGGTTTCCCTCTCCTATCTGGAGATCTGTTACTTACGCATCCAGCCGGAGGGCGGCTTTTTGCGCGGCGCTCTTCGCTTCGGTCTTGGCGCTATTGCCACCATCATCCGCAGTGAGGCGCATGCCTACGGGTTTCGAGACGCCGAATTCCTCCATCGTCACGCCATACATCACGTCCGCACGCGCCATGGTGCGCTTGGAGTGGGTGACGATGATGAACTGCGAATTGTCAATGAAGCGGTCCAGCACCTTGACGAAGCGATTGATGTTCGACTCGTCGAGCGGCGCGTCGAGCTCATCGAGCACGCAGAACGGGCTGGGCTTGATCATGTAGATCGAGAACAGCAGCGCTACGGCGGTCATCGAGCGCTCGCCACCGGATAGAAGCGTGATCGATTGCAGCTTCTTGCCGGGTGGTTTGGCGGTGATTTCGATACCGGATTCCAAAGGGTCGTTGGCATCGATGAGATTGAGGTCCGCCTCGCCCTTCTCGCCGAAGAGTTCCTTGAACATCTCGCGGAAGTTGATTTTGACCTGTGCGAAGGTCTCGGAGAAGAGTCGTTGGGTCTCGGTGTTGATGCGGTCGATGACTTCGAGCAGTTCGGCCTTGGAGTTGACCAGATCATCGTGCTGGTTCTTGAGGAAGTTATAGCGTTCTTCAAGCTCTTCAAACTCGTCGATGGCATCCAGGTTGACCGGGCCCATGGCATCCAGGCGGCGTTTGATGTCTGTGACGATGGACTCGACAAATTCCCAGTCCGGTTCGCCCGTCATCTCACCGGGGACTTCGATGTCGTCGCTGGTGCCGTCCACCACCACGGTTGGCATTTCGTCATCGTCGGAGTGTTCCTCGGAATCCTCGCCGGTGACGATGGATTGGCGGCCGCCGCGGCCTTGCAGCGCTTTTTGCGAAGCGATGCTGGTGAGCAGGGCGTGCGCGTCCGGCTCGAAGGTGGCGAGATCGATCTGGTGGCGCTCCTGAATGGTCGTCACGAGCGAATCGATGCGGAGGTCGAGTTTCGTGCAGGCGATTTCCTCGCGTCCTTTTTGTTCGGCAACCTTCGAGTGGTCTCGGCGGATGGCTGCTAGAACGGTTTCCGCGGTTTCAATCGCCTCTAACAAGGCCGTGCGCCCCTCCGAGCGGGTGTTGATTTCCACTTGGAGATCCTCCGCTTCCGCGCGGTGGGATTCGCATTCTTCAGAGAGTCGTGCGTTCTCCCCTTGGGCGGATTCGATGCGTTGGTTGAAGGCCTCGATCTCGGTCTCGCGGCGGATGGCCACGTCGCGGAGTTCGGAAAGCCTGGCCTCCATGGGCTTTTGTTGTTCCTCGGCGGATTGGCGAGCGCGGCGCTCAACAGCGAGTTCGGTCCGGAGTTCGTTCAGAGCTTCCACGATATCCAGCTCGCGGCGGACGACGGCGTCCGACTCGGATTGCAAGCGGCGTGCCTCATCTTCGAGTCCTTCCAAGCGCTCGCGCGCGGAGGCCAGCTCCCCTTCCATGTGCTCGCGGCTTTCCGCTGCGGCGCGCTCGCGGTTTTCCAACTCGCCGCGCTCCCATTTGACGTTCTCGTGTTTGGTTTCGAAATTTTCCACTTCGCGGGTGGCGAGGCTCAACTGGCCTTGCAGGGTGGAGAGATCGACTTTTTGGCGTTGCAGGCGCTCGCGTGATACTTCGACTTCTTCGCGGAGTTGCTCGAGCCGGGCTTCCAGCTCGGTGACGCGGTTGCGTGCCGCCGCGTCAGAATCCGTTAGGTCGGCGACTTCCGCCGCCAGCGAGCGGACTTCGTTTCGCAACTCAAGGACCGAGGTGCTGCCTTCCGCGCCGGTTCCGCCACGGAGCATTCCCTCGCCGGACAAGATCACACCTGCCAGAGTGACAAAGGTGATTCCCGGGAGAGAGCTTCTGAGGCGCAGCGCGGTTGCCAGATTGGGCACGATGAGGACCTTTTCCAAGAGCCGTTCGATCACATTGGAGATGCGGCTGTCAGACTTCACCCGATCGAGCGCCCAGGCGGTGGCTCCCTCGGGAAGCGACTCCATCTGGGTGCCGGCGGAGTGACCTACGAACGACTCAGGCAAAACGGCGGCGACGCCTAACTGTTTTTCCGTGAGGCGGGTGATGATCGCTTCCGCCATCGCCTGATCCTGGACCAGAACGGCTTGAAGGTGGGTTCCAAGCGCGGCCTCGATGGCGCGTGCGCACGAGTTGTCGGCTTCGATCAACGAGGCGAGCACGCCATGGACGCCGGGCTTGAAAAATTCAGGTTGGCCGAGGCCTTGCAGCACGTTTTGCGTTCCTTTTTCGAAGCCCTCGCCGCTCTCAACCAGTTGGCGGACCGCATCGTAACGCGCGGACCGCTGGGCGAGCAGCTTGTTCGATTCGACCGCCGCGGCGCGCGCGGCGTCCAGGTCGCCACGAGTGTGCTGGTAGCTGCGCTCGGAAGACTGGAAGGCTTCGGTGAGTTCGCCTAACATGGCTCCCGTCGCCTCGACCTCGCTGGCGATCCGGGCCTGTCCGGCGCGGAACTCTTCCAGCTCGAGGATGAGCCGTTGTTCTTCCTCGCCCAGTTGGCGTGAGCGTTCGCGATTGCCTTCGAGCTGGGCGAGTGCGCTTTCAATCTTGGCCTGCATGGAGGCGATGATGGTCTGCGTGCGGTTCGCTTCACCGCGGGTTTCGCGGAGCGCGGTCTCGATTCGCTCCCGTTCCTCGCGGGTGCCCTTGGTACGGGTTTCCTGCTCGGCGAGTTGGATTTCCTTTTCCGCGATGATCCGGCTGAGTTGGTCAAGCGCCTCGTTTGCAGCGGTGAATTCGAATTCCTGCTGCGCGAGTTTTTCCCGGGTTTCCGCGATGTCCTCGTGGTTCTGGCGGATGCGGGATTCGAGTTCCGCCTTGCGCTCGTCGTTGAAGGAAATGCGACCCGCCGCCGAGTTGAGCGCGTTGCGATGTTCGTTGAGGCGCTGCCGGAGCTCCGCCAGCTCGCCCTCGAAAATCCGGGCCGCCGTGCGAGCTTCGGTCACCGCCTCCTCCTTGGCGGGAAGCTGCATTTCCAACTCGGTGTCACGGACTTCCAAGCCGCGGATCGAAACGGTTAGCTCGTCGCGCTCGGCGGTGAGTTCGACAAATTTCCGATGCCCGAGATGGCAGTCAAGCACGCGGGTGTCCGCCGCGAGTGCCTGATAGCGGCGCGCCTTGGCGACTTGGCGGCGTAGCGAATTCATCCGGCGCTCCTGCTCGGCAAGCACATCGGAAACCCGCAGCAGGTTGGCCTCGGTGAATTCCAGCTTCCGCAGCGCTTCCTTTTTCTCACGCTTGAATTTCGTGATACCCGCGGCCTCTTCGAACACCGCGCGGCGCTCTTCCGGCTTGGAGGAAAGGATCTGGTCGATCTGTCCCTGCGCCATGATCGAGTAGGCCGTGCGGCCGATGCCAGTATCCATCAACAAGTCGTGGATATCCTTCAACCGGCAAAGTGTGCCGTTGATCCGGTACTCCGAGCGCCCGTCGCGGAAGACCCGGCGGGTGAGGGCGACCTCGTTGAAGTCCACCTTGAGTTGTGCTTCACAGTCGGCCATCGTCAAGGTGACTTCCGCCATGCCAAGCGGTTTGCGCTTCTCGGTGCCGTTGAAAATGACGTCTGCCATTTCTCCGCCGCGCAGCGCCTTGGCCGAGGTCTCACCGAGCACCCAGCGAATCGCATCGACCACGTTCGACTTGCCACAGCCGTTCGGCCCGACGATTCCGGTGACGCCCTGAGCGAATTCAAATACGGTTTTATCCGCAAACGACTTGAAGCCGTGGATTTCGAGAGTCTTGAGATACATTCAGATAGGAGTGTGGTTAGGGGTGACGCCCGAGAGGGAAGTGGGCGCGAAGACATTACCCCCGTCCGCAGGGGCTGCAATCCAGGAAACGGCAATCACACCAGATGTGGTGTTGAAATCACCGTTTAAGCACATCATGTTGTGGTTGTCGATCATTCGGAAGTCTGAAGTAAATTGCAGAACTGCCTTGTTCGAGTTGGAAGTCCCCCTTAAAAAGGGCCCATGCAAACGGTGAATGGGGCTCTGAATTCCAGGAAGCTCCAACGCATGTTGACCGTCGTGATCGGAACGGTCTGGGTGTTTCACGGGCTATACAGCAAGATTTCTGACGGGATTCCCCGCCACCGCCAGATCGTCGAGCGGATTCTAGGAGCGGAAGTCGCGGATCCCGCGACCTTGTTGATCGGGGGGCTGGAAGTTTTGTTAGGGATTTGGATTTTCACCGGATGGTGGCGCAAGCTGTGCGCGTTGCTTCAGACTTTGGCGCTGGTCTCCATGAACGCTCTCGAAATCCTGTTCGCCAGGGATTTGCTGATTTCCGCCTCAGGTATGGTAGCGCTCAACCTCACCTTTCTCTCGCTCGTCTGGTGCTGGGCGCTCTCTGCGGGAAAACCCATCTTCACGCGATGACCCACCACGCGGATTGGATCATGCCGCACACGGCGAACAATCCGGCGAGCCCGGCCCAGACCAAAGTGAACCACGCGTGCACGAATGACTCCATCCGCTTGCCCCGCCATAGTGCGGGCGGATAGACGCACCATTGGAAATACAGCCGGACGGCCCAGAAGGCTGAGATCGACCAGGTGATCCAAACGCCTGCCCGTGTCGGCTCGAGAAACAATCCCGGCTCGACCAGGCAGGGAAGCCCCATCAGCACCAGCACCAAACAGATGAAGAACGTGTGCACATGAAAAATCGACGCGTTCACAGGGCTGAGTCGTCGCGCGTCCTCAGCCCAGTTCAATCGCTTTCCTATCGGAATATGAAGAGCCGCCAGCAGGATCAATCCTCCACCCGCGATCCGCAACAGAAGTGTTAGAATGTCGATCATGAGTGCGTAATGACAAAAACACGAACCCAGGGAGTCACGTTGAATTCGTTCATGCCGTGAAGCCCCGCTTGTTGCCAGCATCTTTGCCAGCTCGCACGGGAATGAAAATGCAAAAAGCCGGGACCAAAGGCGATGAGGTTCGCCAGATCCCGGGTGTGTTCAGCGAGCACCACCCGGCCACCCGTCCTCAGGCAGCGCCTGGCTTCTCGAAACCACGCGCTGCGCTCGGCTTCAGTTCGCAGTTCATGAATGGCCAAGAGCCCGAAGACTACATCGGCAGATGCGGATGCGACGGGCCATTGATCGTATGCCGCCGCCTGGGTCGCGGCGGTGGGTGGGAAGCGCTTCCTGGCCCGGCGGATCGAGGCCTCGCTCATCAAGACCGGATCGTAGTGATCCAGCACGACCCACTCGGCGCCCGGGTGGCGTGCCTGCAAGTCCTGGGAGGTTTCATCGAACCCGGAATGACAGAAAATGATGCGCTGTGTATCAACACCTGAAAGAGCGCGCGACAACCATTTCCAGCGGTAAAGATCCGAGCGATCATAGACCTGATGGGAAACCGCCAGTGAACCGATCAAGAAATAAAGTGCACCCGCCATGGCCACGCCAAGCGCACCCAGCACCCACGGCGAGTCGCTGGCAAGAGCACCCCAGACGCCGAAACTGAGGACCAGCACCGCGACCAGATAGAAGGGCCAATTGAATCTAACAATCGTCCACATTCCCTGCCATTTCCCACGCTCGTTCATGGCAGCCCCCCGGTCTGAATGATACGCCCCTTGTTCCAGCGGTAGTCGATGTTCTCCACCGCGAAGGCGTTGGCGAGGATCGGCTCCACCGCTTGCAGCGGCCCCTCGTCGAAGAGTCCCACCCGCCAATGCCTGACCTGCACCGGACGAGGCACCCAATCGGTGCGTGTGCCTTCGATGACCACGAATTTGCCATCCGCCCCGGGGCTGAAGGTAAAGGGCATAGGGCCGGCAAACCTTCTCGCCGTCCGCCAGTCTGGAAATGGCGAGCCGGGCGGCAAACCGGCGTTGGGAGTCTGTGAATCGAATGTTAGATCCAAGGTGACCTCTCCATCCGGCAGTGATGTTAGAACTCGGGTATCCGGCCCGGTTTGCGTGATTTGCAACTTCGCGAAACGGTATTGGTAGCCCGTCATGAGATTACCGAGAGCGACCATCCGCCGCTTGTCGGTCTCGCTGCGGATGATCTTCAAGCCACGCAAGTTGCGGCCGGATTCATCGCGTAGACGGGTGAAGATCCGGTATCCTGCTAGAAAAAAATCCTGTCCTAGAAATTGCGGAAATCCAGCGGGCCGCAATTGCCGAGTCCAGACCAAGGCGGCAGTGACAAAGCCGAAGCCATCGTAAGCATCGATTTCCAGCCCTGGCGGAACGAGCGGCTTGAGCGTGGATTCCGGGAATGCGAAGGAAATCGCGACCACCCGTTCCAAGTTCGCCCGGACGGGAAACGGGTGGTGTTTCAGGAATGATGTCATCGGTGGGCTGTCGCTACTTCTTGTCCTTGGCTCGTTGGAACCTCGCGCTGCGCTTGGACTCTTCGACCGCGGGTGGCGCGGTGAATTCGCTTTGGGTTGCCGGTTTGGGGAGGATGAGCTCCTTCCCGGCCTGCTTCGGTTTGAGGATCTTGATGCGGGGCTCTCGTGCGGCGCGTTTGGGGAGGGCGAGTTGCGGCAGTTTCCAACCGGTCCGGGCAAGCAGAGAATCTGTTAGAACCAGCAATACCAAGGCGATGCCAAGCGGCAGCCGCAGCGAGGTTTCCGCGATGAAGGGTGGACGCAGCCAGGCCTTGGAGAGATCCAGCAGCTCGCGGCCGCTGGTTTGGCTCGAGGTGGCGCGCAACTCGCTCAGGCGTTCCGGCTCGAAGGACCACTCCACGGAAGAACCCACGCTCAGCGGGCCGAAGGGCAGGGTACTCTCCCCCACTTGCACCGCTCCACGGATGACACTGCCCTCCTCCAGATCTCTTGTTAGGGAAAAATGTCCGGGCGCGATCCGCCGCCAGGCAAGATCCCGGGTGACGCCGCCGACATCATCGCGCAGCCGGACCTTGGGGGGCATGACCGCGAGTTTCTGCGACCACTCGGCGCTGTCATACATCAGATCCAGGGTCAGGCGGGTTCCATCCAGCCGATGCCTCAGGGCGATGCCCGGCGGGGTATCCTCCCCCATCAGGAAACGTCCCATGGTTTGCAGGAAATCCCCATAACCCGGCCACGTCCGCGCCGTTTCCGAAAACTCTCCGCCTAACGGAAATGAAACCGCCGCGCTGCGCCCCAGCCCCCGCCGTGCATGGGCGACGAGGGGTGCGAGGTATTCGTCCATGGAGACCAAGGAGACCGTCGCATCCTCGCGGGCATAGGACAGGTTATAGCCATCGACCTGTTTGAACCAATCCACCGGCTTGGGTGAGATCTCCGCCCAGCGCCCGGTGGCCTGTGCGCCGACGGGCTGCTTGATGAAGGCCGAGCGGGCGATGGTCACCGTTTCCTGCGCGAAAATCTTCGGGATATCCATCGGTTGGTCCGAGAAGAACATCCGGCCATTTCCCAGCTTGGCGATATCGACTAACAGCGCCGAATCCGCATCGTGATCGGTGCCCAGGCCGATGACGGAAATGGTCGCGCCGTTGTCGGTCATTTCCTGGATGAGATTCTTGTAGTCGCCGGGTTCTTCGGAGTCGTTGGCATCTGAAAACAGAATGACGTGACGGGTTCCGGCGGGTGACTTTTTCAACTCATCCCATGCGGCTTTGAGCCCGGCATAAACATAGATCCCGCCGCCAGAGGATTGGATTTTTCTGACCCGGGTCTTGAGCTCGTTCTTTTTGTTTTCAATCCGCGTGAGAGGGATGGTCTTGGTGGGTTCGCTGTCCACCGCGAAGACGGTCACCTGATCCATGGGGCCCATCAGTTCAATGGCGTTGGCGGCACCGGAGTTGGCGAGATCCATTTTTTCCATGCCGCCGGCCACTTGCACGCTCATCGAGCCCGAGCGGTCCATCACCACGGCCAGCGCTACGGCAAGCTTGCGGTGCTCGGATTTCAACTCCATGGAGACAGGCAGCAGCGCGTCGATGGGCGACTGGAAATACCCGCCCGACCCGAACGAGCGCTCACCGCCCACCATCATCAGGCCGCCGCCTTGTTCTTTGACGAAGAAATCGAGCGACTTCATGAAGTCGGTAGGCACCTCATGGGCCGGGAGGTTGTTGAGGATGACCGCCCGTGCGCCAGCCAGCAGGCCGGGTTTGAGCTTGCCGGGATCTTCGATCGTCTCGACGGTGAAATCCAAAGCGGTTAGAGCCTTGGCGATCGGATCGTCCTGATAGCGGGTTGCGAGGAGGATGCGGGGCCCGCCGGTGATTTCGATCCAGCGCTTGGCGCGGTTGTTGCCCGGGTGGGCGTCGTTTTCCGGGCGGATTTCCGCTTCGTATTCAAAACCGCCGCCGCGGGCGATGCGGTCGGTGAACTCGACCGTCGCCCGCCCGTTGACCAAGGTCACTGAAGACTCGGTGAGCGTCTGGCCATTGCGCCGGAGGATGAGGGGCAAGGTGGAGTTGGCAAGACCCTTGACCGTGATCGAAATCAAAAATGGCTCGCCCACCTGGACCCGCTCGGGGAAGCCGATGCGGGTGATCCGGGAGTCGTTGTCCATTTTCTCGCGGATCACCCGGAAATCCAAGGGAATCCCGCGGGCCTGCATCTGGGCGGCGGCCTCCTGAAGCGGCTCGGTGGCATAACCATCGGTGAAGAGTAGCACTCGCGATGGGCGCTTCTCGTCCACCTGCGCGGCGATGGATTGCAGGGCGAGGCCGGTTTTGGTGAGTTTCCGCGAACCGGTGAAGGAAGAGCCATCGGCACCGACTTCCGCCACCTCGGCGGCGTAGTTGATGAAGTGAAGCTGGTCGCGGTGGCTGGGCTTGGAGGATTCGAGCAAGCGCTTCCACTCCGGCAGCCCTTTGTCGATGAGGTCCTCCGTGGAATCGGAGCGGTCTAACAAGACGTAGAGATCGAGTGAGTTTTGTTGATGCTGGATGACCGGCTCGGTGAGCGCGAGGATGGCAAGTAAGAGCAGAATCAAGCGCAGTGGTGACTGAAGCCGCAAGCCACGCCAGAACCACCCGAGCAAGGCGAGCGCTGGAACGAGGAGAAAATATTCCGGGGCGGTGAAAGTCATGAGCGGGCGGGTGGTCTTTCCACTGCGGAGGAGAGTAGAGACCGGCCAGTGGATTCGCAATGGTCAATCGTCACTCGCTGATCCGAGGATCGCGCGGGCGGGATTGAAGAGGGAAATTCCGACCGCCATGATTCAACCCGGCGGCGTGGCAGCCTGCCCGACACCCAAACAACGCACTGGGACCCCCGCGGCCCCAAGCGAAGAAGGCAAAGGCCATTTCATGCCGGAATCCGTAGCGATGCCATTTGCCAAAAGCCATTCACGGAACTCCAAACCCCAAGGTGGGGCGAACCCGCAGTGAGTCAGAGGACCACCCTTTTGAGAAGGGATTTGTGGATTTGGAGGAATTTTACAGAAGACTCAGAAATCAAAAAACCGACTTGTCTTCAATCGATCGCGGAAAACAGAAGTCTTCATCACTCATGGATCACCCGTGGAATCCGAGTCATCCATAAGTTCTAACTGCGGATTCCGGGGTAAAAAATACCCCGGCTCTCCGGGGGAAGAGCCAGGGCTTGGCGGGGGGAGGTAATGCTACGATCAAGGAGTCACCACGACGTTCAGGCGCGCGAAGATCTTACCTCCCGCGTCTGGCGCGGGAATGGTGGCAGTGATGAAACCACCGGCGGTCGTTGATGCGAGCGTCGTCCAAGTTACCAGATCAGGCGAGGTTTGGATGATTCCTGTGACGCCCGTTGCGGTGGCGCTTACCGGGAAGGATAACAAGCGATTCGCATCAGG
>CALMKO010000150.1 GCA_937867415.1 uncultured Verrucomicrobiota bacterium | reverse complement strand
CGTTGTTGTTGAGATCATTCCATACCTGGTTGCCGATGCTGGCTCCCGCATAGAATCCGAAGTCAAGCGTGTTGTCCGTTTCACCCACTGCCAGCGCGATGACCGGCGAGGTGACGACGGTTCCAACGCCACCGGCTTGAGATCCGTTGTCGTCGTTGTTGATTTGGTTGTCCAGTGTTACCGTGGTCCCGCTCGACAGCGGGAAACCCGCAGGCGGATTGAGGATGACTAACTGGTAGTTGCCGTTTGGCAAGCCACTGAAGCTGTAGATGCCGGAGGCATTCGTGGTGCTGATCGTCGGCTGGATCCCGGCAAGTCCAAGATTGCTGTCGATGTCGTTGCCACTGCCATCCCGCAAGGTAACCACCACGTTGGCGATTCCCACTTCCGCTCCATCCAGCAGGCCGTTGTTGTTCAGATCATTCCATACCTGATTGCCGATGCTGGCTGGCTGATAGTAACCGGCATCAATGGTAAGATTGGATTGTCCACCGGTCAACGTGATGTTCGGAGTGCGACCCGATCCTACATTTGCATCGCTATCAGAGACATCGGCTCCTTGATCAGAAACGGTTCGATCGTAGCCCGCGACAGAATCGAAAACGACATAGTAGGTTCCGGGCATCAGGTTGACAAAAGAATAGACTCCATTCGCCCCTGTGGTGGTCGTTCCCACAATGGTGTTGTTGGCCGCATTATAGACGGAAACGCCAACATTGGCCAGACCTGGCTCAACGGAGTCCTTCTGCCCATTTGCATTCAGATCATTCCATACAAGATCTCCGATGCTTACCGGAAGCGTGTAACCAAAGTCAATATCTGTTCGTGTCTGGTTCGCAGACACGAAGAATGTGGCAGCATTGTCAAGTTCTCCAACCGCGTCGCTAGTCTGCACCATTCCCACAGGGAGCGTACCTGGAACCACTCGGGCGGTGTAGGTTCCTGGCACCAAGTTACCAATCGAGTAGGCCCCTGATGAATTGGTTACAGCCGTGGGCTCGGTGGCACTGTCATAAGTGCCGTTACCATTGATATCGACATAGACCCGCACACCGGCGATTCCCAGCTCTCCCGCATCCTGAACCCCATCGGCGTCGATGTCATTCCAGATAAAATCACCGAAGGCTGCAGATGCCCGATAGCCGAAATCCACATTGACCGCATCTTCGCTCACCGTCAGATTCCGGGCAGCTTCGTGGGTGGAACCTGTTCCCAATCCGTCAAGATCGAAGGTCTGATTGGATCCTTGCGGCAAGGTGCTGATTTCGACTCTCACATTATAAGATCCCGCAGGAAGGTTATCGATCCGATAAAAGCCATTAACATCGGTGATTGCGAACCGTTCAACCCCTTGGTTGAACAAATTGTTATCGTTTGAATCAATATAGACGAGGACGCCTTCAATGCCCGGCTCCCCCGCATCCCTGATGCCATCACCATTCCGGTCATTCCAGACCAAATCACCGATGCTGGCGTCATTCCGATATCCAAAATCTACGTCCGTGCGACTTGAACCACTGATTACGACTGAAGCCGTGTGGTCATTCGCTGGACTGGTGAGGTCAAAAGTCTGCACAAAGCTCGGCGGCAATGTTGAGGGAACGACTCGAACGGTGTAGGTTCCATTAAAAAGGTTACCAATCGAGTAAGCGCCGCTGGCATTGGTAAGGGCTGATGGCTCGTTGGCCTCAAACAGCCCGTTGTTATTCGAATCAATAAAGACGCGAACGTTCTGGATCCCGGCTTCGCCCGCATCCTGCACGCCATCACCATCAAGGTCATTCCAAACAAAATCCCCGATGCTCAGATTCCCGCGATAGCCAAAGTCCACGGTGCCACGATGTTCTGCAGCAAGCAGGGTGACCGAGGCTTCATGATCAAGGGTACCATTCAGGTCGAAAGTCTGAGTAGTACCGACAGGGAGGCTAGTGGTATCCACCCGCACCGTATAGGTGCCCGGGTTGAGATTGCCGATGTAATAGACTCCATCGCCAGAAGTGATCGTGTTAGGTTCACCCACATCAAAAACATTGTCATTATCCAGATCGATATAGACACGCACTCCATTGATGCCCGGCTCGCCGGCTTCCTGCACTCCGTCATTATCACGATCCAACCACACCCGGTCGCCCACGCTGGCCCCGATGCGGTAGCCGAAGTCGGCATCCACCCGGTCTTGAGCGCCCGCCAAAGTGACTGTCGCGACATGGGCGGTCGCATTACCATCCAAATCATAGGTCGGGCCATAGCCTACATTCACGGCAGCAATGTCCGCAGAATCCACCCGCACGGTGTAGGTGCCGGCTACAAAGCCTGAGAGTAAATATCTTCCATCACTCGCGGTAGTGCTACGAGGTTCACCAGAGTCCCAAACTCCATTGTTATTCAGGTCAGCAAAAACATCCACGTTCGGGATTCCAAGCTCTCCCGCATCCTGCACACCGTCGCCGTCGAGGTCATTCCAAACCAAGTCACTGATGCTGCCGAAGATGATATCCGTCCATTGAATGGGAATCACCAATCCGTAAGGTGAAATTTCGATATTTCCGGTATTGGTGATACTAGCGCCTGATAGTGCCGCGTAGGGTTTTACCGCCGCCTTGAAAACCACCTGCAATTGCTGTCCGGGTTGGATTTGTCCTGGAACGGACAATCCAGTCCCATCAAGCGGAAACGGTGTCCCCGATGAATTATCGGACACATTCACCCATGCCTGCCATGCTCCGCCGACACTGAAGCGATAGCGGGTGGAACCTGGCACATAGGTCACGTCCGCTGGCAACGTATCAACGACGCCAAATGGCCCGGGAATGGTAGCGCGTGCATTGCTGACGGTGCGGAGGTCATACTCCAGAGTATCGCCCGCACTGACATGACCATCGCCATCCGCATCTGTGGCGAGATTGGAAATTTTTCCCGCGTCGCCCTCGCGCAGGGGTGGGATCAGGGATGCCACATCCAATCCGGGTTGACCGGCGCTGGCCACTAATGGGTCCTGCCCCCACACTGCGGCGATTCTCACACTTGGGTTCAGAGTGTAAACCAACATGCCGCTCTGATCGCCATCAGGATCGAAGAGTTTCCTCTGTTCGAGTTCTCTCAGACTCAGCAACTCGTCGTATTTGTTTCCGTTGGGATCTGTGAGAAGACCGGCATTATCGCCATTGTAGTCCACATAGACGGCTTCCTGGGTGTTGCCATTGCCATAAGTGGTGATCCAGATCGGGTTGCCATTTTCGGTGAGGCCCGAGGCGGAATATGGATCCCGACCGATCCCGAGGCTGACCAGCACCTGAGTGGTGAGTGACGGCCTGCCGACAAGGGTGAAGCCACCATCCCACGCTTGATTCCCGCCTGAGGCGGCGTCCGCATCGATCGCACTGAAGGCGTAAAATACCGGGGGCGTGGCACCTGTCGTGTAAAAGCGATAGGCACCGAAGTGATTGGTACCATTGGCCGGGAGCATCACGACCCTGGCATTTCCGCCCGCTGGAACGCTTACCGTTGCGGTCGTGTAAGCAGTGGCGCTGCTGCGGTAATCGTATGAAACAGTGATCGCCGAGGCTCCCGGATTGTAAACAAATGTCACGGTGGCATCGGCTGCCGGAGTTGTGACGGGCGCAAGATAGTCCGAACTCCAGCGATTTACAGGTAAAAGGGATGTGTCCCGACTTGCATAGTTCGAGCCGATGGTTCCGGTAAACAATATGACCTGCACGGGATTATTGGACAGCACCCGTGCACCGACATTCACGGTGTCTCGGTAAACCGTCTCGCCCTCTGCAAGCACGACGGTTTCTTCAAAGACCCCATTGTTGTCCCGGTCAATCTGGACACTCGCACCACCCCGCCCCGCCATGATGGTCATCGCTGCGTAATCGAACACATTTTCGTCGAAGGTTAAATTACCCGCTGCTGCTGATTGGGGCATATTCACTCCAACCGGACTTCGGTATTCAGTCCCCCAGAAGCCGCGCTCGAAGACCTCGACGCTCCCGGCCAGCAGGGTGTTGGTCCCCCCGGGGAAACTGGTCTTTGTCACAGAGATCGGCTTGAAGGAGGCGATTTTATCCCGCGCATCATAATCCAGCACCGATTGCGTCGTGGTGGATACCACGAAATTCCGCAGGTTGAAAACCGTGCCCGCCGCGATCAGGTCGCCAGCGTTTCCCGGCGGATAGCCGTTCGCCGAGTTACCATCACCAAAAATCAAAGTGCTCGCCTGTTTCGGATTGGTGATATCCTGCTCATACCCATCCTCCCAGTGATCGTAATAAACAACCGTGTTATCCGTCGCGGCGGATAAAGTCACAAAAACCCCGATCGGATCGACCGCTACGGCGTTGATCGCACTGAAGGCCGTCAACTGCTGGTCTTCCGGAAATGGAACGTAGAAAACCTGCGTCGGCGGCGGATTGGCGGCTTGCAAGGAGGACGAGAGGACAAGCGCGCACAGGACGGGCCTGACCCAAAGGGACATCGGGGTATTCATTTTCAAACGGTGTGATTGGGACTGAGGATCACGATTTTGCTGATTTAAATTTTCGCAAATTGAATGTCGTTGCCGATTAATTATTAAGATTTGTTTATGAAATCAAGATTTTTTTAAAGATTCCCTTCCGCTGGATACCTAATCGTAAAAAAATCCGATTTGGCGTGGGTAAATCACCAACCGCTTGCCCTCTCCCCCCGCTTCGCTAAGGTGCGGGCGCGAGATGTCAGATTCCTTCGTTCACCTTCACCTTCATACTGAGTTTTCCCTATTGGACGGCATGATCCGCACCAAGGATCTCGCCAAACGTGCCAAAGAACTCGGAATGCCCGCCGTGGCCATGACCGATCACGGGAATCTCTACGGCGCGATCAAGTTTTACCAGGATTGCAACAAAGCCGGGGTCAAACCGATCCTTGGCTGCGAAATCTACCTTGCTCCCGGGTCGATGGAGGACAAGCGCGAGGTCGTAGGCCGCAAGCGCGCCACGCACATGACCCTGCTTGCCGAGACCAACGAGGGCTGGGAAAATCTCAGTAAACTCGTCTCCAAGGGGAACCTGGAAGGACTCTATTACGGCAAACCCCGCGTGGATCGGGAGGCGCTGCGGGAGTTTTCAAAGGGCATCATCTGCCTCACCGGCTGCATTTCCGGTCCGGTAAATGAGTGGCTGCGTGCGGGCGACGAGGAAAAAGCCCGTGAAACCCTCACCGAGATCGTCGAAATCTACGGCAAGGAGAACACCTACGTCGAGATCCACAATCACGGACTCGAACCCCAGCGCCTCGTCACCCCTTCCCTGCTCAAGTTCGCCAAGGAAATGGACCTCAAAGTCGTGGCCGCCAACGACGTGCATTTCCTCAACAAGTTCGACCACGAGGCCCACGACGTCATGATCTGCATCGGCACGGGAAATCTCGTCATCGATGAGAATCGCATGCACTACTCCCCGGAAGTCTATTTCAAGACCGCCGAGCAGATGCGCGAACTCTTCGCCGACGTCCCCGGCGCCTGCGATGCCACCCTGGAAATCGCCGAGCGCTGTAACGTCACCATCAAACTCGACTCGACCAGCTCCGAGAAATACCCGCAATACGGCACCCCGGATGGCAGCCCGCGCGAGGAGTACCTCATGAAAGTCTGCCGCGACGGCCTGGTCAAACGCTACGGTGCGGAAAAAGCCGCCACCCCGGAAATCGCCGACCGCCTCAAATACGAAGTCGACACCATCAACCAGCTCGGCTTCGCCTCCTACTTCCTCATCACCGCCGATTTCATTCAATGGGCGCGCGACAATGACATTCCCGTAGGCCCGGGCCGGGGCTCCGCCGCAGGCTCGCTGGCCTCCTACGCCATGGGCATCACGGATATCTGCCCGATGCGCTTCGGCCTGTTGTTCGAGCGATTCCTTAATCCCGAGCGCGTCAGCCCGCCCGACGTCGACATCGACTTCTGCCAGAGCCGCCGTGCCGAGGTCATCGCCTACGTGCGTCGGAAATACGGGGAACGTTGCGTCTCCCACATCATCACTTATGGAAAACTAGGCGCCAAAAGCGTGCTCCGTGACGTCTGCCGCGTCATGGGAATCTCCTACGGCGAGGGCGACCGCATCGCCAAAATGATCGAAGCCAAGCCGGATACCAAGCTCCAGGCGGAATACGACGCCAAGCCCGAGCTCAAGGAGCTCATCGAGAGCAGCAGCACCTATCAGCAACTCTGGAGCTACGCCACCAAGCTCGAAGGACTCGCCCGCAACGTCGGCGTGCACGCAGCTGGCGTCGTGATCGGCGACCGGTCGTTAGACGAGCACGTCCCCCTCACCCGGGGAAATGAAGGGGAAGTCGTCACCCAATACGACATGAAGGCCATCACTGATGTGGGTCTTCTCAAAATGGACTTCCTCGGGCTCAAGAACCTCACCGTCATCCACGAGGCCGTGGAACACATCCGCAAGCACACCCCGGACTTCTCCATCGAGAAGGTCTCGCTGGAAGACTGGAAAACCTTCGAACTCCTCAACCGTGGCGAGACCATGGGCGTTTTCCAGTTAGAGTCCGGCGGCATGGTCGAGACCTGCCGCAAGTATGCCATCGAGAAAATCGACGACATCATCGACCTTCTCGCCGTCTATCGCCCCGGAGCCATGCAGTTCATCGACCAGATGCTCGACGTAAAAAAAGGCCGCACCCGCGCGATGTATGAACACCCCTTGTTGGAAAACGTCTGCGGAGACACCTTCGGGGTCATGATCTATCAGGAGCAGGTCCAGAACGCCGCCAAGGTGCTTGCGGGCTACTCGCTCGGTGGTGCCGACCTGCTCCGCCGCGCGATGGGTAAAAAAGATCCGGTGGAAATGGAGAAACAACGCGCCAAATTCGTCGAAGGCGCGGAAAAGACCAACAACATCGGAAAAAAACTCGCGGACCAGATCTTCGATAAGATCGCCATGTTCGCTGGCTATGGATTCAACAAATCCCACTCCGCCTGTTATGGCCACATTTCCTATTGGACGGCCTACCTGAAGGCGAATCATCCCGTCGAGTTCATGTCGGCCCTGCTTTCCAACGAAATCCACAACACGGACAAAATCGGCGTCTTCGTTTCCGAGTGCCACCGGATGGGAATGGAAATCCTGCCGCCGGATTTGAATGCCTCGCAGCTGCGCTTTTCTCCCGAGACCCTCCTGAATGGCTCCAAGGGAATCCGCTACGGCCTGGCCGCGATCAAGAACTGTGGCGAAGGCGCCATGGCCGTCGCCATCCAGGACCGCAACCAGAACGGCCCGTTCACCTCGCTCGATGACTTCGCCTCGCGACTCGACTCCAAGGTCGTCAACAAGCGCATTCTCGAAAACCTCGCCAAGGCTGGCGCTCTTGACTGGACGCAGGAAACCCGCGCCGGAATGTGTGCCCGGCTTGAGCAAGTCGTGGCATCCGCCTCGTCCGCCCAGCGTGACCGGGCCTCAGGACAGGTTTCCATGTTTGATGCCATGGATTTCGCGGCTCCGGCCTCGAAATCAAAATCCAAGCGCACATCCGAACCCACCGTGGAAGAGTGGAGCAAGGACGAGCGCCTCGCCCATGAGAAGGAGTTGTTAGGATTCTATGTTACCGGCCATCCGCTTGATAAATTCCGCAACGTCATCGACTCTAACAAATACCGCCGCCTCGGCCTGATCGATGATCTCGATCTATCCAACCCCCGCGAGCGCTTCCCCTTCGCCGGGATGGTGCGCTCGCTGGATGCCAAGACCACCAAGACTGGCAAACCCTTCGGCGTGCTAGTGCTGGAGGACTTCACCGGCAGCGCGGAAATCATGCTCTGGGGCGAGACCTTCGTCCCCGCGCGCGACGCAGGACTGCTGGAGCCCGGCAAAATCATCAAACTCAAAGGAGCCATCCAGGTGGACGACCGCACCGGGGGCCGCCGCATCACGGGAAACGAACTCTCCGAGCTCAAGCCCAAGCGCGTCTCCGCCAATCAACAAGGACCGCTGGAACTGATGCTTTGGACCACCCGTCACAGCGAGCGCGACCTCATCGAGATCAAGCTCGCCCTGACCAATCACCCCGGGAACACCCCGGTCCTGCTGCATTTCCAAAACAGCGCCGGGCGCCGCGTCACGGTTGCCGCCGGCCCATCTTACCACGTCAAGCGCACGGACGACCTTGAAGAGGCTCTCGGACGCTGGATCGAAGATTGAGCCCCCCCCTCCCATGAACTCCATCATCCTCGAAATCTCGCTGGTCCTGGTCCTGCTCCTGGCCAACGGCCTGTGCGCCATGACCGAGATTGCGATCGTCTCCTCGCGCAAGGGCCTGCTGCGAGGCATGGCCTCTTCTGGAAATGCCGGCGCAGCCAAGGCCTTGGCCCTCTCCGAGTCCCCGAACCGCTTCCTCTCCACCGTGCAGATCGGCATCACCCTGGTGGGAATCGTCGCGGGGGCCCTGGGCAGCGGCAAGGTGGCTGCCCGCTTGGCGGAGGTCCTCGCTCCCCTGCCCTTTGTGGGAAACTACGCCGCGCCCCTCTCCCTGGCGCTTGTCATCACCCTTCTCACCTACCTGTCCCTCGTGATTGGCGAACTCGTTCCCAAGCGTCTGGCGATGAAGTTTCCAGAAGCCATCGCCAGCGCCATGGCCGCCCCGATGTCCGCACTTTCCACCGCTGCCTCACCGGCTGTTTCCCTGCTTTCCTGGTCCACGGGGGGCTTGTTGAGGCTGTTCGGTATCCGGGAGGAAGACTCCAGCGAAATGTCACGGGATGAACTCACGGTCCTGGTCAGACAGGGAATGGTCGCCGGCTCGATCAATCGCACGGAATCCAGAATGATGGAAGGCGTCATCAATTTTGAAAAACTCGTCACTTACGACATCATGATCCCCCGCACGCGATTCACATGGATCGAGCAAAGCGCGCCGCACGATTCCGTGAGTAAAGCGGTGATGACAAGCACCCACGACGTCTTCCCCGTCTATCAGGACCGCCGGGACAACCTCGTGGGCGTGGTCTCCATCAAGGATATCTACGGCCAGCTCTCCTCCGGGGGAACGGTTTCACTTGAGAAAATCATGCAGCCGCCGCTGTTGGTCCCCGAGATGCAGAAGGCGAGCAAGCTGCTCGAAGAGTTCCGCAGAACCGGCCAACGCGCAGCCTTCGTCATCGACGAGTTCGGCAGCGTCATGGGAATGGTCACCTTGATCGACCTGATCGAGACCATCATCGGCGACGTCCCCTCCCGCGAAGAGCAGCTCGCCATGCCGATTCAAAAACGCGAGGACGGCTCATGGCTCATCGATGGCTTGTTTGAAATCGAAAAACTGTCCCAACATCTCGACGGCTTCGACCTTCCCGAAGGCGGTGGTGACGAGTATCAGACGATCACCGGTTGGTTCCTCAGGGAATTGGAGCGAATGCCCAAGGAGACCGACAGGATCCACTCGGGTGAATGGACCTTTGAAGTGATCGACATGGACGGCAGCCGCCTGGACAAGGTGTTAGCCACGAGAAGCGGGGATCAAGTCCCCGAGCGCACGCTCTAAAGTCGGATAGCGGAAACGAAACCCATCCGCCTCGAGCGCCAAGGGCAGCGCCCTTTGTCCGGCAAGCAGCGCTCCACCGAAGCCTCCCAGCGCGATCTTCAACGCGAATCCCGGTGCATGACAAAACGCCGGCCGCCGCACCGCCGAGGCCAGTTTGCGGGTAAAATCCACGTTTCTCTCCGGCCCCGGAGCTGTGCCATTGACCGCCCCCGCCAACGTGGAAGATCCCACAGCATGCACGATGGCCGCGCGCAAGTCCGCGACATGGATCCACGGCATCCATTGATTTCCTGACCCCAGCTTCCCGCCGACACCCAGGTTGAAGACCCGCATCAGTTTTTGAAATGCCGCGCCCTCTTGTCCGAGCACGATTCCAATCCTCAACCGCACGACCCGGACTCCGAGCGCCTCGGCCTCCATCGCGGCCGCTTCCCACGCACCGCAAAGATCCGCCAGATAGCCCTCGCCACGAGGGGCCGCTTCTCCCAAGACCTCATCCCCACGGTCGCCATAGATTCCGACCGCCGAGGCATTCACCAACACCCGGGGACGCTCGACAGCCGGCAGCTTGGAAATGGCGGCCACCACCCGGTTGGTCAGCCCGACCCTGCTTTCGTGAAACCTCCGCTTGGACTCCGCAGTCCAGCGGCGGTCAATCGGCTCGCCCGCCAGATTGATCACCACGGAATGCCCCGCCAAATCCAACTGCTCCACGCCTTGCCAGGCAGCCACGCCCGCCACCTTGCCTGATCCCGCGCGGCTGATCCCCGTGGTGGACATCCCCGCAGTTGCCAACAAAGTCGGCAAACCCCGCCCAACAAATCCTGTAACCCCAAGGATGGCAGCTTTTTCCATGATTTCCATTGCAGAACCTTAACACATGATCGATTCAAACAAAGCCGATTTCAGGGTATTTCACGCACGGCATTCAGACTTTACTTCATAGAGGGAAAATTCTTTGCTTCACCCGATGTTGAACACTCGGTTTTGGGTCATTTTCCCCTGTCTGTCTCTGGCGATTCTTGCCCAGGAAGCCCAGATCCTTCCCGAAGAAGCCGCAGTGGGTCCTCCCGTGGATATGATCACCCCCGTGCCCGCGCCACAAATCCCGCTCGGAACCTTGGGCGCGGCCCCCATCGCCATCCCCAAGAACCTCGTCATCAGCAACTACGGCGGCGGCAGCATCGAAGGCGTCAGAGACGTGGGCGTGCGCTACGCCGGTCCTGGAGTCAAAGTCACCGGCGACAGCGGCTTGGAACTCTTCTCCGACAGCGTCCTGGTCGATTTCAAAGCCCAGACCGCCACGCTCGAAGGCAACGTCAGCATCTATCAGGGAAACATCCTGCAACGCGGCGAACGTGCGGTGTATTATTACGAAAAAAAGTTTCTCGACGCCAGCGGCCTGCGGGTATCGCTCGATCCCATCCTTCTTGAAGCCGGAAAATTCACCGCCGAACAAAGAGGCGGCAAAATGGTCTTCACCGGCGAGGACGCTGGCATCACCACCCACGATGTCCAAGACCCAGAATACTGGATCCGCGCCCGTAAAACCACCATCTTTCCGGGCGAAAAGATCGTCTTCAACGACCTGAAACTCATCGCCGGCGATACCCCGGTCTTCTGGCTGCCCTATCTCAGCCAGCCCCTCGATGCCGAGCTCGGATACCATCCGCTTCCAGGTGCCCGCTCCAACTGGGGCCCCTACCTGCTCAACACCTACGGCGTCATGCTGGGCGGAGACTACAATCCGGAGACCGGGGAAAACGAAAACGCCTGGCTCCTCTCACGCTGGCATCTCGACCTCCGCTCCAGACGCGGCATCGGCGCAGGGGTGGACTTGGTGGACACCCGCGTGCCAAACACCGATGAGCTCTCAGGACTCAGCCTCTACCACATCTACGACTTCGGGTCCAATATCGAGCTTTTCGGCATCCCCCGCGACACCGTGGACCCGAACCGCTTCAGCATCGAACTCAAGCACCGCCTACCACTCGAGCTCGAAGACTCCGCCGACTGGAGGCTGGACTCCAACCTCACCATTCTCAGCGACGAGTATTTCCGCGAGGATTTTGATGTCGCCAGCTTCCTGACCGACCCATCCCCGGACAACACCATCGGTCTTTACCGCCGTGATGATGACTCCTTGCTCTCCTTTCTCACACGCTACAGGGTCAATGATTTCTATCAGGCGGACACGCGTCTGCCTGAGGTTTCATTCGACCAAGCCAGAAGCCCCCTGTTCGGCTTGCCCATCCTCCATGAAGGGAAATCCTCACTGGGATTCATCGGAGAACAAGCGGCGGACTTCACCACCCAGACGGTGGTCAACCCCCTGATGCAACTCACCGCAGGTGATCCTGCCGCCCAACCGCTGCTCAACCAACTCACGGCTTACAACCGCGTCTTGGCCGCACAGATGCTCGCCCTGCCTGTCGGTGACTCCAGGCGCAGGGAAATCCGCGAGCAGCTCACCGATCCGAGCTACGCGCGGTTCTCGACCTATCAGGATTTTTCACTTCCCATCCAGCTCGGCAGCTTGCTGAACATCACCCCGCAGGCCGGCCTGGGATACACCCGCTATGATGCGGCGGACTGGTCCATCGAGAATCAGGATCGACCCTACATGCACGTCGGGACCGAGGTATCCACCAAGTTTTCCAAAAATTTCGACGCCTATAAAAACGCCGCTTGGGGGCTTGACGGCCTCAGGCACATCCTCCAACCGTATTCCGCCTGGTCCCTGCTCCGGACCGACGGCTTTGATCTGGACAACCCGAACGTGGACCGCCTCACCGCCACCACCCGCCCCAGGCCGCTCGACCCCATCCGCTACAACGCCATCGACGACCTGCGAAGCTGGAACATCATCCGCATGGGAGCCCGCAACCGCTTACTCACCAAGCGCGACGGCCAATCCTTCGAGTGGCTCTACATGGACACCTACATGGACACCTTCATCGAGGATCCCGAGCAAGACCGGGATTTCTCCAACCTCTACAACGACCTCAACTGGCGGGCCCTGCCTTGGCTGGAAGTGATCCTCAACACCCAGTTCCCCGTCGTCAACAGCGGTGCCGGATTCCGTGAAATCAATACCAGCCTGCGTTTCATGCCGACTCAGAATTTCGAGTTCGAACTCGGTTACCGCAACCTTACCGGGCATCCGGTGCTCATCGACTCCAACCAAGTCAACCTGAGAACCTACACCCGTTTGAACGAAACCTGGGGCATCGGCACCCAGCACATTCTCGAATTCGATGACGGAACCCTGGAACGCCAGCAATACACTCTCCACCGCGACCTTGGAAACTGGGTCGCTGGAGTCGGCATGACCACCACCGACAACCGCTTCGAATCCGAGTATGGAGTCGTCTTCAGCCTCTCTCTCAAGGATTTCCCATCGGCGGCCTTGCCTTTCGAAATTAATTCGAATTGATTACCGCCGCATGACATCCACATCAGAATCCCTCCTCTCCTCACTGCGCTGGCGCTACGCCACCAAAAAGTTCGACCCGGCCCGTAAGATCCCCGCCGACACCTGGGCCGCTCTCGAACAATCACTCGTCCTCACTCCTTCCTCCTTCGGCCTCCAACCATGGAAATTCATGGTCATCCAAAATCCCGGAGTCCGCGCGCTCTTGCTCGAAGAATCATGGAAACAACCGCAAGTGACGGACGCCTCCCACTACGTCGTCCTCACGGCACGGACTGACCTGAACGCCACCGACATCGACGCCTGGATCTCACGCATGTCAGAGGTCCAGGGAAGCGCCCCTGAAGCACTCGCCCCACTCAAAGGCATGATCCAGGGCTTCGCCCAAGCCATGAGTCACGAAGCACGCCACGCCTGGAACATCCGGCAGATCTACATCGCGCTCGGCCAACTGATGACTTCCGCCGCCGTGCTGGGAATCGACGCCTGCCCGATGGAAGGCCTCAGCACCGCAGGCTATGATCAGATCCTCGGCCTCGAAGGTAGCGACTACGCGACCGTAGTGGCCTGCGCACTCGGCTACCGTGCGCAAGATGATAAATACGCCACGATTCCCAAGGCCCGTTTCGAGCCGTCCAAGGTCATCGAGCACGTTTAGTCTGCTTGCCTCGGCGGTGGCTTGATGCCGATGAATTTCCAAACATCCTCCATCAAGCGCATCGCGATTTTCCCGGAGGTGTCGTGATGCTTCCGCTTCCCCTTCACCCCCACGTTGATGGCCGGCACCTTGATGCCAGTTGGCGTGTCAGCCTCACCGACATCCACAAAAACCAACCTGGCAAGCTCCGCCGCCACCTCATCGTGCGACTTGAAATCAAGCTTTGAAGGAAGTCCCAGGTCCTTGCTAACTTGCAGCAGGACTTCGGGCTTGAGGAGCTCTTCCTTGATCTTCGCTGCCGCTTCGACACGCTTATCATAAGGCAGCTCCGGGTTGAGCGGCATCGGCACCCACATCGGATGCGGAAGATTCTGCTTGTAAATCCGCAGTGCGAAGTAGCCCGCGCCACCAAGCGCGATCAAGGCCGTTATCAAAGCAAGTCCGATCCATCGTTGCATTGCGCAAGGTTATACGTCATTCACCTCCCGATCCAAGCCAGATTTTCATGGAATACCCCGCTACAGCCGCCACCGTCGAAGCCTTGCCAAACGGCCTCACCCTCATCCTCGATCCCGACTCCACCGCTCCCGTCGTCAGCGCCCAAATCTGGGTCGCCACCGGCAGCATGCACGAGGATCAGCACCTCGGCGCAGGTATTTCCCATTTCCTCGAGCACATGGTCTTCAAGGGCACCCGCGACTTTGACGCGGACACGCTCGCCAACACCGTCCAGGCAGCAGGCGGCCACTGGAATGCCTACACCAGCTTCGATCGCACAGTCTATTACATCGACGGCCCCGCCACGTCGCTTCCCATCTTCTTGAAAACCCTGACCAACCTGGTCTTCTTCCCCAACCTGCCGGAATCGGAATTCGAAAAGGAAATGGATGTGATCCGCCGCGAAATCGACATGGGCCTCGACGACCCCGACAACGCCGCCTCGCGCCTGCTCTTCTCCACGGTATTCACCCTCGACCCACGGCGTCATCCCGTGATCGGGCACCGCCACCTGTTCGACGCGATCCGCCACGAGGACCTCACAGCCTACCACCGCAAGCGCTATACGCCGGACCGTTGTTTTGTGGTCATCTCCGGGGACTTCAATCCGGAGGACGCGCGGGCCATCATCGCGGAACTCACCGCCGGGTGCCTGACTGGCGGCGGGCGCGAGCCCCTCCTCCCCGTGGACCCACCGCAGCTCGGACCACGCCGTGCGCGGGAGACCTTCGCCGTGCCGACCAGCCGCATCTCACTCGCGTGGAAGACCCCCGCACTCGATCATCCGGACGCACCCGCCTTCGACCTCCTCGCCGGCATCCTCGGCCGCGGTCGCGCGGCCAGGCTCCACCGCAAACTGCGGGAAGAACAGGAACTCGCCCTCGAAATTTCCGCATTCTCATGGACCGGACCCGGCCGTGAAGGCCTGCTCGCCGCATCCGCAGATGCGGACCCCGCCAAGCGTGACGCACTGATCGAGGCCATTCTCAGCGAGGTCGCCGCCGTGGCGGCCAGCCCGCTGGACGAGGACCTCGCCAAGGCAAAACGCCAAACCGCTGCCAGTCAATTCCGCAGCCTCACCACCGCCTCCGGCCGCGCCGCCGACCTCGCCTCCAACTGGCACGAAGCCCGCGACCTCGATTTCACCCGCCGCTACTTGGCAGCAATCCACGCCGTGACCGTGGACGACATCCGCCGCGTAGCAGCAAGCTTGAGCGATGAACGCCTCAGCATCACCATCCTAGATCCGCTCGACGCGCCCCCACCTGCCCGCACCACCAAAGTGGCGCGTGTTTCTCAGGACGTCCAGGTGCACACCCTTGCCAACGGGCTCACCCTCGCGCTCATCCCGGATCATCGGGTGCCCCTCATCCACTTCCAGGCAGCGGTTCGTGGCGGGCTCCCCGCAGAGACCTCGGAAACGAGTGGTCTCAACCAACTGCTGGCTTCCACCTTATCCAAAGGCACATTCACACGCACGGCCCACGATCTCGCAGTCACCCTCGAATCACTCGGCGCATCCATCAGCGCGAACACCGGCAACAACGCCCTGCTCATCCAAGCCGGCGGACTCGCTCTGGATTTCAAAACCATCGCCGAGGTCTTCGCGGAAGTCATCAGCTCACCATCCCTGCCCATCGACGCGATCAACCGGGAAAAAGCCAGCCAACTCGCCTCGCTGGAAGAAGCCTTGCAAGACCCGCTTCACACCGGGTTCCGGACCTTGCGCCAGGCCAGCTTCAGCGGCCGCGGCTACGGACTGGACGCCCTGGGATCGCTGGCAAGCCTCGCCAAACTCGACCACGCCCAACTCAAGGCTCACCACTCCAAGCACTTCAACACCGCCAACATCACCTTGGCGGTCGCCGGTGACTTCGATCCCGCAATCGCACTCCAGATCCTCAGTGAGGGCTTTGCACCCCTCCCTCAAGGAGAACGTTGGCACGCCCCCGCCAGCGTAATGGCCACCGGATCTGACCTCACCTGCCACCTGCCGAAAAAACAAGCCGTCCTCACCATCGGCTTCCCCGGCACATCCGTCAGCAGCACCGAGCGCCATGCCCTGGCCATGATTCAGGAATACGCATCAGACATGGCCGGCCCGCTTTTCACCCGCATCCGTGAAGAGCTCGGCCTCGCCTATCAAGTCGGCGCGACCCAGTTCCTCGGCTACGACACCGGCTTGTTCACCTTCTACGTCGCCACTTCCCCGGAACAGGTCGGGTTGGCACGTCAGGAACTCCTCGCCGAAATCCAAAAAATCGCCACCGTCGGGATTCCCAGTGAAGCCTTCGAGCGGGTACGCTCCACCGTGCTCAGCGGACTCGCCATCCAACAGCAATCCCTCGCAGCCGTCGCACGCCACGCATGTCTTGATCTGCTGTTCGGCCACCCCGCGGACCAACACCGCCGCCTTCCCGAAATCTATCAAAACCTGACCGTTGCAGAGGTCCGGGAAACAGCCGCCAGATTCTTCAGTGTCGTTCCTACGGTGGCCACCGTGCTTCCGCCCCCCGAGGCAACACCGGCGCAAGCAAGCTGCTAGAACACGCGGGCCCCGCCTTTTTTTCAAGAGCGCTCCACCTCTCCAGCCAGCGGGATCCGGCGGCTTGTACTTGCTCGACTCACAAAATCCGTGCTAGCGTCCCGCGGTAGCGGAAGCGCTACGCCCGGATCCACCGCTTTACCCGATGTCCGATCATCACCAACCACCCACCCGCTACTCTGCCCCGAGTTGGTATTCCGCTCCCCGGCTATGGCGCACCTTGAGGAAGGCCGCCGTCAGTGCCGGACGCAAGACACTGCTCACCGCGCTCACTCTTTTCTACTGCCTCCAAGACCGGGACACCCCCACATGGGCCAAGGGCGTCATCGTCGGCGCCCTCGGATATCTCGTCCTTCCCACCGACTTGATTCCAGACCTCATCCCGGGTGCCGGTTTCGGGGATGATTGGGGAGCCCTCGTGGCAGCACTCGGGACCGTCGCCGCCTACATCAAGGACGAGCACAAAATCAAAGCCAACGCCCAAGTTGAAAGACTGCTGGGGGCTGAAAACCCACCCGCACCACCCGAATTCTCCGAATGAATATTTTTGCCCCATCGTGCATCACAAGAACGCGTCCGTCATGAAATCGAAACTCCAGTTCTTCTCCATCCTTCTCCTTTCCGCCCTTCACTCGTGGGCTGGAGTCGTCATCGATGAAGAGGTCTTCGGAAAAAGTCTCGGCGGCTGGACCAAACGCGGCAAAGCCGCGGCGGAATACCCGCTCTCCGGCTCGGTCTATCGCACCTATAAACCCGAAATCAGCCAAACTCCCGATGGCGGATTATTCATCTCCCTGCGCATCGATCATGTCCGCGGCTGGCTTTCCTCGGACGATCACGCCGTCCTGGAAGTCACCATCAACTCAAAGGGCCAGATCGTTTCCGCCCAGTCCAACATCGCCATCCAAGGCCGCTCGATCGCGAGCGAAGTCATCCGTGGAACCAACGAAGCTGGCAAAGCCATCCTCGGCGGAGATAAATCCGTCCAAATCGGCACCGATCTCGTCGCCGACCTTTCCGCCAAACTGCTGCGCGAAAACATCGTCGAAGCCGGGAGGGTCTCGTTCCCCGCAGCACTGCGCCACAATTACAACCGCCTTTTCCAATCCATCCGCGTCAAGGAAGGCGAGGCGCCCGCCGCCC
>CALMKO010000149.1 GCA_937867415.1 uncultured Verrucomicrobiota bacterium | reverse complement strand
ACAGCAGACCGAGAAGGAGAAACGCAACCGTGCGGGGGGACGCACATGTTTTCATAGGGGGATTCGGGGGTGAACGAAGGGAACCTAAGAGCTCCGGGAATACCTCGCAATCCTTAAAGTCAACGTGATCGCGTAGTCTGTGAATCCCTAATTCTCAAGCTTCCCCGATTTTCCACGCGGCCATGCAGCCCATGAAATCGAACACGCCCACGTTCCGGAACTCGCTCAGATCCCCAAATCCCATTTTCTGGAAACTACCGGTCCACCGCGCTTTGCATCAACGTCTTGGAAGGGGCCCACCGCTGCCATTGCAGATTTTTTGGCGAAAAGATCAGCGTTCTACTCTTTACCCGCGGGCTTTTCGCGACTACCTCAGTCCCGCAATGCATGGATTTTCTTATAAAAATGGTTCTCTTTTTTGCGAAGACGTTGAGCTTTCGACACTTGCGGCAGAACACGGCACTCCCCTTTACGTTTACTCCGGTGGCACCATTCTCGACCACTACACCCGCCTCAACGCGGCCTTGGCGGAAATCGACCACGAGGTCGCCTATGCGGTGAAGGCGAATTCCAACCTCTCGGTGCTCCGGCTGCTCGCCACCCACGGCGCGGGATTCGACATTGTCTCCGGCGGCGAGCTTTTCCGCGTGATCAAGGCCGGAGGCGATCCGGCGCATTGCACTTTCGCGGGCGTGGGCAAGACCCGTGAGGAAATCATCTACGCGTTGGAGAAGGGAATCTACTCGTTCAATGTCGAGAGCGAGGAAGAACTCCGCTACCTGAACGAAGTCGCTGGCGAGCTCGGCATGATCGCCCCCGCAGCCGTACGGGTGAACCCGAACGTGGATGCCAAGACGCATAAATACATTTCCACGGGCAAGTCGGAGAACAAGTTCGGCGTGGACTTCGGAGCGATTCTCGACCTTTACGAGCGCGCGGCCAAGGAGCTCCCGCACATCAAGCTACGCGGACTCCAGATGCACATCGGCTCGCAGCTGACGTCCATCGCCCCGTTCATCGAAGCGGTTGAAAAGGTCATTCCATTGGTCAAAGAGCTCAAGGAGCGCCATGGCATCGAGTTCTGGTCGATCGGCGGTGGTGTGGGAATCATCTACAAGGAGTCATTGGCATCGGGCACGCCGGATTGGTGGCAAAGCCAGCCGGAGGACGAGCGCCCGCTGACCATCGAGCGCTACGGCAAGGAGTTGGTACCGCGCCTCAAGGATCTCGGGCTCAAAATCCTGCTGGAGCCCGGCCGCTACATCGTGGGAAATGCCGGAGTCCTGCTCACCCAGTGCCTCTACGAAAAAAAGGGCTCGGCCAAGACCTTCAAAATCGTGGATGCGGGCATGAACGACCTCATCCGCCCGGCGCTTTACGAGGGCCATCACGACATCGTGCCGCTGGTCGAGCCCGTGTCTCCCGAGCGGCTGACCGTGGATGTAGTGGGCCCCATTTGCGAAAGCGGTGACTTCTTCTGCCAGGACCGCCCGCTGCCGGACTTCAATCCCGGCGACGTGGTCGCACTGATGTCCGCCGGGGCCTACGGCTTTGTCATGGCTTCCAACTACAATTCCCGCCCTCTTCCCGCGGAAATCCTTGTGGAAGGAGCCACCGCCACGGTCGTTCGCAAACGTCAGACCTTGGACGATTTGATCGAAGGAGAGTTATAATCCCTCCTCGCGATACTCATTGAACCCCAAATTGATCGCAAGTCGGCATTCCAGGTGCTGAGTGGCCCTTACCCCTTATGTCGATCCACGTCGCCCTTCACCATCGGACCAGTTATCAATACGACCGCCCCGTCGAGCACGGCGCCCACGTCGTCAGGCTCAGACCTGCGCCGCATTGCCGATCGAACATCCTCGCCTACAGCCTGAAAGTCGGGCCGCTGGAGCATTTCATCAACTGGCAGCAAGACCCGCAGGCGAACTACCTCGCCCGGCTGATGTTCCCGGAACCGATGGCGCGTCTGGACATCGAAGTGGACCTGGTGGTGGAGATGTCGGTGCAGAACCCCTTCGACTTCTTCCTGGAACCGCACGCCGAGCAATTCCCCTTCGCCTACGACAAGGACCAGGAACGAGAGCTTGCGCCGTTTCTCGCGGTCGGGAAACCGACCGAATTGCTCCAAGGCCTGATCGACAAATTCAAGGGTAAGACCGGCAGAACCATCGACGTGCTGGTGGAGATGAACTCCTGCCTGCAGCACCTCATCGAATACAAAATCCGCCTCGAACCTGGCGTCCAGACACCGGAGGAAACCCTGTCGCTGGCCTCCGGTTCGTGCCGCGACTCCGCTTGGCTGCTCGTCACTCTACTCCGCCACATCGGTCTCGCCAGCCGTTTCGTCTCCGGTTACCTCATCCAACTCAAGCCGGACGTGAAATCACTCGACGGCCCATCGGGCGCGGAAGTCGATTTCACAGACCTCCACGCCTGGACCGAGGTCTACCTTCCCGGCGCCGGCTGGATCGGCTTCGACCCCACCTCGGGACTCCTTGCGGGGGAAGGTCACATCCCGCTCGCCTGCTCGCCGGATCCTTCCAGCGCCGCCCCCGTCACCGGTGGCGTCGAACCCTGCGAGACGGAGATGGAGCATGAAATGACCGTCACCCGGATCTACGAATCTCCACGCACCACCCTGCCCTACCGCGAAGAACAGTGGCAGGAAATCCTCGAAACCGGCCGCAAAATCGATGAGGACCTCGTCGCAATGGATGTGCGCCTCACCATGGGCGGCGAACCGACATTCATCTCGATGGATGACTTCGACGGCGACGAGTGGAACAACTCGGCCGTGGGCCCCACCAAGCGCCTTCTCTCAGGCCAGTTGATCAAACGCCTGCGCGCCAAGTTCGCCCCGGGCGGATTGCTCTTTTACGGTCAGGGAAAATGGTATCCCGGGGAGGTTCTCCCGCGCTGGTCGCTCGCCTGCTATTGGCGGAAAGACGGCCAACCGATGTGGGAGGATGACTCTCTCATCGCGGACGAGTCGCACGACTACGGCTATGACGTGACCCATGCCAAGCGTTTCGGAGTCACCCTGACCGGCGCTCTCGGAGCAGACCCCAAATGGATGATTCCCGCCTACGAGGACGCTCTTTACTACATGTGGAGGGAACGCCGCCTTCCGGCCAATGTCGACCCGATCAAGTCCAACCTCAAGGACAAGGTCGAACGCGAACGCTTCACCCGCTTGTTCAAGCAGGGCATCGATGAAGTCGTCGGATACGCCATCCCCCTGGAACGCCGCATGACCGCACAAGGCCTGCGCTGGACCAGTGGTCCCTGGTTCCTGCGGGATGAAACCCTCTACCTGCTGCCCGGCGATTCGCCAATGGGCTACCGACTCCCCCTCGACTCGCTCCCATGGGTCAAGGAATCCGACTACCCGTGGCATGTCCCACAGGATCCGACACGCACTTCCGCCGAGTTTCCTCAGGTCCCGGGAAAAACCCTGTCGTTCCAACGCCGCGAACTGGACAAGGCCACCGCCGCGATGGACCGGGAGGGCGACAAATCCGCTGCCGAACGCCCTTGGGAACGGAGACCTCGTGAACAGGAATCCGCTGCCTGGGTGACCCGCAGCGCGCTCTGCATCGAACCGCGCGACGGACGCCTCCACATTTTCCTGCCTCCCGTCAGCGAAACCGAGGACTTCCTCGACCTCATCGCCACCATCGAACGCACCGCAGAGTCACTCGGCATGCCGGTGATCCTCGAGGGCACGCCCCCGGGATACGACTCCCGCATCAGCGTCGTCAAAGTCACTCCCGACCCCGGCGTCATCGAGGTCAACCTCCACCCAGCCGCCTCCTGGGACGAGCTCGTGAATAATACCTCGGTGCTCTACGCAGAAGCCCACCTTTGCCGTCTCGCCACCGAGAAATTCATGATCGACGGTCGCCACTGCGGCACCGGCGGCGGTAACCACATCATCATCGGTGGGGAAACCCCATCAGACAGCCCCCTGCTCCGCCGGCCCGACCTGCTGCGCAGCATGATCACCTTTTGGAACCACCACCCGTCGCTCAGCTACCTTTTCTCCGGCCTCTTCGTAGGCCCCACCTCGCAAGCCCCACGGGTGGATGAAGCGAGGAACGACTCCATCCACGAGTTGGAAGTGGCCTTCCGCACGGTCGACGGCGAGACAACTCCCCTGCCCTGGCAGGTGGACCGCGCCTTCCGGAACCTGCTCATCGACCCCACGGGCAATACCCACCGTGCGGAATTCTGCATCGACAAGCTTTACAGTCCCGACAGCTCGACAGGGCGTCTGGGCTTATTGGAAATGCGGAACTTTGAAATGCCGCCGCACTACCAGATGAGCCTTGCCCAGCATCTTGTTCTGCGAGCGCTGGTGTCGCGGTTCTGGCGCGAACCCTACACCAAGCCGCTGGTCCGCTGGGACAGTGAAATCCACGACCGGTGGATGTTACCCCATTTCATCTGGCAGGATTTCTGCGAAGTTCTCGGAGATCTGCGCGAGCAGGGTTACTGGATCGAGGACGACTGGTTCGCCCCCCATCTCGAGTTCCGCTTCCCGAGGATCGGCGAGTTCGCTCAAAAAGGCATCGAAGTGGAAATGCGCCACGCCATCGAACCCTGGCACGTGCTGGGCGAAGAAGGCGCCGCAGGGGGCGCCGTGCGCTATGTCGACAGCTCGGTGGAAAGGATGCAAATCCTCGTCCGCGGAATGACCGGAGAACGTCACTCGGTCACCTGTAACGGGGTGCGCTTACCACTGCATTCCACAGGCACGCACGGAGAGTTCGTCGCCGGCGTCCGCTACCGCGCCTGGCAACCGCCGAATTGCCTCCATCCAAGCATCCCTTGCCACACACCCTTGGTTTTCGACCTTCTGGACTCCTGGAATGACCGCTCCATGGGCGGTTGCACCTACTTTGCCGCCCATCCCGGTGGCCGGAGCCATGAAACCTTCCCGGTCAATTCCTACGAAGCGGAGTCCCGGCGGCTCTCCAGATTCTTCCAACACGGCCACACCGCCGGAAGAATGGATGTCACAGAACCACCAATCAGCCCGGATTTCCCATTCACGCTGGACTTACGCATGATCCCGTAGAGCCTTGAGACATCGTCTTCGGACGGTCCCGTGATTCATGGCTGACAGTTCACTCTCCCAACACCAAGCATCGTCCAACCCTGCGGCTGGCGCGAGCCCCGCCGTCTGGAATGAAATGACGGACGCCCGCGGCCAGATCCGCCCGGATTGGTCCACTCTGGGAGTCAAAATCCAGCGCTGGGGGTCGGAAGAACGCTCGTCGATCGCCTCCGCAGCCCTGCGGATGATCGAGGACTTGGGAACCACCTTCAATGTTTACAGCGACGTCGGCTGCGCCGGCCAACCCTACGAACTCGACCCGATTCCCCTGCTTGTCCCGCCGGCGGAGTGGACCCACGTGGCGACTGGGCTTACCCAGCGGATGCGCCTAATCAACGCGGTCCTTGCCGACATCTACGGCCCGCAGCAACTTCTGCGCGACGGCCTGATTCCGCCGGATCTGGTCAATTGCAACCCGGCCTTTCTCCAATACTCACGCGGCGTCCTCCCCGTCGGAGGGAAATTCGTGATCACCACGGGCTGCGATCTTGTCCGCTCGGCCACGGGCGCATGGACGGTCCTCCGCGACCACACCTCGGCTCCCGGCGGACTTGGCCAGGTTTTGGAAAACCGCAACGTCACCTCCAACCTGCTCTCCGACCAGTTCGAGGCGCTTAAAATTTCACGCTTGGGCCCCTTCTTCGACCTGGAACGCAGCACCCTCCAATCCCTGCTCCCACGCCGCGGAGAAATGCCCAACGTGGTCTTCCTCACCCCCGGATTCAAACATCCTTCTTACTTCGAACACGCCTACAAGGCTCGCCTTTTAGGGTTTCCACTCGTCGAGTCGGCAGACCTAACCGTCCGGGAGCGCCGCTTGTTCCTGAAAACCCTCGGCGGCCTCCGACGCATTGACGGGGTGGCCTGCCGCCTCGAAAACGAAGGCCTGGACCCCCTCGAACACTGGGGGCAGGGAGGCGGTGGCGTCCCGGGAATCATCGAAGCATGGCGCTCGGGCAACGTCGCCCTCGCCAATGCTCCGGGCGCTGGATTCGCATCAACCCCGGCGCTCATGCCGTTTTTACCAGGCATCTGCCGGAAGTGGTTCGGCGAGGAGATCAAATTGCCATTCGTCGAAACCTGGTGGCTCAGCCAACACACGGTCCGCCGACGGGTCTTGGAAAACCTCCACCGCTACGTGCTCCTCTCCGCTTTCAACAGCGACAGCTTGCTGCCGGTCCGCTGCGCAAATCTCTCGCCCGCCGCCCGCAAGCAGTGGATCGCTACCATCGAGGAACGCCCATACGATTTTGTCGCCCAGCTGGACATCACCGCCAGCGAGGCACCATCGCTGGAAGTGCGGGGAATTCGCCAGCGCCCGATCCTCTGGCGGGCATTCACACTCAACGCCACCAGTGGCCCCGTCGCCCTGCCCGGCGGCCTCGCACGAGTCGGAAAATCCGGCCAAGCCCCACAACTCTGGCCTGGCCATGCAGGGTTCACCAAGGACGTCTGGATCGCCGATCAATCGGCGGATTTCATGACGCGCACGGACGTCAAGACCCCTCGCCCTCCGGAAGACCGCCATCCTTCGGCACTGGAAGTGCCCAGCCGGATCGCCGAGCAGTTGTTCTGGGTCGGCCGCTATGCCGAGCGCATCGAATTGGCCACCCGCCTGCTCCGCGTCACCCTGCGCAACCTCAGTGGCGAAATCGGGCAGCAGCAACAGGAACAACTCAGCGCCTGCCTCGCCCTACTCCGTGGCACCGATATCATCCCCAAGCAAGTCATCATCCACCCGAACCAGACTCTGCGCACCCTCTCCACCCTGATCCACGACGCCTCCGCGCGCGGGGGTATCCCCAATCTCGCCAAATCCCTGCTGATCAACGCCACCGCCGCCCGTGACCGCCTCTCCGATGACACCTGGCGCTTTTTCAATCGCTTGGAAGGCATCGTTCATGTGCCGAATGCGGGCCAGAACGCATCAAGCCTGCTGCGCACCCTCGACACGCTCGTCCTCCAACTCGCCGCCTTTGCCGGGATGCAGGCGGAAAACATGACTCGCGGCCAAGGCTGGAGATTCCTCGAAGTAGGCCGCCGCATCGAGCGCGCCCTCGGTGTCCTGAAACTCCTCCACACCGCCGCCGCCCGCGGCAAGGGCGAGTCCCCACTCCTCGACCCCTTGTTGGAAACCTGCGACAGCGTGATGACCTACCGCCGCCGCCACTTCTCCCGCCCCCAGCTCGCCGGAGTCATCGACCTGATTTTCTTCGACCCCATCAACCCGCGCTCCGTCGCCTTCCAGTTTGGAATTCTCAACCGGGAAATCACCCGCTTTCCCGGCGATCCCGACTTCGGCCTTCTGCCTAAGATCCGCGAACACCTCCGAACACTGGATCAACGCTTCGCCAACCCGACCGCCCCGTCTGTCGCCGAGTTCGATTCCATGTTCTCCGCACTGGAAACCTTCGCCGACATGCTCACCCAGCACTACTTCAGCCACTCCGTGAGAAGGGTTTACTGACCATGAGATACCGCCTCGTCCATCGCACGAAATACACCTACTCCGGTGCCGTCACGGTCTCCCACCACCTCGCACGCCTCGCCCCCCGCACCCTGCCGAGCCAGCGCTGCCCGTGGCACGAGCTCGAAATCCAACCCGAACCCGTCGGCCGTGGCGTCCATGTCGACTCCTTCGGCAACATCACCTCTTACTTTGAAATCGAGGGCAAACATGAAGCCATGGAAGTCATCGCCCACAGCTTGGTGGAAGTCTTTCCCTCCAAGCACCCGGACCCCCGCACCACACCGCCATGGGAGGCAATCCGGGATGCCTGCCAAATCGAAAAACTCACTCCCGGTTCAGAGGCCGGAGCCTTTCGGTTCGGCTCACCCATGGTCCCACTCGGCAAGGAGTTTTCAGACTATGCACTGCTGGAATTCCCCCCGGGTCGCCCCATCCTGGAAGCCGTTCTTGGCCTTACCAACCGGATCCACAAAGAATTCAAATTCGACCCACGCGCCACAGAAGTCAGCACCCCGGTCTCGGAGGTTCTCAAAAAACGCGCTGGCGTCTGTCAGGACTTCGCCCACCTCATGCTGGCCTGCCTCCGCTCCATGGGACTGCCCGCCCGCTACGTGAGCGGCTATCTGGAAACCGCCCCCCCACCCGGAATGCAGCGGCTCACGGGAGCTGATGCGTCCCATGCCTGGGTCTCCGTTTTCTGCGGCGATGCCGCCGGCTGGGTCGATACGGACCCCACCAACAACCTGCTCCCGAACGAACGCCACATCACCATCGCCTGGGGCCGTGACTTTTCCGACGTCAGCCCCCTCCGCGGCGTCACCCTCGGCGCGGGCAGCCAGAAACTCAGTGTCGCCGTCGATGTCATCCCCGTTGATGAGTTGTAATACCCGCCAAGGTCCACCGATGCCCCGGATTGCTGGATTTTACGCTTGCCACCTGCTGAACATCTCACCACAGTTTTGCTGTTCACATGATTACCCGCTTATTTTCAGCAGCTTTGCGTGGGGTCGATGCCCAGGAGGTCGAGGTCGAGGTCAATGCCCGTGGCGCGGACAAACCCACCGTCACCATCGTGGGTCTGCCGGATGCCGCTGTTAGAGAATCCTCCCAGCGGGTCACCTCCGCCATCATCGCCTCCGCCCTGCATTTGAGTGATGGGGTGAAGACCGTCAATCTCGCACCAGCCGATCTGAAAAAGGAAGGCCCCTCCTTCGATCTCCCGATCGCGCTGGCCATGGTCGCGGCAAGCCGAACCGTGCCCTTTAACGCGGACGAATGCTGTGTTGTCGGCGAGCTCGGACTCGACGGCACCGTCCGCCCGGTCAAGGGCGTGTTATCCATCGCCCTGGAGGCCAAACAACGCGGCCGCACCTGTCTGCTTGTGCCGGAGGAAAATGCCGCCGAAGCCGCCGTGATCCAAGGCATCCAGGTATTTCCCGTCCGCAGCCTCAAAGAAGCATGGAACTTTCTGGAAGGCGCCCTGGTGATTCCTCCTTTCCGTCTGGATCGCAAAGCATTTTTCGATGCCCACCGCACCTACGAAGTGGACTTCGAAGAGGTCCGCGGCCAGCACTCCGTGAAGCGCGCCCTCGAAGTGGCCGCCGCGGGAAATCATAATCTCCTCATGGTCGGCCCGCCGGGCACCGGCAAATCCATGCTCGCCAAACGCATCCCCACCATCATGCCCAACATGACCGAGGACGAGGCCATTGGAATCACCAGGATCCACTCCATCGCGGGCCTGCTCGACCCGAAGAAGGCCTTCCTGACAACCCGCTCGTTCCGCTCACCCCACCACACCATTTCCGATGCCGGACTGTTAGGCGGCGGCACGAACCCCGGCCCTGGCGAGGTTTCGCTCGCCCACCATGGCGTCTTGTTTCTCGACGAACTGCCCGAATTCCGGCGAAAGACTCTGGAGGTTCTCCGTCAACCACTGGAAGACAAGGAAGTCACCATTTCCCGCGCTGCCGGTTCCCTCACCTTTCCCGCAAGCTTCATGCTCGTCGCCGCCATGAACCCCTGCCCATGCGGCTACTACGGGGATATCAAGCGCGAGTGCCGCTGCTCGCCACGGCAGATCGAAACCTATCGCCAGAAGATTTCAGGCCCCTTGTTAGACCGGATCGACCTGCACGTGGAAGTCCCGATGGTGGATTTCCGGGAACTCACCTCCCCAGGCCCGACCGGTGAGAAATCCGAGACGATCCGCGAGCGCGTGGTGCAAGCCCGCAAGATCCAGGACGAACGCTTCCGCAAATCCTCTAACACGAGCAACGCAGGCATGTCCTCCCGCATGATGAAGCAACACTGCCAGATCAACGACGAAGCCAAAGGCTATCTCGAACACGCGATGCAGGAAATGAACTTCTCCGCCCGCGCCCACGACCGCATCCTCAAGGTCGCCCGCACGCTTGCCGACCTATCAGGTTCACCGAACATCCGCCCGACCGATGTGCTGGAGGCCATTCAATACCGCTCGCTGGACCGGAAACTGTTTTCCTGAGTCGCTCGCCATGAAAGTCATCTCCGCCATTTTCGAAGATCGTGAAATCCGTCGCCTCTACGATGAGAAGACGGAAACCTGGTTTTTCCCGTCGTGGACATCGTCCAAGTTCTCACCCAACAGCCTGATTATCAGACGGCTAGAAAGTATTGGAACAAGCTAAAAGAGCGGCTTGCAAAAGAAAGAAGTCAGTCGGTGACAAATTGTCACCGACTGAAATTGCCTGCTGCTGACGGCAAGAAATACCTCACCGATGTCGCCAATGCCGAGACCCTGCTTTGCCTCGTCCAGAGTGTCCCTAGTCCCAAGGCGGAACCGATTAAACTCTGGCTCGCCAAAGTCGGCTACGAACGGATGCAGGAAATGTCCGATCCCGCGCTCTCACTCGAGCGAGCCCGCGCCACCTGGCAAAAGCACGGTCGCAGCGACAAGTGGATTCAGCAGCGCATGACTGGGCAGGAAACCCGCAATAAACTCACCGACTACTGGGCCTCGCATGATGTCAAAAAAGGCGAGGAATACGCCATCCTCACCAACCTCATCCATCAGGAATGGAGCGGAGTCAGCGTGAAGGCCCACAAGGAATTGGAATGGGCTTGAAACCCAGAACCTGCGCGACCACATGAGCGAAGCCGAGCTCATCTTCACCGCGCTGGCCGAACTTTCCACCCGTCAGATTGCCGAAACCACAGCCGCAACCGGACTCACGGAAAACAAATCCGCCGCCAAGACGGGCGGCAAGATCGCCCGAAGCGCACGCCTGCAACTCGAAGCCCAGACCGACAAACCCGTCGTAACCGGTGAAAACTACCTGCCGCCCGGCAAGTCCCGAAAGTCCCAAAACATCCAGGACGTCCCCGGCGAGTGACCACGGGCGGCGACATCGAACACACAATGCAGGAAATGAACTTTTCCGCCCGCACGCATGACCGCATTCTGAAGGTCGCCCGCACTCTGGACGATCTAGCAGGTTCACCTAACATCCGCCCGACCGATGTGCTGGAGGCGATTCAATACAGGTCGCTGGACCGGAAGTTATTTTCCTGGTTCCTGCTCAGCTGGGGAGAGCGGATCTCACATCAACCGCAGGTGCAAATAAAACTGGAATCCGCAGTTAGACTCTTTGCCAAAAGTCACTCCCGAACCTCCATGCCCCAAGGAGGGGATTGGATCGCGATCCGCAAACCCGGAGCCAAGAAAAACGGCATCCTCTGCATTTTCCCGCCCGCGAGGTCCTGGCATTCCGGATTTCAAAAAATCCGGCTGCCGAATCCTAAAACAAGGGAAATTCCACCGCCAGGCGGGTGGTTTCATCCAACAGCCTTTCGCGCGCGACCTCCAGATAGTGGGCGTCCAGCTCGATGCCGATGAAGTCCGTCAATCCCTGGCGATGGGCGGCGATGGCGGACGTGCCGATTCCCAAAAACGGATCAAGCAAGCGAGTGGCCGGCCCTTTGCCGTGGATGCGGATGCACTGCTCGACCAAGGCGACGGGAAAGGTTGCGGGATGCGGGCGCTCCTTGTCCCGGGACTGGATCGTCTCGTAGGGAATGAACCAGGTATTCCCCCGGCAGCGGAGGTCGGCACCGCCGGTGTGCCCCCAGCGGGCGATGTTCGATTTATGGACATACGGGACACCCGCGCCACGGCGGTCGAGCGCGACACCACCCGTTTTGGTGAGATGAAAGACATACTCGTGGCAATCGTTGACGTAGCGCTTGGAGTTGATGGGCTTGAAGTGGCCCGCGCTGATTTGCTCGTGGCCACGGGTCTCGATGGTGATGGATTTGACCCAATGGAAGGTGTTCTGGAGAACGAACAGCGGAGTAGGCCCATCCGTGAGAGCGAGGATGAGTTGATGCGGCAGCAAGGGATTGGACGGGGCCGCTCCGACGTTGAGAAAAAACGAACCATCGGCCGCCATGACCCGCTTGAGTTCGGCCGCCCACTGCCGGCACCACTGGAGGAACTCCTCCCTGGGTGCGGTGTCTTTGAAACTCTGATAGGCGATCCCGAGATTGTAAGGCGGCGAGGTCACCACCAGATCCACCGATGCTTCAGGGAGGCCGGGCAGGACGCCGAGACAATCGCCGTGAAGGAGCCTCATGCGTGGTGAAGCAGAATCGAATTGGCAGCGAAGTGGTCTGACAAGATGTCCGAGACAATCACGATGGGAGTTCCCGGGCGGACCAGACCTTCCTTACGCAGCATTTCACTGACGTTTTCGATGGTTTCCTCGATGCTCGATGAAAAGGGAAGTTTGAAAGGGCGCACACTGCGGGTCAGCGCAAGTTGGCGGCAAACGCGCTCGGTGGGAGTAAATGCATAAAACCCTGCGGTGCGTGGACGCAGCATCGCGACGTGGTTGGCGAGAACTCCGCGGCGGGTCAGCACGACGAGGCGGGCATCCGGCAGGGAATCCGCGAGGGTAACTGCGGCCCTTGCCGTTTTCTGGCGCTCATCACGAAGCAGCGCGCTTTGACCGAAGCCATGACCACCGGAGCGCTCGATGCGGGAGGAAATCCTCACCAAGGCCTCGACACACCGCTCCGGGTAGCGCCCGACCGAGGTCTCGCCGGAAAGCATGAGGCAGTCCGCCTCTTCATAAGCGGCATTCATCACATCCGTCACCTCGGCCCGCGTCGGGGTCGGATTGCTGATCATGGACTCCAACAGCTGGGTGGCCACAATCACCCGGGTGCCAAGCTCGTGACAACGTTTGATGATGCGGCGTTGCAGAATCGGCAATTCCTCGAACTCGACTTCCGTACCCAGATCACCACGGGCGATCATGACCACGTCGGCCTCATGGATGATGGCGTCGATGTTCCGGATGGCTTCCTGGTCCTCGACCTTGGCGACGATTTGTGATTCACCCTCGAGCGCTTTCATGGCCTCCCGCAACTCGCGCACGTGCGCGGCATCACGGACGAATGAACCGGCGATATAGTCCGCACGGCAACCGACGGCGAGCGCGAGATCCTTGTGGTCCTTCTCCGTCAGAGCGGGTAAATTCAGCCGCACGCCGGGGAGATTGATGTGCCGGCGAGAGCCCATGGTGCCCGGGGTTTTCACATGGCAGAGCACGCGGTCCGCCTCCACCTTGTCGATGCGCATGAGCAGCGCGCCATTGTCCACGACGAGGGTGTTTCCGGCGGTGACATCTCCCATCAATCCGTCGTAGTTAACGGTGGTGGAAAGCGGGACGGTCGGCTCGATGCCGTTTTTGCGGAACTCGACGACGTCGCCCTCCAAGAGGTTGTAGGGAGTTTCCAAGTCCCCGGTGCGGATCGAGGGGCCGGTGAGATCGAAAAGCACGGCGATGTGAACACGCCGGGACTCTGCCTGGCGTCGGACACGCTTGGCCATTTCCGCGGCCCACTCGTGCTTGGCATGACTCATGTTGAGCCGGAAAACGTTGGCCCCCTCGTCAATGAGACGACCGATCATTTCTTCGGATTCAGTGGCGGGGCCTAAGGTGATGATGAATTTGGTCTTGGGTGACATCGCAGGATAGTTTAAAAATGGCAGAGAGCGTAATCGCTTGGGGTGCATTCAGCATGTGGTATGCCGACCCGTCAGGGCAAGCAATGAAGCAAAATTCCCCCATCTTGCTCGGAAACTTGCCGCTCCCGCCCGGAGCCTTTCCGGAGGACACTTCAATTTCCTTGGTATTTCAGGCAGCTTAATCTAAGGTCGCGCCAGATGTCTGCCAGTGACGAACTCGCATTTTTCGAATTCCAAGCCACCGAGAAGAGCGCCTCTCCACGGACCCTGGCAAATTACCGCGAGGCACTTGCAGCCTATCAGAAATGGCGTGGCGGGGGATTCGGCACCTGGCGGGATGAGGAGGCGGATCACTTTCGCGATTATTTGTTCGAGTTGATGAAGCGGGGGCTGAAGCGCTCCACCATCCGGCTTCGATTCGCAGCGCTGCGCTCGTTCTACAAATTCCTGGTTCTGCGTCGCGGGCTTGCCCACAGCCCGGTGGCGGAGGTTCTTCTACCCAAACCCGAGCGTGGTCTGCCAGTCGTCTTGTCCATTCCGCAGATCGATGAGTTGTTAGGCATCCCGCTGCGGGATGAACCCGGCCCCAAGACCCCGCCGTGGATCCCTCTGAGGGATGTCGCCATCCTCGAATTGTTCTACTCGTGCGGCCTGCGGATTTCCGAGCTTCTGTCACTGGATGTTCGAAATGTCGATTTCATCGGTGAAACTGTCCGGGTGATGGGAAAGGGCTCAAAGGAACGGATCGTGCCGATCGGAGGCCCGGCCCTCAACGCGATCCAGCGTTACCGTCAGGCCGCAGCGGTCACCTCAGGCCCATTGTTTCTCAGTTCCCGCCAACGCCGCATCACCCAGCAAGCGGTGGATCAGCTGCTCAAGAAATATCTGAAGCGCAGCAACATCCCCTTCGCCATCAGCCCGCACAAGTTGCGACATAGCTTCGCCACCCACCTTCTGGATGCGGGCGCGGACCTGCGCAGCGTGCAATCCTTGTTAGGTCACGCCTCGCTTTCCACCACACAGATCTACACCCACGTGACCAAGGAACGACTCAAACAAGCCTACGACACAGCCCATCCCAGAGCGTGAAGCCCCTCTCCCCTGCCCTCTTGAAAATCAGCTGTATCCTGAGCCTCCTTGGCAGCTCGGCCTGTTCAATCCAGAGCCCTCCGCCGCAGGGAGGCGGCGGTGTTGATTCCCGGCGCGAGCTTTCCGAGCGGGTCCGCACCCGGCCTGAGCTGGCGGTTCTTTTCATTGGTAATAGTTATAGCTTCGGAGTGCCCAAGGGCTTCTCGAAGCATGCGACCGCCCACGGCAGAAAAGTCCGCGTCGGCCATGCCACCTCGGGCGGCTGGACTCTCAAGCGCCACTCGACCCACCCACCGACCCTGCGCAAAATCCGCGAGGGAAACTGGGACATCGTCGTGATCCAGGAGCAGAGCGAAATCCCCGCTTTGCCTGCCAAAAAACGCGCCGCAGCCATGTTCCCCCCGCTGCTTACTCTGGTTGCGGAAGCCCGCCAACAAGGCGCAATCCCGGTGCTCTACCAAACATGGGGCCGGCGCGATGGCGACCCCAAGATTGCCAACGACACCTTCCTCAAAATGAACGAGCGCCTCCGCAATGGCTACCACGCAGCATCCGCACACGCGGGAAATTTACTCGTCGTCCCAGTGGGCGATGCCTGGGAACGTAAATCACCACCCAATGAGCTTTTCCTCGAGGATGGAAGCCACCCAAGCGTCGCGGGCAACGATCTAACATCCCAAGTGTTTTTTCAAACTTTCTTCGAAGACTGATCCAGAAGGGTCACTGACTTTCTCGGATCCTTGCCCCGGTATCTGACCAAGATGCGCGCACCACCACCGTTGCCTCGCTCGGTGGCCATGAGCACGCGGCCATCGTATTTTTCCAAATCCCAAAGATCGCTGCGGTAGCTGGGCTTCCACCCGTGTTTCATGAGGATGTTCAAAAAGGATTCGCGTCCCTCGCCGCCGGGGGAATCCAGGGTGAACTCCCCTGTCGGCGCTTCCGACCAGAGAGCTCTTGGCTGTTTCTGAAAGAGGACGAACCTTCGATTCCGCATCCAGGCGCGAAGCCTGGGCTGCAATACCTCCACCACCGCGAGCATCAGGCGGGATCTCCACGAATCGAACGCATCATCCAGCCCGCGCAGGGGGAGCATCCGGTTGGTGATTGCCTGATAGCCAGCCTCGCCCATTTTTCCGAAATGAATCAGGGATCCCTCCATCACCCGCACCGGTCCACCTCCATAGACGAAGCCCTGCCAATTCGCATCTCCACAAGCGGAAAAACGCGCTGGATGCTTGGCTAACAGAAGCCGCTCGGCTTTGCCATAGCCCACTTGCTGGCGCAGAAACGCCGCAATCGACGGACGCCGCCAATGCCAAACGAACGCACCCGGCACAAAACCAAGCCGCAGGCCCGCATCACTCAGCCTCCAACAAAAATCCACATCATCCCCGGCCGTCTGAAACTGCGGATCGAAGCCACCCATCCGCTCGAAGGCCTCGCGCGTCACCGCCAGATTGCACCCGGGCAAGTGCTCGGCCAGCTCGTCATCTAACAAAACATGACTCGGCGCTCCCGGCGAGGCACGGACCACCGCTTCCTGCCATGTCCGCGGCGCGGGCGGCAAATTGGGACCGCCCACAGCGGCGTAGCGCTCACCGGCAAATGCAGGCCGCAGCCGGCCGATCCATTCGCCGTCCGGCTCGCAGTCGTCATCCGTGAACAGCAACACCTCCCCGCACGCTGCCGCAGCCCCCGCATTACGAGCGCAGCTGAGGCCGGATGGCTCCAAGCGCACAAGCCGCACCCATGGGAATTTCTCCGCCACCTCATCCGCTGTGCCATCGGTCGAACCATCGTCCACCACCACGGTTTCAAAATTCGAATCCTCCATGGCTTGGATAGCCGCCAGGCAATTGCCAATCCGCTGCCTGCCATTCCGCGTGCAGACGATCACACTGTAAAGCCCGGGACCGCCAGGCGGCGAATGAAGTCTCAGCCCCGCCAGCTTTCCTAGCGCTGGCTTCGCCGCCCCCGTCCGGTCAAGCAGGCCGAAGTCCCAGTCCAACACCTCCGCCCCGCCATTCCACCAGCGGTCACTCCATGCGTAGAGCGTCATCCCCGCGGTTTCCAAATCATAGGCGGCTTGGGTGGCCCAGCCGAGGCACTCCGCCTGGCGGTCGAGGCCATGGCGCCGGGAGTCGAGACCAAACTCGGAAATCACCAATGGCCGGTCCCCCGCGATGTGATGCAGCCGTTTCAGATAACTCCGGAATGCGGACTCGGACTCCAGATAGACATTGAACGCCGTGAAATCCGCGTTTTCCGGCTCGAGGTATTCCGTGCTCGGGTAGTTGGCGTAGGCGAACAACAAATGAGGCGCGAGCGACTTGCCCAAAGAGATCAACTCCTCCACCGCCACCCTCACCCGCAGCGGCCCCATCCAGCGGACGAGGTCGGCCGGGATCTCATTTCCCACATACACCCCCGCAAGCGCCGGATGCCTGCCGATTCTCCTCAACCCATCCGCCAACGCCACCCGAGCTGCGGAAAAATTCCCAGGTGCCCGTAAAAAATCCGAACCCTGCTGCCACTTCAGCCCGCCGAACACCTTGAGACCATGGTCCTCCGCCGC
>CALMKO010000148.1 GCA_937867415.1 uncultured Verrucomicrobiota bacterium | reverse complement strand
CCCCGACGGTCGCGCCCATCGTGTACATACCAATCGCCAGCGCCCGCTCGCGGGCGGGAAACCACTCGGAAACTGCCTTGGACGCGGCTGGCCAGACGCCGGCCTCACCCAGTCCCAGCATGAAACGGCAGGCACCCATGGAGCGAACGCCCTGCGCCCATGCGGTGATGATGTTTGCCAACGACCAGAAGATGACAAACGCCGCAGTGCCCGCACGGGTACCGAGACGATCCACAAGTTTTCCCGAAATCAGGTAAGCGATGGTGTAAGCGACGAGGAACAGGTTGACAATGTTCGCATACTCACGGTCGTCCATTTCGAGGTCCGCCTGAATGGTGGGAGCGAGTACGGACAGGGTCTGGCGATCCACGTAGTTCAGGACGGCGGCCAGGAAAACCAGGACGACGATCCACCACCGCATGCCGCGAATGATCATGAATCAGAGCGCCTTTCCATGTTGGCGGTGGATTCTAATGGAGCCCGGGGCACCATTCGGCGCCATGGATCTGATATCGTTCAGCATGTTTCTCGCGGATTATTTCCACGAATGGAGGCAAACGTAACGCGCTGGAAGAAAAATTCCTGCACTTGGTGCCTCGTTTTAGGTCAACTCGCACGTAGAACCTGGCTCATGGACAACATCATTCATTTGAAGCACCTCTGCTCCGTGCGGGAAAAGCGTTGGTGTTTGAAAATCAGAACATGTTAGGGTGCGAAACGTTGAGTAACGGCGTGTTGGCAAGGAGGAGCTGAGATGATCGACTGCGGTATTTGGATGACGGTTTCAACTTCGTATCAAACATGGCGAAGCCGTCATGGTGTTTGGTGGTGAAGGCAACATACTTCATGCCTGCCTCCTTGGCGGTTGCTGCCCACTTTTCAGGATCGAACTTCACCGGGTTGAAGGTTTTGGGCAGCGCCCAATAATCACGAACAAACCGGGCCATGTCCCTGTCGCGCTCCGTCCAGGCCTTGAGGTCGTCCGGCCGTCCGAATTTGTCTTCCTCCACCAGCGGCCACGACTCGATGCCCCCCCATTGGCTATAGGGCGCCCAGTGCGTCATGAACCCGAACTTGGGATCCTGAAGCCACTCCAAACGCTGCGTCAGCCACCTGGACTCCGGAAAATCGCCCGCAATACCGCTAGAACTGATGGCTGATTTGGTTGCATTGGGAACAGCGGGCACGGCGTCTTCAGCTAGCACCGCACCGGCCGAAGGCCAAGACATCCATAGAGTGAGCAGAACGAGGGATTCTTTGAAATTCATCGTGAAATCAAGAAGTGAGTAGGTCTTTAAAACGATGATTTGCCCAGTTTTGATTACTGCTTTTTATCTCGGTTATGCGCCGTTTCTGTCACGACATTCCTGATACCTGTTTTGCCCTCTTGCAGGTGATAGAACGAGCCGCGTATCGCGGCATCGACCTTCACATTTCCGAACCCAGGGACGGTCACCGCGACATTCTTGCGGTCCTCACTAGGTGACTGAGCGATCAGAAGCCACTCCCGCTTGGGGGCTTGCCCCAGTTCGTAGGCGATGGCCCAGACCTTGATCCGTCCATTCACATTGTCGGGTGAGGTATCGCTGACGTCGTTGTCCTTCGGCCAGACTTTGAAGGGAGGGTTGATGTCGACTGTGAGTTGAAAGAAGCGATCCTCGCCAGCCCAGAGAGACTTCCATGGTTCTTTGTTGAGCCCGTCTCCCATCGGATGGTTCCGCCCCGTCTCTTTTTGATAATCGGAATTGGGAACCATGACTCCTTTTCGCCAAAAGCGCGTGAGAACGGGTTCGTTCCATACGGCATCGGTTGCGCGCAGGAGTGCCTTCCACTCCGCGTCGATCTGTCCGTCGAAATCTCCCCAACCAAACTGCCGGATGATGCGGGGTCGTGACGTCCAGAGAGCCATCGTGGACAAGCCTTCAATGCGCGGCATGTAGTCGTGAATGCGGATTTCGGCTCCCTTGGCAATCGGTCCAAAGCGCTCGGTAATCGATATGGCTTTTCCATTGTCGCTAATGGCCAGCGGAATGCTGGCATTGCCCACGGCATCCGACATGACATTGGCACCTGCGGTGTAAACCCGCAGCGAGAATGGCGAGGTCCACGAGGAAGCGATCAGGCCAGCGAGGGGATCCTTCCCCAAATTCAGATCCATCTTCTGGATGACCTTCCAATCAACTCCATCCGTGGACCATGATGATGTGAGATGTTTGTGATCCGACGACCGTTCGATGGCCAGATAGATGGGACCTTCCGGTGTTTTGACGAGATTTTCCCAACCCGTCCAATTGAACTTGGTGCCGCTGCCAGCGCGCCACATGGTTGCTAGCTTGCCACCGGCGAGGCGAACCACGGAGAAGAATGCGGCATCCGCTGCGGTGTCTGTCTCTTATACACATCTCCGAGCCCACGAGACAGGCAGAAATCTC
>CALMKO010000147.1 GCA_937867415.1 uncultured Verrucomicrobiota bacterium | reverse complement strand
GCTCCTTGCGTGATCCGAGCGGGCGGCTGTATTTGTCACCGATGCCGTTGGAGACCAGGGCATTGTTGGGATTGGATGCCGGGACCAGCCCGATGGCTTTTTTGCCTGGATCGATAAACCCCACCCGGGCGGCGTTGAGTTGCCATGGCACCCGCCAGTAACCCATCACCCAGAGACCACCCCGCGTGATGGCGCTTTCCCAGCGGGCAATTCGCGTGGCATCCGCATCATCGTAATGGAACGCGCCTCCGACTGCGGCGCTTCCTCCGCCGCTCAACGTATAAGTCCCCGCACCATTGAGATATCCCGTACCATCGACGGCGGTTCCAGTGGCGACCCCGTTCATTTCGAGTCGCGGCGTCATGATATCATTTACCGGATCATGATTCGGATAACGCGCAATCAGCCGGCGCTCACCCTGATAGAAAAGCTCCAGCATGCCGCTGTTCAACGAGGAGCGCTGGGCATTGAAAATGATCCACTCGTTGAACACGGAGGGAAACGACGCCGCGCGTGCGTTGCCCGTGACACTGGTCTCCCAGATGCGGGTGACATCCACCCCAGGCGCAACCCTCGAATGCTCACTTGCGGCGAGAGGCGAAAACTGGGCCGAATTGAGAAGCCGGGTGCTGGTGAGTATGGGAGTCTCGCCAGGAAATGCGGCATAGACGACGGGCGTGGTGCTTGTCCCGGAATCCTGCGCAGCCAAAGCAAATGTGGTCGTCCGCCGGTGGATGCCTCCACGCAGGAAAACCGTAACGCCCCCGGCACGCTGGCCGGAACCCAGCGCGCGGATGGTGTCGCGGGCTTTTTCCAAGGTGGCGAAGGGTGCTCCGATGGAGCCGGCCGCTGCATCCGATCCCGAGGGCGATACATAATAGGACAAGCCACTGACAGGAGCCGGAATACGGACCCGCAGCCCCCATTGGCGCGTGGTGGTGGAGCTGTCGCCAAAGGTTTCCACCAAGCGCAACCAGTGGGTCCCAACCGCCTTGCGGGTGGCCTGATAGAGATAACTCGGGGAGTTTGAAACCACCTCCCCATCGAGAATCCATGTTTGGCCGGTCGCTGTGGGAGACGCCGTGAATGTCTCGCTGTTTCCCGCATCGACTACGACATAACCTGTGGACAGGGGGGATTTGACAACAAGGTCGAAGGATCGCGTCGCGCTTCCCTCGGCGTTGATTACAGTGACCTGATAGGTTGCGGCGTCATCAGGATCGACATTGATCAAGGTGAGTGAACTCGAATTGGCACCCGGAATGATGACGTTGTTTTTCCGCCACTCATAACTGACGGGCACAAGGCTTGAAGTGATCACAGCAAGCACCACCGAATCGCCCTCCAACACGGCGGACGGGCTGATGACATCGGTGATGACCGGGGCCACCACCGGAAGGTATTGGCTGAGAGTCACGGAGTTTCCGACTTTGGAAACCACATAACTCGAATGGCCATCCGCGCTTGCGATGCGGCTGCCGAATGGAACATTGTCAAATTCGCCTACGAGACTGCCGGAACATGTCAGAATGGTGATGACATCTTCCGCCGCCGGATTGTAGCCGGAAAGGAGTTGGATGCCAAGATCCCCACCCAAATCGATATCTCCAGCAACCTCGACCTGATCATGCTGACCATTCTGAAATGTCGTCGCCGGAGTGGTTCCTCCCACATCGATGGCGAGCGCACCGGAGAGGACATGGTAGTTTCCAGTGATGAGGGTTTTTCCCGCAAAACCGATGCCGCCAGGAGCGAGGGATCCTCCACGATTCGTGAGGGTTCCGATGGCAACGGAGTCAGCCACAGGGTCCGACGGGTTTGATGATGAACCGAGCAGAGTGGCATTAAATGCGCCGGTGGCGAGCGTGCCGCCGAGGAAGTTGAAATTCTTGAGGTTCCCCGTTCCCGGCTGGACGACTGCCCCGGGCGGGGTGGCCGAGCTTCCGTTTGTGCCCGGATTTGCGGGGGGAATTCCTTGGATCGCCCCAGCACACCAGAGTGTGCCGCCTTCCATTGTATAGGCGGCGGAGGAGTTTGAAATCGATGTATGAGTGAGCGTGGCTCCGCTTCCTGCGATGTTGATGCCACCGTGACCGATCGTGAGGGAGCTTGTCACACCACCGTTGGTGCCGCCGCCCAAGGTGATGCCATTTCTAACAACTCCTTGCGTTTGCCGCACCCGGGCGCTGATGACGGCACCGATGCTGTTGCCCGCATTGGCCTGAGCAAGATCGACGATGCCTCCGTTGACGTTGAGGATCGCTGTGGTTCCGACGTTGAAATTTCCGAGTGAGAAACGCCCTCCATTGGAGAGATTGCTACCGGTATTGGTGAAATTCAACGAGCCGCCCTCCACTGTGATCGTGCCACCACCAAGATAGCGGGCCCCGGAGAAATTGATCACTCCATCCGCCACATGCAGCACTCCGTTGAATGCATCCGCCGAGCTGTTTCGCCCGATATCACCAAAGTTCCAGGTTCCGGAGTTCACCCGCAGGGAAGCACCGGAGACAAGCGAGAGCGCGGGACCGTTGTTGTTGCGGATCTCATTGATGCTTGCCGTGGCAATGGGACCAGCTTCGCCGAGTATGAGTTTTCCGCCATTGGCGATTTTCAAAAGATTCGCACCGCTGCCAGCAGAACCCGTGAGCGAGATCGATTTCCCTGCGGCAGGATTCCAGATGACAGTGCCATTCTGGACTGCATTGCCGATAGTAAGAATGAATCCCCCGGCTTGTGAGATTCCTCCAGTGAACCTCAAGGTTCCACCGCTGCCCGCCTGCCACGTTTGGTTGGCACCCGGAATGATATCCGCAGGAAACTCGTTGATCCCGGAGCTTTGTCCCTGGCTTGAGATTCCCCCGCTGCCTAACGAAAGCGCATGCGAACCGCTGAGACTCCAAGCACCCGCAGGTGATGTGAACCGGAGGCCATTGATGCTTCGACCGGTGGTCAGAACCGGCTGGTTCGCCGAAGTTCCAGGTCCGAATAGGGCAACATCATCGGTTAGATTGTCGGCAGGCACTGTATTCCAATTGCCCGCATCCTCGAATCCGCTGCTCGCAGATCCTGACCAGGTTCGTTCGGCCGCATGGATAGCCTGCACACCGGCGATAAGAAGAATGAAGATGGGTTTCATGGAACACTGCGCCACGATAATAATCGTTGTGATCCTTTTACCGATCAAACGCCGCACCACCTAGGGGCAAAAATGCGGCATTGAGAGACCATTTTACGTCATCCCATCTTGTCTGCCTGCCATGCCGCCGGGGTCATGCCGACTGCACTGATGAAGACCTGGTTGAGCCTCCGGCGATCGGCGAGGCCACATTGTTGGGCGATGGTCTGGAGACTGAGCGATTGATCACTGAGGAGCAGTTCCTTCGCGCGCCGAACCCGGCGCTCGGATAGATATTCGTGCATCGTCACTCCCATCACATGCCGGAAGCGCCTCTCCAGAGTCACCCGTGAAACCTGCACCCGTCCGCTGACATCCGCCACATTGATGGGCTCGAAGCCATGAGCGCGGATGAATTCGACAGCGTGCGCAACTTCACGGTCTTCAATGGCCATGGTTGCAGTGGAAGCGCGTTCCACCACACCGAGTGGCGGCACATTGATCATCGTGTCGCGCGCCTGGCCATCCGCCATCAACACGTCAAGGCAACTGACCGCCAACTTGGCTTGAAGTTCCTGGTCCTCCTGCACCGCGCTGAGGGGGACCCGGCAGAGAGGCTGCACCTCGCTGTGGCAACCCGTGGTGATCATCACAAGGTCCCGCGGCACTTCATAGCCTGCCTCACGACAAAGCTCCATCAAAGCCGGCGCATCCCAATCATCCAACAATACGAGGGCTGCCGGCCGCTGGAGCGTTCTCACCCATTCCACAAACCTGCGCTTCTCCGCTTGGGCCAGTGGCTGCACGATGTCCGGCATGGTGGTATCCAGATGAAAAGTCTGAAGGGCTCCGCCATGATCGGCGATGGCCTGCACAAGTGCCTTGTAGCGCTGCTCGATGAACCATCCGCCGGAAACAACCACACAACCAAAGCGGCGGAATCCCTTTTCCAACAAATGCTCGACGGCCATCCGGCCCACGGCTTCGTAGTCATGACGCACCGTGGGAACTCCCGGTTTTTCCAACCACGACGACACATTGACGAGCGGGAAATCAACCTTCTTCGCCTCACGGAGCATGGCGGTATTCATGATTCGCACGATCGCTCCATCGCAATCAAGGGTCCGGAGAAACTTGAACGCGTCCACCGATGCCTCAGCACTCAGGACAAAACGCCAGTCGCCGCCCTCCTCAGCGCGTCTTGCGATGGCGGCGTTGCACAGGTTGTTGACGGACTGCAACACCGGCAGTCCGATCAAGGCGATACGTTTTTTCTTTGAACTCACGTGATGGGTTTTGGCGGGAGAGTAAAAACAGCGAGAGGCCGAAAATCAAGATCATTCAAGCGTCGTCAGGCCGAGACCGGCGCACGTCGTGCAGACTCTTCGTGTGGCCGATCCGAAGTGATGCTTGTTTTGCCGAGCAACCGCTCGACCTCGATACCGGCAAAAAGAACTGCGAACAAACCGTGCGTGTCATTGTCATAAAACGGACGGTTCACATAATACTCCACGACCTCGGTGCACATCGTTCCCATGCAGATGTCCCTCACCGTGCCATCGTTTCCGATCCGGCTTTCAAGTGCATTCCAACCCTTGAGCACTGCGGGGCGGAATCTCGAATCGTCGAGCCAGCCATGCATCAAGCCGCGTGCCATCGACATCACGAAAATTGCAGAGCCGGAGACTTCAAGTGCCGAATCCGGTCGATCCAACACATTCGTCCACAGCCCGCCGTCATGTTGGAGTTCCAGCAACGACGCACTGTGCCGCTGGAAGTGCGCAAGGATCACTGGAAAATCCGGGTGGTTTTGCGGAAGATGGGTGAGCACTTCGCTCATTGCCCAACTTGCCCAGCCATTGCAGCGCGACCAATGGGGAAGCTTGGCAGGGTTGCCATGATACCGGGCATGCATGTAAAGCTCCGCCTCCTCATCCCAAACCTGAGTATTGAACTCCAACACCTGACGCGCCGCATCATCCATGAACGCCTTGCTCTCCACCGGTTCCTCACTGAAGAGCGAAGCCTGCACGAGAAACGGAATTCCCATGAACATATCGTCCACCCAAGTTGTGTATTTCACCGGGGTCGTCCGGGTGAAAATCCCATGCCCGGGAAGACGAACCTGTTCATCGCGGGCATAGCGGATCATCCGTTCCACCCATTTCAGATAGAGATGCCGGTCAGGAAAATCCGCATCGTAGCGGAGTCGATTGATGAATGGCAATGACGGCGCCAGGGTAAAGTCCAGCAAAGGGGTATCAATGATGAAATGATTGGCAGAATCCACCGCGTGCAATATTTTCACCTGATGTTCCACAAACGGAATCCCATCCAGATGAAAGTCGCAGAAGCGTGAGGCATAATCCGCATAACATGGATCCCCGGAAAGGGCGGAGAGCTCTTGCATCGCCCACGCCACTCCACCGTTGTGATAATTCCAACTGTAGTTCGTCCCCCATGGCAGTGGATCGATCATCCCGCCGAGGACCTCGACCTTGGGGATTGTCCACGTGACTGGCCCATCGAGACCGGGAAACATCCTGCCGAAGGCAATGCCACGTTCCGGCGGATAGGAAACCCCGATCCCAATCCGAACGCCATCCGCGACCGGATTGGCAAAAGGTCCGGCGAGCAGCCAGTTCGAGAGCTCCGCCACTTTCGCATCGATATTGGCCACCCCACTGAGACTGATTTGCGGATGATTCGCGATTTCCTCCAGCA
>CALMKO010000146.1 GCA_937867415.1 uncultured Verrucomicrobiota bacterium | reverse complement strand
CGTCATGACATCATCGACGGCATCGGTCTCTACAACACCACCAACACCGTCCGCACCAGCCCTGTGCGCGTGGATGACGTCAGCCAGAGCAGCGCCGGGCTCTATACCACGGCGAACTATCAGGTCAACGAGTGGTTCAAGATCCAGCCCGGACTGCGCGCGGATGGCTTCTATTTCGACGTCAACAGCGACAACCCCGCAAACTCCGGAAATGAGACCGACGGCATCATCAGCCCGAAGCTCAATCTCGTCCTCGGCCCCTGGGCGGACACCGAGTTCTACTTCAACGCCGGAACTGGCTTCCATAGCAATGACGCCCGCGGAGCCACCATCACCACCGATCCAGTCACCGGCGACCCCGTCGATTCGGTGGATCCCTTGGTCCGGACCTATGGATTTGAACTTGGCACCCGCACCGAGGCGCTCAAGAACGTGGTCAGCACCCTCGCCTTTTTCTATCTGCACAGTGATTCAGAACTACTCTATGTGGGGGACGCAGGCACATCCGAGGCAGGTCCCGCCACAGAACGTTACGGCGTTGAATGGTCAACCTACTGGAGGCCGAATGAATGGCTCACCCTCGACAACGAACTCACCCTCAGCCACGCTCGTCTCCTCGATGTCGGAAACGAAGATGAAATTCCCGGATCCGTGCCACTCACCCTCAACACCGGGATCACCATCGGTCGGCAGGAAGGATTCTTCGGCAGCTTGCGCTCACGCTACTTCAGCCCACGCCCGCTCATCGAGGACGGCAGCGAGGAATCCCGCCAGAGCTGGCAGGTCAATGCCCGCGTGGGATACCGCAAAAACGATTGGGAAGTGGCGCTCGATTGCCTCAACCTGTTAGACAGGGATGACAATGACATCGAGTATTTTTACGAGAGCCGACTCGCCAACGAAGCGGGTCCCGTGGGCGACATCCACCTGCACCCGGCAGAACCCCGGACCTTCCGCATCTCGCTCACCCGCCGTTTCTAACAAAACCCGATTGCCACGGTCGAAGCCCGCGATTACGGCTTCACCATCGCCCTCGCGCGCTGTGGATTGCCCTGCGCAGCAAGCTCCCACCACTTGAGCGCGAGATCGGGCGCGAGCCATGGTTTCCCTTTTGGCAGACGTTTGTTAGCCCGCCAGCAAGCCAGCCGCCAAGGATCGCCGAGGGTTTCGGAGACCCACATTTCATAAGTTACCAGCCACCGCAGAAACGGCTGAAATGCTTCCCAACGCTGGACGAAAGAACCGGATTCACCCCGCTCGCGACCTGGAATGGGAGGCGACGGCTCCGCCCAAAGATCGATCCGCCCGAGGTCACGGCAGAACACGCTGCCCGCGCCACCCGCCGGTGGAGTCCATGAAGCGACAGCGCCGTGCAGCTCGATCACCCCGCCCTCCCATGGCATCCGGTAACAACTCGTCCCGGTCAGCCCGGGCGAGGGCGAGCGCTGCAGCCCGAAGCGCACCAGGGCATTTCCATCCAAGTGCCGCACATCATGGCCCCAGAAGACCATCTGCTGGGCGAGGCCGCGCGCCGCATCGTTCATGATACCCGGGGAAATTGCGTTGAGAGTCGCCATGCGCGTAAAAAAATATCAAAAACGAGTGCCGATTCTCTACGGCTGCACCACCTCGGATTGAAGCATCACCCGACCAAATCCACGAGTTGAGCCACCGCCGACGGAGCGCTTTGAGGTCACTTTTTCCCATACCGGATTAAGTGAATCCAATGCTGCCGGGAAGTCAGTCACCTCGGTGATCACCCCAGCCTGCCCCCAGCTTGCCGCTTGAAGGTTAGCAGAAAACTGCGGTGTATAAATGAGCGGCGCAAGCTGTTCGCCCGCGCGCCGCCTCGGATATTCGAGCGTTTCGTAAATCACACCCTGCACGGTGGTCCGCATCATCTTCGGCAGCCCGAGCCCCTCAGCGAGCGGCGCAGCAGTCCCCTTCCGCGGATCAAGCCCGAACCCGAACTCGACAAGATTTTTCATTCCATCCCCATCCGGATCAGCCTCAGGCCCACAGATCGCCGCGCTTTCCAACTCCGCCCCCGTGAAATGGGACGCCTGCCATTGTGCGAAGTCACCGACGGCGAAGGTCACCACATACTCCGGGCTCGGGGGAGTCGGGTTACTCTGCCCCGGCCCGAGATAGGCGGAAGCCGTGAGACGCACCCGATAGATCCCGGGCGCTGCAAAGCCCCAATTCACATGGGTATGCGATCCTTGAAAGAGATAGGTATCCGGATGAGTGCTATCCGAGGTCGAGAACCACACCGTCGGACCAGTGAAAGTGGCGTCCTTCCATAGAGAGAAAGCTCCGCTGCCAGCCCCCTGATAGGTGACGCCGACCAGCGTGATTTTGATCCACGGCTGAGCCATGTCACGGTCGGCCTGAGAGAGCCGGAGGTCCGTTTCCTGATAGCTTCCGAACACGCCCGTGGCCTGAGAGTTGTCGAAGCCCACCCAGACTTGCCCAGCCAGCTCTTGCTGCCCGGCGACCCAGACGGAATCTCCGGGTGCCACCCCGGTGAAGTCATAAGAGGGTTCCTCAGGCCGGAAATCGCGCATTCCAGCAGGCACCGGAGCATCGTCGATTGGAAAATAGACATCGTCCAACTCTTCAAAAAAGTCCCCTCCGTCAGGTTCCGTCTTTGCCAGGCACGTCCAACCGTCTTGTTCATCGTAAGTCCAGTGGATGTCCACATGCTCACGGATCGCTCGCGGCGCGGCATTCACCGCGGTCACAAGCATCAACAACGTCCACCATCCCCGCTTCATTCCAGTCCTTCCACTCCTGGGGGTTTGGCGATGTTGATTCCTCGCTCGGTTCTCCTCTTCACTTCCGCGGCGGCGAGGGTCTCCACGCTTCCATCAGCGCGCAGGTAGAGCGAGCGCCCCTTGGTGGAGTCCCGACCATCTCCGCCAAACCGGCCGGGCGAGATGTCGGAACGCACCGCCGACCATGACCGCCACAGATTGGAATGGGTATGATCATTCCCCGCTCCTACCCCCGTGCGATCCGAACAAATGAATACCAACGTCGTCCGCCCCGGCTCCGGAATTGCTGCCGGGCGGTTGAGTTCAGGACCGATCAAACGACCAAAGGGCCCGGTCCGTGGCACAAAAATATAGCTATTGAGAATATAGCTGCTGCCATTCGCCCTCAAGCGCTCCTTGCCACGGGGATCGGCAGGGCAGATCCGAGTCTGGTCGAAGTCTCCCATATACCGCTCAAGGGTATAGATCCAAGCATTACCCAACCCGGCGGTGTGGGTCGTCTCCGGATACCTTCCACCATTGTCGTCCGCGAACATCTGGAGTGCGATGCCGATGTTCCGCAGATTCGTGCTGCTCGCCGCTTGCTTGGATGCGGTGATGGCGGAACGCGCACTGGTCAGCGCCAAAACCGCCAGCACGCCGATAATCGCTATCACCACGAGAAGCTCCACCAAGGTGAATCCTTTTCTCGCTGAAATTTTTGAATCCTCTTCGTTCACCGTCACGGCGAGACCTTGATTCAGCTCCGACATGCTTGCAAGATGCAAAATATGAATTTTTACTCTTGCATTAAAGTTGCGTTAATTCACATTTCGCCCGGGCAGCAAGATTGCACCCACCTCCTGACACCATCTTATGAAAAAAACGATATTCCTTACCGCCTTCGGCTTGACGCTTGGCGCCATCCCCGCCTCCGCAGCCACTCTTACTTCCGGCCATGTCGACTTCATCGGCATCGGCTATCATGACGGAGAACTCGAACCCCACAGCCACGCCGAAGCCGGCGCGGTGGTCGATGGTGTACCGCTCACTGCGGACACCGAGTATGAGCTGGGTGAGCTCACCGTGCAAACCTTCACCACCACCACCCGGCCATTGGATATTGCTTGGGCACCCATCGGCGTGGAGAGTGGCGAAAGCTTCTGGCTCTTCAGCCCCACAGATATTCCCGGGCAACCCTACATCGGGATCGGTGCGGAGGAATTGGTTCCCGGGGATTGGACCGGACTGACCGTGACCCTCACCGGCATGACCGGCCCGGCGGGCGGCCATTTCTCGCTTTGGCAGGAAGATGCCGGGGTCCCTACCTTCTTCATGAGCACCTTGGGTGGCATCACCAGTGCGGACGCCTACACTTTCGCCGATCTCAACGTAAAAGACCACGCGCACTTCGGCTGGGGTTTCACTGAAGAAGGAATCTATAATCTTACGTTTGAAATCTCGGGAACGCACGCGGTGGATGGAGCCAAAACCGCAACCGCTACCTACAGTTTTGTGATTCCTGAACCATCTTCGGCCCTGCTCGGGGCCTTCGGCGCGTTTGCTCTGCTGCGCCGCCGCCGGAACTGAGTCGGCACTTCTTCGGAAGTGGAGAAGCTCGAACCCGGTGGAGACGTGGACTCCACCGGGTTTTTGCTCATAAATCACACCCTGCTGACCCATCGCATGAACATTCCCCGATTCTTCCTGCTGACGTTCCTGCCACTGCCCGTCCTCGCCCAGACGGCACCCACCATTTCCAGCATTCCTAACAGATCCACGGTGGAAAGCACGGTCAGCGCAGTCACCAACTTCACGGTCGGCGACGTGGAAACGCCTGCTGCCGACCTGATCATCACCGCGCAGTCATCCGATCCGGTCCTGATTCCAAACGCCAATATTGCCATCGGCGGAAGCGGCACGAGCCGCACCGTGACCATCACGCCCACAGCGGCCCTCCGCGGTAGCGCCACCATCACCCTCACGGTCACCGACGGCGATCTGCAATCCGCGAGCAGCTTCTTCCTTTTTACCGTCAATCCCCTCTACCGCCTTCCGGAGGAAAGCATCCCGGATATCGTGATGAATGACGACACCACCGTCACCCTCAACTATCAGCTGGGAAACGCCGCGTGGGTGCCGAGCGTGCCCCGCACCAATACCACCCTCTTCCGGACGGTGGGAACCGGCTCCACCTCGGACATCCGTCTGCAAGGCACAGGCACCAACCGCACGCTCCGCCTCCGCCCGGCACCGGGAAGATACGGTGAGTCATTCATTTCCATCACCATCACTGGCGATCCCGCAGGTGCCACCACCAGCACCTTCAAGGTCACGGTGAGGCCGATCGCCCTTCCCGACAACCTCTTGGCGATCCCGGATCAAACCAGCACGCTGAACGTCCTGCAAAACGACACCCGGCAAGCGGATGGAAGTATTTTCACCCTCCAGAGTTTCACCCCGCCCGCCCATGGTTCCATGGTGATCGCCAGCGGTGGCAAATTTCTCCGCTACACCCCTCAGGCAGGTTACCTGGGCGAAGATGAGTTCACCTACACGGTGCAAGACAGCCTGAGCGGCTATACCTTCACCGGCACAGGTTATATCACCGTGTCACCTCAACTGAGAGTCGATACCGTGCACGTGGATTTCCGGGCGAACATCGTCAATGGCGAGTGGTTCAAGGAGACGCGCTCGGATCTTCGGTTTGGTCCACTCAATGCCGCCGGCACCACCCGGATTCACGGAGGATCAATAAATCCGACCCTTCTTGATTTCGATGAAATCGTCGTCCAGGCAAGTCCTGCCAGCTACACGCAGTTATCCCCCACCCTTGACCCCGTGGCATTCTCTTTCCTTGGAGTTGCGCCTGGCGAAAGTCTTTGGATTCTGCCTCAAGGTTCGAAAACCGGTGTGGCCTGGCCGGGCATCAACACCGAGGGTATGCCGGCAGGCACCATTGCGAGTTATACTCCCACCGGCGACCCGCGGGCAACGACCAATGCCGCGTGGGTCCGCTTTGAAATGGTAGATACCCGGATGCCGGCGGATGGCGTGTTCGCCATGTGGGATTCGA
>CALMKO010000145.1 GCA_937867415.1 uncultured Verrucomicrobiota bacterium | reverse complement strand
TCCCCCATGTCATTCGTAATGACTCTCCAGACCTAAATCATATTCTTTCACACACATTTGCTTTTGCGACCAACAAAAGCTACTGGGCTAGTCTCAAAACCGCCAAAGTTTCTCAAGCCCCAAAAAGACAGAGCTGTCGCGCCAAATCGGCGCGGCTTGGCGTGTCTTTTTGGGGGGCACTTGGCGGTGCCTGAGACTAGGGCGCGATCAAGTCGCGCTCTTTGTTGCAGTGGCCTAGTTTGAGAAAACCATCCCGCTACATACTTCCATGAAACTAAAACTTCTCCTGTCCGGCGTTTTGATGCTGGCGCTATCCGTTTGCCTCCACGCACAAGAAGCTCAATCGCCTTCTAAGCGAGTGTCAACCGCCACCTTCATCCCTGACACACTTGAAGTTCCCACTTTCACCCCTCCCACGCCCGTTGTTCAGAAACGTCTGCCCACCATTCGCGTCGCTGCATCCACCACTCAGCGTTCCCTTAGTGGAAATAAGATCACCCTTCAACGAGGCGAAGCGTCCACCGAGCCTGATCTTCCCCTCCCCCCACCGCCTGCACCACCCGCAAAAACGCGCGTTCACACCCAAGAAGAAATTGCCCGCAACATCTCGCACCAGCGTCACAACTTCAATCTCGGAGCTACCATCTTCGATCACCAAACCAGCCTGATCAACTGGACCGATCCCATTTCCTTGGACCGATACGAAGCAGTTTGTGGATTCGATGTCGGGCTGTTGGCAGGCTTGGGAGGTTTCGTCTATCGCGGCGAGGATTACAGCCTGTTCTTGATGTACTCCCACTGCAGCACCACCGAACCTGTTCCCTATTCCAAAGAAATCCTCCAAGAAATCCCGAATATCGCACCCGGAGAAATCCGCATAACCACTGGCAACGCAAAAGATTTAGAGGCTGTCGCAATGCTCCAAACACTCGCAGAAGTCATCCGTATCGAGAAACCGCGCCTACTACTCTATCAAGCGGCCAGAGAAAAATATGAAAAAACCTCAAGCGCTTGGCACGCTGCCCACCCACCCGTTCTAAAAGATGAAACGTTTATCCTCCGCCCTCACCGAGGAAGTCGCTACCTCACCAACCCAAGCCCAGAGAAAGGAACCTCAAAATGAAGTCTTTCTCCGCTTACCTCATCCTATTCATTTGTTTCTGGATTTTCACTTTTTCTCTCTCACGCGCCCAGCAAAACGGGATCGAACAACCCTGCGATTTTCTCGTCAATGAATCCGGTGCTAAGTTCATCCGCTGGCACGCCAAGACCGCCCACACCTACTTTATCCAAATCTCAGATTCTACCAATCACCTAGCCAAATGGAACTACGCACCCCTCATTGAAAGCGGCCATGACCATGAAATCAGCCATGAAGTCAGTGCCGACGCCGAAAAAGGCTTCTTCCGCCTCCACTACACTGACCAAGCGATCCCCGCAGGAAAGACCGTAGAAACCGCCGACTTCGACGGAGACGGACTCACCAACTCCCAGGAAATCGAAGTATCCCTACCCTTAGTCGGAACCAGCCCCTTAAAATGGGATACCGACGGCGATGGCCTGTCTGACGGCTGGGAACGTGCTCACCAGCTAGATCCGAACAATCCAAGCGACGCTTCGGACCCTTTTCCCAACACGACACTCACCAATTTACAAGCCAATCAAGCCGGAGTCCAAGCTCAACCTAATGCCACTCTCACAAACCAAGACGGCGACTCGCTAGAAAACACGGATGACGCCGACCCTACCGATACTCTCGTGGACTGGGACCCTGCTGTTGAATCATCATTCGCGATGATCGAAATCGAAGGTGGAGGCTATCCGCAAGATCTCAATGACCACGCTGAGATCTTGTTCCATGATGGCGTCTGGTCTAAAGGGACGCGCCAGATTCGTCAAACACCTGAAATCACTGGGCCTACCCATGATGGAACCTTTCACTCCAATTTCGATTTTTGGACACATTTTAACAATGATCAGAATCTCGCCGGAGTTTCTGACATTTGGTATGATGCACCACAGGGCCACGCAGTTGATTTGCAATCGACCGTTACTTGGGCACCACCTCAGGCCGCCAAAGAATTAGCAGGGCAAATTCCATTCTGGGATTACATCGGACCAAGTATGTATCCGATAGGCATTTCTCAGCTAGGAAAAATTGTCGCCGAGTTCGAATATCTCACTGATGATAATCCTAATCCTGACGTTCAAGAGTATCTCGATAGGGGTAAGATTGCGCGCTTCTCCCCAGCTGGCATATTCGAGTCATATCTTCCAATACCAAACGGACAAAAACCAATTTTTACAGGGTTTTATCCATCAACTAGAGTCAGTCGAAGTGGCTGGGTAACAACACTTTTAGGACCGGAAGGCTCGACTACACCCAACTCATTCAAGGTGGCATTGTGGACACCGCAGAATACATCAGTCTCACTTCCCGCCGAAGCCGCAGGCTATTTCTACAAGCTAAATCTTGCTGAACTCCCTAATCAAAAAATCTGTTTAACGGCAGCGACGGGGGAGTTCTTGCAAACCCAAGTTTTCATTTCCAGCGACGGCGGAGCCGCAAAGCACATTCCAAATTTATCTGGGAAATTTCTACAAGTTTTTGCGGGTGACGGCACCGCCATGAGTTCAAGCCATCAAATTTGGCGAAATGGACAACTAACCCCGATGCGCGACCTCTGCCCAAAATATGGAGAGCTTCTCGATCAAGAGCATAATATATTTCCATTCAAAGGAAATAAAAGTGGGACCTTTCTAATCGCCGCAGAAGACGTTCCCGGAAACCTCAAAACATTTCTCCTTGTTCCTTTCGAATTCATCCCCCGCACTGAGTCAGCAGTGTCTGCGGACGACCATTCAATCAATTTGGTGGTCAAGCTAGGCAATGAAATCACAGGACTGTCCGACTCGTTTGACGGATCCACCATCGAATGGCAACTTGAATCCGGAAATGGAGGAACCTTAGCCGCCGTAGAAACATCTGTGAAGGATGGTTTCAGCGCGACAACTCTTAACACCACTAAAACTAAAGGTGCGGTTTATAAGGTAAAGGCTCGCATCAAAAAACTAGGCCCTAACGGAGTCGATATAAGTCATCTTTGTTCGTGGATTTCATCATCGGAAATTCAAGTTGTCGCTGGAATGCCCGATTCATTCGCATTCACCACAACCAAAGCAAGTTACCGCTCCGATGGAACCGACATCACGGAAGTTACTGCAACCATTAAAGATCAATATGGAAATCTTGTTGAAGACGATACTGCGGTTAGCTGGACCGTGAACCAAACACCCACAAGGCCATTTGATTTGGTTGAAAACTTAACGACCAATGGTGTTTCCAAGGTCACTGTTCGTGCCCCACTTGTCCCAGAAGATCAAATAGTCACCTGCATCGCTGGCAGAGGGCACGACACTACAACCATTTCGGTTGAACGCGTTACTGGAACGATTTCAGGTAACGTGAATCTTGACATAGGCGGAGGACAGCCCTCCACAGTCACCGCTGCCGCAGTGGCCGCCGACGGAACCCCTGTCTATTGGACAACTTCTAATGGAGAGATCACACAGCAATCCACCATTGCCAATGGCACGGCGACTGCGACGCTCTATGCTTCAAAAGGAAGGCTCGGCAAAGTGGTTGTGACAGCAACCGTCGGAGATCGCTTGTTGCTTAGGGAAGGTAACTTCACCTCGTCATCTGGTCTTGCAATTGGCGCAGTTCGTCCCGTGCTTATTGCTAACGCCAATGCCGACGGCGTCAGCACACCAACCTTTGACCATGGTATTGCTCGCCAGATTCCCTATTATGCTAGCACTGCTGTCCAGGTCAAAGGACCACCGAACAGTGTTGCCCACCTAGCCGTCCAAGCTTCAATTCCAGTCGTCGAATGGGCGTTCGATCAAGCACCCAACAACATTACCCCTTCAAAAAGTGGTGCCTATGGGATGACGCTAACAAATGCGGAAATTGATGAGGGCATCCTGTATGCAGGAGGGGCCTCACTTCTTTTGGATGGCTCAGGAAATGGCAATATACCCGACAATTCAATCTTCCATTTCACCGATCAGTTCAATGCTACTTTGTGGGTGCGTCCGATTGAAAACAGCTTAGCGACACTCGCCTCAAAAAACGGCGCATGGCAAATCTGCACCTTGGGTGACGGGCGGATCCAGGCGAGTGTCACCACCCAAACGGGAACCTATACAGTCATCACACCAAGCGCCTTGCCGCTTGATCAATGGACTGGAGTTACGGCAGATCTCCGTTTTAACAGACTTCAAATCAAATTGAACAATCAAGTCGTTGCCCAAGTCGCCACAACTGGCAATATCATCGTAACCACATCCCCAATCATTGTTGGTAATGGATTCCGTGGTTACCTTGACAACCTGGCTTTTCGCAAAGGAGAAAGCGCAGGACTTCATGTGAACATCATCGGACTTGATGCCAATGATTCGCTGCTTCTCGATGCGAATGGGAATGGTGTCTTCACCGTGAACTCGACTGGAAATTCGAGCGGTGGAACCAGTATTCGAATCTTTGCCAAAGTGAATCCCGAGGCCGAAACCGAGATCGCGCTTGTGGACCCCGATGTTTGGGATTATACCTGCGACACGATTATGTCGTTCATCGGTGGTGACCCCGCGACGAATGCTGGAACCGTGTCAAGCATTGCAGGAGGATTTCTTGTTGTAGGCGACGTGGGTTCATGCACCAAGAATCTCTGGCGCATGGCAGGCTGGTCAGATAAAGACCCAAACTATGTTGAATTGTCGCTTGGGGGCTTGGGCATTCTGACCACATTCGCAGAAATAACCGTCGTCGGTGCGCCAGTAGATGCTGGAGTAGCTTCAGTCAAAACCCTCTCCATCCGCTTTGGCAGCAATCCAAAGGCAATTCGATTCCTCACCGTTTTTGTAGAGCAGATCAAAAATGCAATCGTCGGAGGTGGTAAGTTTGGCTGGGCCGAGGCAAACTTCCTCAAGAAAATGGTTTTGGATATTCCTGTATCGGACGCTTTCAAGGTGTTTATGCATGACGCCGACCTAGCGAAAGCCGCCGTCAACGCTACGGAAAAACTTGGGACTAATGCAGAATCATTTTACCAAGCCACCAGGCGAGCTGTAACCACCCACGGAGAAGAATCTGCCAAAGGGTTTGTTCAAGTTTTTGAAGGTTTAGGCAACGAGGCATTCGAAGCATTGAAAAACGCTCCTGCGGGTGAACTCGACGAGGCTCTCGACGGTCTTGCCAAAGTCGTGAACAAGGGCATCGCGCCATTCGCCCTGAAGCGCATACTGGACAACTCCTTCCTCTACGGTAGCCAATACAAGCGCACTAACCTCCTCAAGGATCTTGGGGACCTTGCTGAAATCCCTAATCTGAAAGGTCTTGAAGCGGCAATCGCCATGCTCAAAGCCGCTAATGTCCAAGCCAAAGGATTCCGGTATGAAATTGAAGGAGCCGCTTGGCTTGCACGGAATGAAAAAGAAATTGTCGAATTAACGAAAAGAGTTGCTGTAGTAATTGAAGAAGGGGTAGCAGTAACCAAAACAGACATTGACGTAGTGATTCGTGAAGGCAATAATCTGATATATTATCAATTTAAACGGAGCAAAGATGCTTTAGCTTACGGAAGCACGGGCTTGCTATCTGCTAAAGCATGGGTGAGTAAGTCTATGGCGGATTTGCAGCTAGAAACCCCCAACTACTCCAGGGTGAAGTATGCTTTACCCGAAGGCGTTTCCCTGCCACCACAAATTCAAAAATGGT
>CALMKO010000144.1 GCA_937867415.1 uncultured Verrucomicrobiota bacterium | reverse complement strand
TGGCGCTCGGGGATGGCCGAGGTCATGACGATGTCCGCCAGCTTGGCCGGGTCCACGCCGATGACGGAGACGCCGCGGTTCAGCAAGGCGAGCAGGACTCCGCCCGGGGCGCAGCCGAGTTCCACCACCAAGTCGCGGCTTGTGAACTCAAGGTCGAAGAACCGGACGGCCTCCTCCAGCTTCAGCCAGGCGCGTGAGGGTGACTCGGGTGGCATTTCGATTCCAGAGTCGCCCGCCGGGTCGGGGCTGAGCCAGCGGGCGTGACGATGGATCCCGCTCCAGAACTCGCCGTTGCCAAGATCCACCACCGTGCCGACGAGCTGGCCGATGTGTGGCATTCCCTGAGCGCTGTCCGCTGGCAAGCCTTGCATTTTCCGATCCTGAAAGCGGGCGTGCTGTACGATCCCGACGTCTCCGAGCCGCTCGAGTGCCAGTTCCCGCGTGGACGATTTCCCAAGCGACAGGCACAGGCGCCGAGCGCAGCTGATTTCATGCTGCAAGGAGTCGAGCGAATACGGCTGGTCGGATTTGAAGGTGACAAATCCCCGGCGCTGATAGCTCAAGCGCCAGCCGAGGCCCATCGACTCCACTTCATGCTTCAGCGCTCTTTCCGCTCCAGGATTGGTCAGGGCAAATACAAATTCGGATTCCAACGGCGGCATGAGGCATCTGTATCCGGCGCGGGCGTGGGGCATGGCAAGAAACTTTCAAAAAAACCACAACCCATAGCCAGCCCTTCTGGAATCCGACGGATGGGGCAGGTGCATGAAGTCCGCGCAAAGTCGCAAACCCAACTTCTGCTGAAAAGCCCGCTCATTCGCGCCGCCCTTACTCGAAGCCCGCGCCAATCTCCCGACAGACCAGAGTCTTCTGGATCGCGCCGAGGCCCCCGCCACCCTGCCATCCCTCCACGTCATGAAACGCCCCAGCGCAGGCGCTCCCAGCTCCCCGGATAATCTCTAAACCGTGATAATCTTCCCAGATCCGGATTTCCCGCTTGGCGCGCCCGCGTGAATACTCTATCAAGTCATTCATGAACGAGATTTTCAAGATCCGCAATTCCGGGTCGGGTATCACCCTGATCACCGACCGGTCGGCTAACACCCCCCAAACCCGACCGGTCGTTTAATAACACTGTTAGCCAAAGAAATTTTATGCCATTTAGAACATCCCCACGCATCTCGATCAACAAGCTCGGTGAGTATCTTACCGCGAATCCTCTTCGCCGTAGGTCGATCATCAAAGGCCAGAAGAACCCACCCGATGTAGTAGTAGCTCGATACCGCAAGGGCTACCCGATTCTTGAGCAGTATTTCGCGACCCGCGATCCTGATGTTCTTTACGACGGCGCGGAAGCATTGCGTGCCGAAGTTCCAGCCACAGATTGGGCTGCTGGAGACAATTCCAGCACTGCGGATGCCATGGACAGCTTCGTTGATATTCTTGACCAGCTTCCACTGGATGACTGCGAGGTGATTGCCACGACTGGAGAGGAGTTCGCACCGCTCATGATGTCGGGAGTTGCTGTCAGTGTTCGCCCAGACTTTTATGTCAGGCAGACCCGTCGAGGCCGCGACTACATTGGGGCGTTGAAGTTCCACTGGATCAAGGATGACGCAAGCACTCTTGGAGAGGACGGCGGCACGTATGTCGCCACGGCACTTTATCAGTATCTTTTGGATCATGGACCCGACGGCGTAACGCCAGATCATAAGCTTTGCTTCTCGATTGACCTTTTCAGGCAGTCGGCATGGGAAGCTCCTATTTCGTATCGACGTTTGAGGACTCATCTTGAGGTTGCTTGTGAGGAGATCGCCTTACGTTGGGACACAGTGTAACTCAGATTTGAGTGCCCATCCGTTGAACTGATCAGACCGAATTCTTACCCTTTCCCCATCGATTTCCACGATTTCCGCAATGAACTCTTCGTCCACCCAGAATCGTTCACCAATGAAGAAGGCTAACAAGTCGTGCATGGCAATCCCTGCCAGCCCCTCTGTCGGCGGAGTTTCGCGTGATTTCATGGTTTTACCTCCGTTTCCACATCGGCTCCCGCTGGCAGGGATGCCATCACTTTGACGTTCGGCCAAGAATAAACAATAACCAATGCGAATCTTTCTCTACAAGGTAGTATCAGAGCCAAACACGTTCGATTTAGCTGAAAGGCTTCGGCACATTTACTCATTAGCAGTAGATGCTCGCAACCGTGACAGGAATCTTGATCACGTCCGTTTGGAAGAACTAAGGGAAGAACGTGGATTAATGTTTGCCGACTTTTTGAAGATTCGAATGCATCATGGGCCAGCTAAAGCTGGCCTCGATACGCCAGTTGAGGGTTTCGATTTGGATAGTGATGAAGGCTTTGGCGAAGAGACAGCTTTGATTTTTGATCCCTCAAGTGGGCACGTGGTTGTCCAGTATAACCATCATGGCTCTTGGCCTACAGCCATAGCTGAATACATCGGTCTTTTTGTGCATAGTAACCCAGTGACAATCGACTTCGCCCCGAAGTTGGATGCTGCCGTTCACGCTAAGATTAAGCGAGCCAAGATCGTTAAGAAGCTGACTCTTGCGATAGCCCCAAAGGCTCTTAGCGATGAAGATTATGACGAACAGGCTTCGCTGGGTGGTGGAATTCGAGAGATTGCCCGCCGTTCAGATGCGGAGAGGCTTGAGATTGTTATTTCAGCAAGACGATCACGGTCGAGTAGCTTGAACATCGATCTTTCATTTCTCAATCAGTGGATACATCGCCTCGGAGGTGGAAGCGAAGGGTCTCCCATTCTGACTGCACGAGCTACTGCCACGGATGATGAACGAACTCCTTCCGAAGTGCTTGATTTGTTGGAGCATCGTTTAACATCTGAAGCGGAGTTGACTCCTGGGTTGGATAAGCGCTATCCTCGCCTAGACCGATGGAATGCACTAGAGAGAGCATTTAATTCTTGGAGACACCTAATGACATGAATCGAAATGTTGAGCGTAGTTACCCATACGCAGCGGCTGTAACCGCTGCCGTTGGATGCTACTACGGCGGCCTTAACTTTCCTAAGGGACAGGACGTCTTGTCTGCTTCCATTACTATTGGAGCGATTTTCACTGGCTTTCTTGCAACCAGTAAGTCTTTGGCCATATCGATAGACACCCCAGCGATGAACGAGCTACGGAAGACACGTTTTTTCGACCTTATGGTGCAGTATTTGCGTGAGGCAATTTACGCTTCATTGCTGCTAGGGGCATTCGGAATTGCAGGCTTTTTCCATGATCCGCAAAGTCCCCCACGTTGGTATGGTGTGGTCTGGGTTCTTTTAATTGTATCCACGTTCCTTACATTCATAAGGGTTACAAATGCTTTCCTTGAACTCATTCAATCCCGGAAGAAAGGCTAACAAGACGCTCCATCTAACGGCGGGCAACGCTCCAGTTTGAATTCGAGCTTCCCTCCCCGCCGTGGATGGGCTAGACGTTGGGCAGACAATTTCCGAATACCAGAATCGATAACACCAAATTTTACTACTATGGATAACATATACCTTTACATCAACAATGAGCAAGTTGGACCTTTCGCGGAAGAAAAGATCAAGCGTTACCTAAAGGAAGGAAGAATACAGCCATCGGACTTGGGCTGGGTTGAGGGAGCAACCGGTTGGAAGCCAATCTCGGAGATGTTGGGATTGCCCATTGCACGCCAAGTTGAGTCAATACCCCTTCAATCGGAGACCGTATCGAGCAAGATCAACGAGAAGATTGCACAGGTCGATTCTAAACTTGGGCGATTCCTTGGTGACGATCAAGATCCCGCCGTTGTTGATAAGGTGGTGAAGAAGGCGATGGAGCTTTTGACGCGTGGCGAGGAGATTGAATACGTCGGTGTCCAGAAGAAGCCAATCGTCACCATCGCGCCAGACGCGGTATTACTCACCAACAAGAGATTCATTGTCTTTCGTCCCAAGATTATGGGGATGACATTCGAGGATCACGTTTGGCGCGAAGTGGCCAATGTTCACATGAGCGAACAGATGCTGAGTGCAACAATCTCATGCACGATTGTTGGAGGAAAGAAGCTTGAGATCGACAGTATCCCTAAGAAACAAGCTCGGAAGATCTACACCTACGCTCAGGAAGTCGAAGAGAGAATGCACGAAGAGAGAAGGTTAAGAGCCATGGAGGAGAAGCGAGCAGGTTCGGGTGGAGTCGTGATTCAGGCACCAATGAGCATGCCCCAGCAATCAGTCGCGCCGCCTGCTGATGATCCGATGGCTACGCTTGGCAAGTTGAAGCAGATGCTGGAAGCCGGATTCATTGAAGCGTCGGAATACGAAGCCAAGAAGGCGGAGGTTCTATCCAAAATGTAAGAGCCCGCTTACTCACCGGCCTCAACGATATCTCCGCAACATGGGAAACCGGCAAAACCTACCTCACTCCCAGCTCATAGAAATGAAACCGAAATCACAAAACCAAACCCCTTCAGAAAAAGTCATCAGCCGCTCTTTAAAAAATTTGAGCGGCCAGTTTGCAGGTGCGTTTTCGTTTCCCGCGCCCCTACTTCAAAGGAATATCAGCTAAGACTATCGATGTGAGAATTTCTCTGGTCAGCGGAAAAATTCCAGCAACACGATTTGCTTGAAGCTCCATGGTCTTTTCAAAGATGTTTCTTACATGTCGGCCGTTGCCAAACGACCGGTCCCGTTGTTCGTAGGCAGTGATGAACAACGACGAAACCTGAGTTCTCGCCTCGTCGTCAAGCTGGTAGTCTAGTCCGTTGCACAACCGTTCAAATATTTCCAACATTTCATCGGGTGTATAATCGGGGAATTCGATGTATTTGTTGAATCTGGACTTGAAGCCTGAATTGGCATCGATGAAATCCTTCATTTCGTTGGTGTATCCAGCCACCATTACGACAAGGCGTTCCCTGTCGTCTTCCATTCTTTTGAGCAAAGCGGCAATCGCCTCGCTGCCGTAGCTGTGTTTATTGTCGTCCACCAACGAGTAGGCTTCATCAATAAACAGGACACCATCTAGTGCAGAATCAACCGTTTTATTGACTTTGACGGATGTCTGACCGGTATATTCGGCAATTAGACCGGAGCGATCAGTTTCAACAAGCTGTCCCTTTTCGAGGATTCCCAACTTGTTGTAGATCTTGGACACAATTCGGGCAACGGTCGTCTTTCCTGTGCCAGGTGAGCCTGTGAGAACGAGATGGTATGAAATACCGGGACTCTTCAAGCCTATTTTTTCACGTTCGGTTTGAACTTTAGCGAAGTTGATAAGCGTCCTCACCTCTTGTTTGACGGTGTCGAGTCCGACAAGTAAATCCAACTCGGCCAGGACGTCATTCAGAGATTGGTCCTTGCTGTCCGGCGTGATTTTGAAGTTTCCGTAGGCAATCTCTGGAATTGGATTGTGTGCATTGCCGTAGATTTGCTTGAGCAGCATCTCTTCCTGAGGTGAGATCATTCCGTCTGCCTTAGCGATGACGGTCGAGAATCGGCAGAGTGCCACCGCATATTTTTCGAAAAGAGTATTTCCTGAATAGTATAAAACAGCAGGTAGCGAAAACGCGGAATTTCTTGATTCAGGGTCTGCATCCCCTTCTGTGATGGAAAGTGTGATCGGATTGGTTACAGCGAGAACTGAGTTTGCGACGGTTTTCCATTGCCCAGCGTCATGCATCTTACAAAATTTTTCGTAGCTGAGTTCGTTTAAGGCCTCAGATGACCCTTGAATCCTTCCCGCAGTGTAACCAAGACCACTTTCCCCCGCTTGTTTGATGTCGTGGCTCACC
>CALMKO010000143.1 GCA_937867415.1 uncultured Verrucomicrobiota bacterium | reverse complement strand
AGCCAGAAGCCGGGGCTCGTTCCGGTAAACTACGATTTCGAGCGGCAGCGCATGATTTGGAAGGATCTGGGCGCGTGTCCTTTGGATAAGCCGTTTTACAGTTGGTCAGTTCACGCTTGGGAGGAGCTTCACGGACCGGCAACAGCAATTGAGACGGATATAGCGCCGTTTTTTGAGGAGGGACTAGTCCCCGATGCGACTCCCCCTGCCGCGTTTGTCTTCCATTGCTCACGGTGTGGCTCCACGCTGCTGGCCCGTATCCTTGCGCGGGATCCATCGGCGATTCTCTTGTCGGAGCCTGATCCGATCAATGCGCTTCTTTTTCCATACTGTCTGCGCCCAGCACCCGGAGAGCCCCTTCCGGCAGCGACTCGCACTCTGCTGCGCAACCTCGTTTTCGCCCTCGGACGACGCAGAAGTCTCGGGCACGAGCGTTCTTACATCAAATTCACAAGCTGGAATGTCCTCTTGATCGATGTCATCCGGGAAGTTTTCCCAGAGGTGCCAACACTCTTCGTTTACCGCGATCCGGCTGCTGTGCTGGTTTCTCTGCAACATGAACCGGCGGGATTCACAGATCCGGGTGATGATCCTTATTCCCGCTTCATCTCCGGCCGGCCTGAGCCATTGCCGGCAATCAGCGATCCACTTGAGCACACTACGGCCGTTCTTCGGCGAATGTTGGAAACTGCCGTGGCGGATCCTACCCTCGCCACGTTAAACCATTCCGACCTTCATCCGCAAAATCTTCCTTACATTCTCCGCCATTTCGGCATTGATCCAACGGATTCCGTCCGCGACGCCATGCTTGCCGAGTTCAATGTTTACGCCAAAAATTACGGTTCGGATATTCCTTACGCGGACGACACCGCAGGCAAAGCCCGCGCCCTGAGCCACGAACTTGCCGCCGCCGCTGGAAAACTTTCGGACTGCGCTGTCAAGCTATCCGATCCGAGTCGTCACCTGATTCCGTCGAGAAGCTGAAGTGTGCCGCCGCCGAGCTTCGTGTGGAGGCATTCCTCGAAGCACGCGACGAACACCATCCCACTCCTTCGGTAGAACCTATCACATTGACCCCATGAAAATCACTGACCTGCCCTTCAACTCCTTCATTGGCCTCGTCCCCTCGGAGTGTTCGGGCTATGCCCTTTCGCTGCCCGCCGATCTCAAATATACGAATCACCTCGGCACCGTGCACGCCAGTGCCCTGCTCGCCCTCGCCGAGGCCGCCAGCGGCGACTGTCTGCTCAACCGCTTCCCTGAAATCGGGTTCGAAGTTGTGCCCGTCGTGAGGCGATTGGAGGCGAAATTCAAGAAGCCTGCAAACGGCGAGGTGTTTGCCATTGCCGCCGTCGCCGACAGCATCCGAACTGAGTTCATCGCGACCCTCACGACCAAAGGCCGGGCGTTGCTAACCATCGACGTCGAGGTGCATGACTCCACCGCTACCCCGCTGCTCGGCGTTACCGTGGAGTGGCTCGTTGCCAAAAAGCCGTAACATCTCGTTGAAGAAGTGACACTCCTTCGTATCGATCTACTGTCACGTTTGCTTCTCGGGTGTGCCCTTGGTTCAGCTGGTGCTGCGGTCTGGAGCGATCCGAGAGGCTCTGGCTCGCTCTGTATCGCAGTTGGTCGCTCATTCTGCATCGTTTGCGGGTTTTTGGACTTCACTGGCAGACCCTCTTTTGTCGTAATCCGCTGGCCGCCACGGCGACCTCATTCTTTTCCTCCCGATATTCCCGTGGAAGTTGCCCGGGAGATACAGCCCGCGTAAGCGCCTCCGCATTTCACCTCAAAATCGTTTTGAGTTTAACAACATGAGAATCCCCGACTTGCCCTTCAACGCCCTCATTGCTACCGTCTTGTCAGATAGGCTGCGCTACACCGGAGAGGGGAACAAGTGTTCGCCCCATAAGCTCCTGGGTCTTACTGGCCTGCTCGCGTTTGCAGCCCTATCCGCCGGGACTGTAAATGCCGCCGAGCCCTCAGCCGAAGCCAATGCCGCATGGACTTTGCACAACTTGACGCAGTCTCCAGGTCGCCGGGAAGGTGAGGCAGTGGTTGCCATCAACCCGGCACAGCCACTCAACGCGTTTGTTGCATTTATTGAAGAGCCCCGGGTCAAAGAGATTATGAAAGGCTACCGCACTTCCGATGGCGGAAAGACCTGGGTGCCCGCCCGTTTTCGCGAAGAGAGCGAGTTTTCACCCGGGGGAGGGAATCCGTCCATCACCGCGGATCAGTCGGGCCGACTCTATCTCGCCTATGTGACTCATGAAAAAGACAAGCCGACGCGCACCGTGGTGATGGTCAGTGACGATTCGGGTGCGAGTTGGAGCGAAGCATGGTCACTCCCGATCTTGCTGGATCAACCGCACATCACGGTCTCAACACCCGATGCCAATGGCAAAAGTGCCCTCTGGCTGGTGGGCAGCACCGAAAAAGAGCTGCGGGCATTCACCACTAATATCACACCCAAAGCGGCCGACTTGCGGATGAAGGAGGTTATGCTGGGCGGGATTGCAGGATCAGCCCCGTCGGCCAAGATCAACAATCAGGTAAAGGTCGCGGCACGCGGACTGGATGACGCGTGGATCATATATCAGTCCATGAAACTCGGAGAGGGAAACCAAATCACGTCCGAAGCTCTGTGGCTCCTCCGGGTCAAACAGGCATCGTCCCAAGCGGAAGTCTCCACACCCGAGAGGATTGCGCCCTTGTCTGGCTTTGCTGCGTTTTCACACAGTCAACTCCTCGTGGCAGGGGAAGCAGGGCAGCCCGGACGGCTGTTACTTGTTATGGCAGGTGAAGAGGGGGCTGGGTTGGTGCTGCGCGAATCCAGGGACAACGCGCTGAAGTGGAGCGAGCCCAAGGTGTTGCATGCGGTGCCCATGCTTTACCTCGCCGCCGCCTACGACGCGGAGACGAAACGACTCCTCGTCTCCGGCCTCGCGGTGGAGGCGCTTCCACAACCGGGGTTGAGACAGTTCGTTGTAAGCCATGACTTGAAATCGGGTAAGACCGAAACCTTCGGGCCGATGGAAACCGCCGCGCGTCCAATTCCCACCGATCCGCCCATGAACCGCGTCTTTGGCGATTACGCCGGGATCGCAGCCGCCTCGGGGAGGGTGATCACCACCCTTTCTTCCAATTGTCCCGAAGTGGGCGGTGTGAAAAATCCAGCGACTTTCAGCGATGTCGGCGTGGTGGTATTCGATAGCCCAACCCGACCCTGAGCCCCTCCTTTCGTGAAGACTCCAAACAACCGCCTACAATCATTCCTCCTTCAAATCTTTCCATGAACCGATTTCTCGCCGGAGCAGACTCGATTTTCGATTACATCAAAGC
>CALMKO010000142.1 GCA_937867415.1 uncultured Verrucomicrobiota bacterium | reverse complement strand
ACGCCGAGTGGTTCACCAGCAGCGAAGCCGCCGCCACGGTGATCGTGCTCAATGGCATCCCTGCCATCCCCGATAGCATGGACTTCTCGGAAACCGTCTATGTGCCGATGGAGCGGGAAATCGATTCCACGGCTGGCGGGAGTGAACATCAGCGAAGCGAGGTGACTCATTGAAGATGATGATCTATTTTTACATCTCCTGCTTGATCGGGCTCATGGTGACATCGGTCTTCTCCCAGGAAGATCCAGGCAAGGCGATGATGGGGCGGGTCGGAGTGACGGTCTATTTCGCGACGGATGGAGATCCGGAAGTGGCCGGGCCCAAGAGGGCGGAGCTTTCCAAGGAAACCGAACTACGGCTGAGAGGCGAGGAACGGCTCCGCTTCACCCATTACCGGATTCTCGGTCAGGATGTGCAACCCTTGCTTCGGAGTTATGAAAGCTGGGCGCAGCCGCTCAAGCCGAGTGATGAGGTGATGATCCGCTTCGAAGCGCGCAGTCGGCCCACCAAGCTGGCCACCGGCCTGGATCTGGAACTTTGGCTGAGCCGCAAAAAAGTCCTTAAAACCGACGCTCGGCTTGAGGGGAATCACCCCCTCTTCGTCCTGGGGCCGGTATGGCGTGGCGGGCGCTTGATTATTGCAGTTGGCCTTGCACCGGATTAAGATCTGGGTTCATTCTCGGCTCATGAGAGTTCTCAATCCATTGCTGATCATCTGGCTGGTTCTCGCCGTGGGACTCCAGGCCGCGAAGCTGGAGTTCAAGGATCAGCTCAAGGAGGTGAACGCACCTGCCGACGTCACCACCGTCACCACGGATTTCGAGTTTACGAATCCCTCTGACAAGCCCGTTACCATCGCCAAAAGTGACCCGGGCTGCTCCTGCCTGAAGGTGGAGATTTCCGGGGGCAAGCTTCGCTATTCACCCGGCGAGTCGGGCGTGATCCGCGCGACCTTCGACATGGGGAATTTTTCCGGAACGGTCGATAAGATGATCGCGCTCTGGCTCGACGATGATGCACCCGAAAAGCCGTCCATGAGCCTCACGGTCCGCGTGCACATTCCCATACTCGTCGGTCTCGAACCCAAGACCGTGAAGTGGGAGATCGGCGGGAGTCGTGAGCCGCAGACCATCAAGGTCCGCATGGCAGGTGAAAAGCCGATCTCCGTCAAAACGGTGAGCTCGAGTTCGGCCGATTTTTCATGCGAACTGAAAACCGTGGTGGCAGGTAAAGAGTATGAAATCACCGTCACCCCTAGGGAGATGAATTCCCCCGGCATGGCAGTGATCCGGATTGAGACGGATTGTGAGCTCGTCAAGCACCGCACCCAGCAGGCCTTCGGCGTGGTGCGTAAACCTACCCCGGCCGCCGCTGCGGCCAAGCCATGAGGGCGGCCCTCGGCCAGCTTGCGGTGATCGTTGGCATCTCCCTGGCCGCTGCCGCCGGAACCTACTGGATCAAAGGAGCTCCTGCGCGGGTTCTCCGCTGTGATCCCTCCCGGCTGAAGCCGGGCGAGCTTTGCCTTCAACAAGTCCCGCTCGACGGACCGGTGCTCTGGGTCGATGCCCGCTTGCGCAAGGAATGGCAGGCGAACGGATTGCCGGGCTCGGTCCTTTGGAATCTTGATGGCGCTGAAGACACGCAGGCCATGGAAGCGGAAGCTGCGCTGCGGATCGTGGACGCCCCTCGTGTCATCGTCTATTGCGGAGACGAAAACTGCGGGCTAAGTCACCAAGTTGCCGAGAAAATCCGTGCTCTTCAGCTCGCTGAGGATGTCTCCGTGCTCCACGGCGGTTGGCGCGCACTTCGCGAGGCCGGGCTCATCAAGGATTCCAATCGAACGCCTTGATGCTGAGTGCTTCGAGATACGGTTTGTCCGGTTGCTCAGCCCTATTCCACTGGAGCATCACCGTGCAGGCCTTGGCTTTTCCGTAGCTGAGGTCGTAAGTCCCATTTTCCAACATTTCATGGATTTTCGACTGACGGCTGAAATACGCCCTCACGATCTCCTTGGCATTATCCTGCGGCAGGAGCTTGAGGGTGAGCTTCTTTTCACGATTCGGCACATGCTCGTCATTGCAGGATGCCAGCGCGGATACGATGACTTGGAAATAACCCGGCTTGTCCGAGGGGGATTTGATATAGGCCTGAAGACGGCCTCCGAATGAGTCTAAAAATGGATCGACCACGACTTTCGGCTGCCCCGTCCCACGTGTGCGGACCAGGATGACCTGGGGATTGATCGGTCGGTCAGGGGCGTCGAAGTCAACGTTTTGATATGAATCCACCACTTGTTCGGTAGCGTTGGTTTCTTGTGAATCGATCTCGATGCGACTTGTCCCAGGGAGCGGGCCAGCCAGGCAGGAAAGCGCAAGCTCAGCTTCCGGCGTCTGTGTTTCGATCAACGGAAGACGCTCGGCCAGCGTTTTGGCATTCAGAAATTTTTCCAAAACCTCCATCGCCGCAGCCGCTGGGCTGATCGGTTCCAATCCTGCCGGAAGCTCCGGAGCTGCATCGGAGATGATTTTCAGCTCGCTCGGCGGTACGGCCAGCGGTGGTGACAGCGCCTCAGCGTCCAAGGCGGGAGCGGGAGCGGGCGAGGAGGGCGGCGGCGGCGCCAAGGGATCGGCTGCCGGAACCGCAGGTTCGGGCGCGGGTGCCACACCCGGCTCGGAAGAGGGATCAGGCGATGTCGCTTTTGGCTCATCGATGACGATTTTTTTGACCGGCACCGCCAGGCCTGTCGATTTGGCGCGTGGATCTTCTGACAGAAACTTTTTCACGCCGACCACTCCAAAGACCACTCCTACGGCGCAGAGCAGGAAAACGAAAGCTCTGAGGATGCGGGTAAAGAGCCCCTTTTGTCGAGGGTCCCGTGGTAAGGCATGGGAGTGCTTGGAGATCGGCGGCGAGGCCTGAGGTTCCGGCATGGGCTTGGTAAACGACTCGCTTTGGCTCGTTCGGCTTGGCAATTGCCTTGGCTCAGGCCGTAGCACCGGAGGGGTCTGGGAAGCGGCGGAGTCTGCCGCGGCAGAATCAGGAAGATGGCGAGCCGGCGAACCATCTACCGGAAGCTGAATCTTGCCTGATGGGGCTGAGGCCACGATCCCGCCCGTGTTTGCAGCAGCGGGATCGTAAGGCGGCGCTGTCGGCTGATTTGGCAAGGCGTAGTCTGGCGGCTGCGAAACTGCCTGCGTGGGCGGTAGCTGTCCAGGCGATGGTTGGCTTGGCAAAACATAGCCCGGTTCTTGAGCGGGTGAGGCCTGGTAAGCTGGCGATGGATAAACGGGAGGCTGAACGGGAGGCTGAACGGGAGGCTGAACGGGAGGCTGAACGGGAGGCTGAACGGGA
>CALMKO010000141.1 GCA_937867415.1 uncultured Verrucomicrobiota bacterium | reverse complement strand
TGAAGCGGACGTGTCATTGTGTCGATTCACGATACGCTTTACCCCTTCCTTGAAGCGATCCGAGCATGGCAAACCAGCTCGGGTTTGAGGTCGTTGGGAGAAGGCCCGGGCTGCTTCGAACCACTCGCCAAACAGGCGATCGCCGGAAAAATCAAAGGTCAGGAAATCCACGATGCCCGCATTGCTCCGATCTGCCTGCACCACGGTGTCAAAAAACTCTGGTCCGCCGAATCGAGGGCCTGATTGTCGATTGCATTTTCTCCGGGCGCGGGGTATCTCCAAGGGATGCACCGCAGAAATTTTATCCGACTGAGCGCCGCCGCCCCCATCGCACTGAGCCAAATCGGCACACTAATGGCCTTGGAGGCCGACAATGCTTACCGCAGGGAAATCGGCATCCAGCTCTACACCTTGCGCAACGAGCTTGAAAAAGACCCTGTCGCCACTTTGAAACAGGTCGCCGCGGCGGGATACAAGCAGGTGGAGCTCTACGGATTTCCCAAGTCCGACGCCATGATCTCAGCGGCGCAGGACGCGGGCCTCGCCATCCACTCGGCGCACTTCGAGTGGGACACCGTGGTCAATCCCAAGGACGCCGAGATGTCGGACTTCGCCAGGATTCTGGAAAAGGCCAAAAAAATTGGCCTGAGCCACTTGGTGATTCCGTTCCTCCACGGGCCCAACCGTTCCACCTTGGACGATTACAAAAAAGTCGCCGCCCACGCCAACAAGGCTGCCGCCATGTCGAAGGCTGCGGGCATCCAGCTTTCCTATCACAATCACAGCTTCGAGTTCGAGCCCAAGGAAGGCGGGAAAAGCGGCTATGATGTGTTTATCGAGGAGTTCTCAAAAGAGATGCAATTCGAGATCGACATCTTCTGGGTCAAGGTTGCGGGTATGGATCCCGTGGAACTGCTTCAAAAGCTAACAGGCCGGGTTTCCCAGCTTCACCTCAAGGATCTCAAGGCGGATGTCGCGGTGCCCAACTTCGGCTCCGGCCTGCCGAAAGAGGCGTTCAAGGAACTGGGTAAGGGCTCCATCCCGATGGAGCCCATCATCGTCGCTGCCAAGGCGGCCGGGGTAAAGCACTGCCATGTCGAGCAGGATCAATCGCCGGACGCCCTGGCAAGCATCCAGCAAAGCATCGCCTATCTGAAAAGCCTCTAACCGCAGCCTCCTGTTTCATGTCAGATCCTCTGTTTCTTCCGCTTCAAGCCGGAGCCTTCCACCTGCCCAACCGCATGGTCATGGCCCCGCTGACGCGTTGCCGCGCGTCCGAAGGGCGAGTGCCCAATTCTCTGATGGCGGAGTACTACGAACAACGTAGTCAGTTCGGCATGATCCTGTCCGAAGCCACATCGATTTCCCCGCAGGGCGTGGGCTACCCGAATACCCCGGGAATCTGGTCGGCAGAGCAGGTGGCTGGGTGGAAACTCGTCACCAGCGCCGTGCATCAGGCGGGCGGGAAAATCCTGCTCCAGCTCTGGCATGTGGGCCGGATCTCAGACCCGGTTTATCTGGATGGCCGGGCTCCGGTCTCCGCAAGCGCGGTCGCGGCGAAGGGACATGTGAGCCTCCTGCGCCCCATGAAGGAGTTCGTATGCCCTCGCGCGCTCGACTTGGCTGAGATTCCCGGAATCATCGCCGACTACCGGCGCGCGGCGGAAAACGCCCAAGCCGCTGGCTTCGACGGGGTGGAAATCCACGGCGCGAATGGCTACCTCATCGATCAATTCCTCCAGGACAGCACCAACCGGCGCAGCGATGAGTATGGCGGAAGCATCGGGAACCGGGCCCGCTTCCTGCTCGAAGTGACCGATGCCGTCACCTCCGTCTGGGGGGCGGATCGGGTCGGGATGCACCTCGCGCCCCGCGGGGATGCGCATGATATGGGGGACTCGGATTTGGCCGCTGTCTTTCTCCACGTGGCCGCTGAGCTCGGAAAGCGCAAGCTCGCGTTTGTCTGTGCCCGCGAGCACTTTGAGGAAGCCCCGCTCGGGCCGAGTTTCAAGAAAATCTTCGGCGGAGTTTACATCGCCAATGAAAGCTTCACCGCAGAGTCCGCTCGCGAGGCGATTCGCTCGGGTGCGGTCGATGCGGTGGCTTTCGGGAAAGCCGCCATCGCCAATCCCGACCTGGTCGAGCGCTTCCGCACCGGCGCCACCCTGAATGCTCCGGATCCAGCCACATTTTACGGAGATGGCCCGGTCGGCTACACCGACTATCCATTTCTAACATCCTCATGAAAACGCATCGCAAATCAATCGGCTATCTGTTGTGGATCATCGGCTTCACCGGAGCGCATCGATTTTATTTCGGCAAGCCGATCTCGGGCACGATCTGGTTTTTCACCGCTGGTTTGTTAGGAATCGGCTGGTTGATCGACTTGTTTTTGATTCCCGGCATGGATCGCCAAGCGGATTCACGATTCACCTGTGGCAAGCACGATTACTCGGTGGCATGGATTTTACAGACCTTCCTCGGCGTGTTCGGCGTGCACCGGATCTATCTCGGCAAGTTCTTGACCGGGATCCTCTGGTTCTTCACCGGCGGGCTTTTCCTCATCGGCTGGCTCTATGATTTCTGGACGCTCAACGAGCAGGTGGACGAGCTGAACCGCCGTGGCACGGTGTGAGCATTACCGCGACTGCGGTAGCAGGCAGATGACCTGAAAAAGCGCCGCAAACATCAACAGCTGCACCGCACCCATTGCCAGCAGGCGATTGAACGCCGGGCCCGGGGGAAGGGTCATCACCCCCCAGAGGATTCTCAGGCCGATGAGGAACACCGGCGCCCCAGCGATGGCGAAATTGGGTTGATCGAAGGCAATCCAGTAAAGGCCGGCAAACACCGCCAGCTTCACCTCTAACCAAAGGATGATGACGCCCGCCTTGGGGCCGAATCGCACGGCCAGCGTGCGCTTGCCGGTGCTTGTATCCTCCTCACGATCCCGCAGGTTGTTGATGGAAATGAGGACCGCTGACAAGAGCCCGATCTGGAAACCTAACAGGATCGCCTCGCGTGGCCAATCACCCGTTTGGATGAAAACCGTGCCAGCGACTGCGACCAAGCCGAAAAAGCCGATGACAAAAAGCTCCCCCATGCCTCGATAGGCGAGCGGGAATGGTCCGCCGGTGTAGCCGTAGGTGAGAAAAAGCGATGGCAGCCCGATGATCAGGATCGGCCAACCCCTTGCCTGATAGAGAACCACTCCGCAGATCACGGCCAGCGCGAGGAACGCGCTCGCGAGGCGCATGACAGTCTTGGAATCCATCCTGCCGGATGCGGTGACGCGTGTCGGGCCGAGGCGGCGCTCGGTATCCGCCCCCTTCCGCGCGTCGATGGCGTCGTTGAAAAAGTTCGTGGCGATCTGGATGGCGATCGCGCCCACGAGCGTGGCGAGTGCGAGCATCAGCTCGAACTTACCGGTGAGTTTCCAAGCCAAGGCACACCCCACCCAGACCGGGACGATGGCGGCGGGCAGGGTTTTCGGACGGGCCGCGAGGAAGCAGTTTTTCAGGAAGGAGTCGGTCACGCGCGGACTATGGCGCATGTCTTCAAACCAATCGATACCAATTCATCCCGGACCCATGATTCAAGCATGAGACGGGGGATTCAATGCCCGCTGGCACCGCCAACGTAGTTGCCGTAGCCGATGATGACCGTGGACAGCACGAGAATTCCAAGCCCGGCGAAAAGGAGGCCTTTGGCTTTCGGGCTGGCACCTTTCCACTCGCGCAGGGCAAGTCCCCAGATCGAGCTGAAAATGATGATCGATGCCATGTGAAGCGTCCAACTGCTGAACTTGTAATCTCCCATTTGAGTCTCTCCCATCGAGTAGAAGAAGAATTGGAAATACCAAAGCGTGCCAGCCAAGGCGGCGAAGAGGTAGTTTCCGAGAAGAGGCACGGAAGATGGGTCCTTGCGCCCGTCGAACGAAGCCCCCTCACCCGCCTGGATCGACAGGTTGGCGAGCGGCGATTGCGCACCGGGCTTCGCGCTGAAGTATTGATATCCGGTCTTGTTCTTGAGATTCAGGATCAGGCACCAGACAAAGTTGGTCGTGAAGCCGCCTAACAGAACTACGATCAGCACTGGCAATCCCGTCCAGAGATGGTGCTTGTCATGGATCTCCTTCAAATCCGCGCCCGAGGCTGACACGCCCAAGGCCGTTTCTTTTTCAGAGAGATAGGAAAGATGATCCACGATCCCGAAGATCTTGGGATCTGCTGCGGGGCCTGCGAGCTGGTCCCCGTAGGCAGCGATGCGGGTGGCGATGGGATGGCTGGATGCTTTGACAGCTGCGAGGGTTTCCTGGGCTTTTTGGATCGCGGCAGGGATTTTCCCCTCGATCACGGCCAGCGCCTTTGTCTCGTCAGCAGTCAATACCGGCTTGGCCTTGAGCGCGGCGACTTTGGCCTGCGCGGTGAGGGGCTCTTCAAGCAGACCCAGCACCGTCGTCATCGAGCCGACCTCGCCCGGCGCGAACAAGTTGGCGGATGCGAGAGAATCGGCGAATCCCTTGTCATCGCCCCCCGAGGGCTCGGACGTCCGGTCCAGCGTCTTGCCCGCCGCCTTGGCGCTGTTGACCATGTCCACATTGTAGGTGGTCGCGCGGATCCAGTCGCCGGCGGTGAGGCCGAAGGCGAAGCACGCGCTCATGACGCCGGAGAAGGTGGCCACAAGGATGCCCTTTTTGAAACTGAACTCTTTGACGGTATCGCGTTTCTGCTCCTCGGTCATTTCACCCTCCTTGGCCTTGCCTGCCATGGCCGTGACGACGATGCCGATCACGCAGACGGCAAGTCCGGCAAGGATCCACAAGCCGCTTGGCTGGTCGATCAGCTTGGCCTTGAACTCACCCTTGAAAAGCGGTGGGATCAAGGTGCCGAAAACCGTGCAGTATCCCAGGGCCACCGCCATCCCCAGCGACATGCCGAGGTAGCGCATCGCAAGTCCGAATGTCAGCCCGCCGATGCCCCACAACGCGCCGAACAGGTAGCTGTAAAACCAGACCTGCCCGGGAGTCTCCTTGAGCACCGTGACCGGATCGGTGGTGTTCAAGGTGGCAAATACCCAGGGGGCGATGATCCAAGAAAACACCCCGGCGGCCAGCCAGGAAGTTTCCCATGACCAGCGCTTCACTCCGCGGAATGGGACATAGAAAGATCCGGAAGCGAGGCCTCCTAGCCAGTGATAGATAACGCCAACAATCGGGTTCATAATTCAGATATTCAGTGAGTTTTTAGTGAGTTTTTAGCGAGTTGATTCAAGCACGTTTGGAAAGCACGGTGGATTCATAGGCTTTCACCTCGGCCAGCCAATCCGCTCCCACGGGCACGTTCTGCGATTCGCAATAGGCATCCCACACCGCCCCCCATGGCAGGCTTTTCGCCTCTTCCATCAAGGCGAGCCGTGCCGTGAGATCGCCGGATTTCTCCGACTCACGCAGCGCGGCGGGTTCCAGCAGCGCCATCATCAAAGCCTTGAGGGTGTTGCGGGTGCCGATGGTCCATGCAGCGATGCGATTGATGCTGGCGTCGAAGAAATCCAAGCCGATGTGGGTGCGCGCGAGCAGCTTGTTCCGCACGAGTTCGGAGGCGATGGATTGCAGCGCATCATCCAGCGTGACGACATGGTCGCTGTCCCAGCGGACTCCGCGGCTCACGTGCAGGAGAATTTCCGGCACATACAACAAGGCGGAGGTCAGCTTGTCCGCGATACCTTCCGTGGGATGGAAATGACCGGCATCGAGACAAAGCAATTTTTGATTTTTGATCGCATAGCCCATGTAGAATTCATGCGACCCCACGACATAGCTTTCGCTACCGATGCCGAAGAGCTTGCACTCGACTGCGTCGAGGTGGTGCTTGGGATTGAGTTTCTTGGCGAAGACGCGGTCGAGGGAATCGGCAAGCCGCTGACGCGGAGCAAGCCGGTCGTAGGGAGTATCCTTGTAACCGTCCGGAATCCAGACGTTGGTGACGGTGGGAGATCCGAGTGCCTTACCCATGGCGGCACCGATTTCGCGGGAAGCGATGCAGTGCTCCACCCAGAAATCCCGGATTGCCTTTTTCGGGTGAGAGAGGGTGAAGCCATCCGCCGCTTTCGGATGCGCGAAGCAGGTCGGGTTAAAGTCCATGCCCATGCCATTGGACTTCGCCCAGTCGATCCAAGTGGCGAAGTGCTCGGGGCGGATTTCATTGCGGTCCACCTTCTTGCCACCGAACTCGCCGTAAAAGGCATGGAGGTTCAAGCGATGTTTCCCTGGGATCAGGGAAAGCGCCTTGTCGAGATCGGCGCGAAGTTCATCAGGGGTGCGGGCTTTGCCGGGATAGTTTCCCGTCACTGCGATGCCGCCGCTCAGCCCCTCGCCGGAGTTCTCGAAACCACCCACGTCATCGCCTTGCCAGCAATGCAGGGAAATCGGGATTCCAGCCAGCTTGGCCATGGCTGCGTCGGTATCCACACCGAGATCGGCATAGGCGGCTTGGGCGATTTTGTAGGATTGGGCGATCGACTTGGAGGACTTTGGCATAAAAAGATGGGTCAGAATTAAGGTCTTTCAATTTGAACCAGAGCAGGCCTAAAAACCTCTACTGTTTGGCCAATTACAAGCACGATTCCGCCAATGAAACGCATCCTGAAAATCGATGAGTGGTTCCACCCGGATGGCTTCCCCATCAGCGTGGAGCGCAGGGAGCCGCAGGAACATTTCGAACCTCATGCCCACGAATTCACGGAGTTGGTGATCGTGACAGGCGGCAAGTGCCTGCATGTGACCGGGTCCGAGTCGTGGGAGCTCACAGCCGGTGACGTATTCGTTATGACCGGTCGGAGGGAGCATGAATACCGGGATTTGCTGGATTTGAGGCTGGTGAATATCCTCTATCAGCCAAACCGACTGCAGATGGGACTTCTCGATCTGCCATCCGTGGCAGGATATCATGCGCTTTTCACCATCGAGCCCGTCCGGAAAAAACGCCAGATGAGCAAGGGCAGGCTGCACCTCAGCGGCAAGGAATTGGGGATGGTCATCGAGCTGACTGATCGCCTTGAGACCGAACTGCAGGCGCGCGAGCCGGGATTCGGATTCATGGCAACAGCGGCTTTCATGCAGATCATCGGCTTGCTTTCCCGTTGTTACGGGCGCAGCCCATCACCAGACGGGCGGGCCTTGTTACGGATCGGCGAGGCGCTTTCCCATCTGGAGCGGAATATCCACCGTGAGTTAAATCTGGAGGAACTCGCCAGCATCGCAAACATGTCCCAGCGAAGTTTTTTGAGAATCTTCCAATCCGCCATGGGAACCTCCCCCCTGGCATGGGCCATCGAGCAACGCATCAACCGCGCGTGCAGCCTGCTCCGTCACACGGATAAGCGGGTGACGGAGATCGCTTTCGATATCGGGTTTAACGATAGCAACTATTTCACGCGCCAATTCACCAAAACCGTCGGTGTCTCGCCCAGAGCCTATCGGCTGCGACAAGGCGGATAATGTCACATCGGCGGTCATAGACACGCCGCTACAGGCTTTTCCATTTGCCTCCTGCGCCTG
>CALMKO010000140.1 GCA_937867415.1 uncultured Verrucomicrobiota bacterium | reverse complement strand
GTGCGGCCGAGTTGCAGCCCGCGCTCGTAGCAATCTGCCTCCGGCTTGGCGGTCATGCACCAGCGAACCGCACCCTCGGCGAGGGTCAGCGCCTCGGGATTCTTCCGGGCCTTGTAGAATGCGCACAAGAAAAGCGGAATGCCCCCCACCCCGTTGAATATATTGAAGTGGTAGTGCGGCTCGTCGGCATAGTCATACGTCCGCCAACGCAATCCATCGCCGTCCGGTTCGGCGGTGGCTTTGATGTAGTCGAAAATGGAGTCGGCTCCGGAGAGAAATCGGTTCATGGGAAATGAGATGGTGGGTTTCAGGCGTGCGCCTTTTGGGTTTCAAGCCAGCGGAGTTGTGCCACGATGGAACGCGTTTGCTTGGTTGTGGTGTCGCCGGTGTGGGCGGTGGCTTTGCGTTCGAACAGCATGACCAGGCACTCCTCCTGTGCTATGGGGTGATGTCGCACTCCGCGTGGCACTACAAAGAGTTCGCCGGGGCGAAGAGTCACCAGACCGGATTCCAGTTCCAGGGTCAAAACGCCGCGTAAGATGAAGAATAACTCATCTTCGTTCTCGTGGGTGTGCCAAGTTATTTCGCCCTGCACCTTGGCGACTTTCACATACATATCGTCCACCTCGGCGATAACCTGAGGCGACCAGAGTTCGGTGAGGGATTCGGCGATGGCGAGCGGCGTGCGGATAGATTCAGTATTCATGGTTTGAAGTGTTTTCTCGGAACGGCGAGCATGCGCACCCACTACCAGACGCGTCAGAGGACGAGCTCGGGGATTCCTCAGCTTTCGACGACCGAAGGACATAGCCGTTGAACTCATGTCGGAAAAAGAGGTAACACAAGATGTAAAATACCGGAACCAGTGAAATGAGTTCGATAACCGGGTAATTATGAAAATTAATTATTCCTCGGTATTGTCTATACCATTCCATTCCCCAGTGATGTGTTGCCCACCAAGCGAAGGTCGCCTGCAGACTTCCAAAGACAAGGGTCCACGAATACGCAAAGCCGATCATTCTCGTTGTTTGCAGCCAGTTTTTGGGAAGTGGACACCCCAAGAACACTCCACGAAGAAACTGGCTTCGAGACAGTTTGGAGCGGAAAAGCTGTATAGAAATATACTGAGGAATACTGTCAACTTGTCCGTCAAACCTTGCCGGGCCGAAGACAACATAAATGAGTAAAGGACAAATTCCGAATACCAACACAGCAATCGAATTTGCGACAACCAGCTGCCCGGCATCAAACCCCAGGACGGAAACCAAAGGGTTTGCCTCCCTGGATAGGTCCGGATTTAAATGAAGAGTTGTGGCAATGTCCGCAGCTCTCGCCGCGGTGACTGAGAAGAATGTCACCATGGCAATGATAATACGTTTTTTCAGTTGGGAATTAGATGTGCTATTCATGGTAGATTTACGGCGTTGATTTTTATTGAATTACGATAGCGTTTGCGCAATCGGGAATCTGATGGCCTGGTGTGCTGTAGAGTTTCATGATGTGATTGTTACCACAGCTGTGCCGGCGTGATCGAAGCGGACGAACCAGAGATTTCCCTCCCGGATGACGACGGGGTTCACGCCGCGGGCGTTGAGGTGGGCGCCACTTGGATTTGCGGTGAACGCCAATTCGGACTCACCGAAAGACTCGATGTGGTAGGCCACCGCCTCGGCTTCGGCGTGAACGGCGAGCAGACGGACGTTTGACCGTGCGAGCACGCAGGAAGATTCGCCCGGAGCCCAGCTCACTTCGTTGCGATCGGGCCGAAGGAGGTTTTCCGGGATCTGCCAGGAGTTCGGCGAGGGTGTGCCGTTGATCACAAGCTGACGGTTGGTCGCATCGCTCGGGAAGACGAAGTCGATCTCGGCATCGCGCCACGCGTAGGCATCGAGGCGGGCAAGGGTGCGGGTGGGACGCACGGCGAGGCCGAAGGGCAGACGCCGCACGCCGAGGCTGGTCGCAGCGGCGAGGAAGGACGCCTGGGCAAAGGCCTGCGGGCGGATGTCGTCGTAGTAAGCCCCTTCTTCCGCATCGAATTTCTCCGGCAGCGCGCCGCCTATGGGGAGGTATTTCCCTGGCTTCAGCGCTTGCTCGGTCAGCGCGTGCAGGACGGCGAGCAGTTCCGCTTCGTCGCACTGGAGCGGGTCGATGGCGGCTACGAGCACCGCGAGCGAATTGTTCCAATGCATGCGCGGCGCGGCCATCACGGCGCGAAGGACGCGCAGGCGGATCGCGTCGATGTGCGGGATCGGTGCCAGCGTGGGCAGGCTGAGGGCCCAGACATAGATCGCGGTCTTCGGCGTGAAGGCCGGGGCGATCTCGCTGGTGCCGTCTTCCATCAGCATCTCGCCGAACGCGGGGAGGCCATCAACCGCGAGAAGCGGTTCGAGTTGCTTCCACAGGTTCTCGGCCTTGAGCCGATACGCGGCGGCTTGCGGCGTCGTCGGCAGGGCAGCCAACATCCGATATGTGCCGAGCATGAGCAAATTGATGTAAACGTCGAAGCTCTTGGCGCCGGGCTTGCCTGCGAGATAAACGCCTTCCGATGCGCCGGGGCGGCCGATGGCCGCGTCCCAGCCATTGTCACGCGAGGTGCGCATGGGGCTTTCGTCGATGAGGCGTTGACCAAAAAGTCCCCTGCCCTCGTCGAAGATGTAGTCTTCCACCCACACGAGCGCTTCTTCGAGCAGGTCGAGATTCGGACCGGTGACGAAGCGGTCATTGCCCGTCTGCACCCAGTGGGTGAAGGCCGACCAGACCGCGTAGTAGAGGCCGTCCTCCTCAAGTTTGCCGAAGGTGCGGCTGATAAGCTGGCCGAAAGTGCGCCCGCGCGGCACGCCGGGTTCGTCCACGGTGAGCGGATTGGCAAAGAGCAACTCGCACCATTCCGTGTGGCGGTGCAGCCAGCCGCTGGCGGCCTGATAGTTGAAGGCGAAGGCGGCGTCGCGGATCCAGATGAGGTAGTAAACTTCCTTCAACGCCGCGCGCACCGCGCCGGAATCGTCGATGCAGGAGTGCAGCGAACGGCGGGTCGCGGCGATGGCCTCAGCGAGTTGTGGTTCTTCACCGCGGAAGGTTGGGCTTCCGCATCGCAGATCGGCAGCGAGTCGCGTTTCCACGCGTGCGGTCAGAGCGTCTTCCGAGAGCCCGGCGAACTCCTTCGCCACCGTGTCGATGGCGTCGCCTTCCAGGCCGAGTGCGATCACCAGCGCCTGCCCGACGGCGGCCTCGACTCGCGCGTAAAGCGAACGCCATTTTTCGGTGATCGGTTGATGGCACATTTGGCCAGCCCCTCCTCCGAGACGTGCGGAGAATTTGAAGCGCCCGGCAGGTTCGACGTGACTGACAAGCCATCCGGTTCCGTCGAAGCCGAGGCGTTCGTCGTAGCGGTGGGTCTGGAAATTGACGATCAGCGGAAACGTTGCGGAAAGGCGCACGGCGGCTGCGTCCGGAACCGTGGCCAGGGTCAAGGAACCGTGTGCGTAGTGCAGGACGGCGCGGTAGGCATCGTAGTCGCAGCGGAGGAATTGATCGAGCGGCAGGTGCTCCACATCGATCTGAGCGAACACATCAAGATGGTCGTCCCGGCTGGAGAAATTTCGGTCTGAGGAATCGAACGAAGCTCCCGCGCGTGGCGACCACCACAAGCGCAGCGTGGCGTCGTCGAGACGGAACTCGATGCGGAGGCCACGGGGGTTGGCGAGAAGGACTTGGGTGCGCGGGGTGGGCATGGTGTTGTTTCTATTGGGACTTGTCGGCGGGCGAGCGGACCAGGGCGACGTCCCAGGGGGCGAGGT
>CALMKO010000139.1 GCA_937867415.1 uncultured Verrucomicrobiota bacterium | reverse complement strand
TCGTTTCCGGAAGGATCGGTGAGTTTCTGCAAGGCACCGCAGAGGCACCATTCGTATTGGGTGAGGCGGTTAAGCGAATCCCGCGACCAGATGGTCTGGCGGCTGGCGTTGTAGCCGGTCTCGCTGACCTTGCCCTCGCGGTCGTAAGTTTTTACGAGATCGAGAAGTTGGTATTCGAAGCGCTCGGTGGTGGCGTCCGGGTAGGTGGCTTTCTTGAGTCGATTGAAGGCATCATACTCGTAGGCGACGGTGTAGCCGTCTTCGTCGGTGGTGGTGGCAGGGCGGTCCAGCGAATCGTAGGCGATGGTGGAGCTGGGGCCTCGGTTTGAGACGACACTCAACGGGCGGGCATAGCCGGGTGCCGCTGGGTTTTCCTGATAAGTGGTGGTGATGGTCTCTCCGAGATGATCGGTCAGGGAGGCGAGCTGACCACGGGAATTATAGGTGAGTGTGGAGATCTTCCCTGCCGCGTCCTTGATCTGGAGAGGCTGGAAGGCGGCATTGTAGGAGAGGATTTCGGAGAGGGTTTCGTGGCCTGAGGCGACTTTCTGGCGGACCTTTACGGCGAGCTGTCCGGTCGGATCGTAGTCGATGAGGGTTTCGCGTCCAAGAGGATCGGTGAGTTTTACCGGCTGGCCCCAGGCATTGTATTCCGCACGAGAGATTTGAACCTGGCCATCGGGCAGGCGGGTGGCGGTGGTGATGGGCTTGTCCAGCGTGCCGGCAAGGTGGGGGGCGGGCTGGTTCGGATATTGGAAGAAGACCATGCCCTCGAAGGGTTTGCGGACGGCCTTGAGAACTTCTGTCCCGACGTAGGAGCTAACGGAGCTCTGCATCCAGAAGTACTGGGTGGCCTTGCTGTGGTCTCCCTCGAAAAAGTGCATCGCCTTTTCCCCCCAGTGATAGGTAACGCGGGTGCTGTAGCCGGTGGTGGCGACTGGCACTTCGGGATTGACGTTTTCCTGGGCCGTGAGTCCATCTGGAATCCCCGCTGCGGCGGGTGAATAGGTGACGGTCTGGTAACGGGTCCGGTGACCAAGTGGGTTGGTAATGGTGACCTGTCGCGAGGTGCCAACATTGAGAGTATCGAACTTCGTGTCGCCATAGGGGGTCCTCAAAATCGTCAGTTCTTGCGAGGAATCATAAATGAATTTTGACTGGATACCGATAGTGTCGGTGGTAGAGGCCAGGCGTCCGCTTGGGTGATAACTGAGAGTGGCGACCCGCCCGTAAGGGTCAGTAACGGAGGTGATGCGGAATGGATCGGGCGCGTAGGTGTAACCGAGAGTGGTTTCTTTGCCGACGGCATCGACGAGTTTCACGAGGCGCTTGGAAGCGTCGTATTGGAAATTCAGCTCGTTGCCTGAGGCATCGATTTGTTTGGTGAGGAAGATCCTGCGTGATCCGGAAAGGACGCCGTCAGATTGCCCGAATATCTCCTTGCTGCCATCCGGGTGCCATAAGACGTAGGAGGATGTGCCGGTTTTCTGAAGCTTGGTTGAGGATCTCGATTGAAGGGCGTAAAAACCTGTCGATTGGTCGAAGGAGCGGTAGGTTTCAAGACCTCCCCCAGCCCGCTGGCGTTGCACGTTGGCAAGCGGCTGTGTGGGATTGTCCACGATGAACTGCAGCCAGTTGAAGGTCCATTTCATCCCGATGTTTGAATAGTTCGGGGTGCTGCTCTGTGAGGAATCACGAGCATTGAATGTGACAGTAAACGCAACATCGGGGCCGACGCCGGGAGAGTAACCGATCGGGGTGTCGGAAATGCGCAGGTTGGTATTGAGTTTTCCCAACGACCAGCCCGCCATTCCCTCGTTGCAATCTGGCTCCCCACCTAGATCGTCGGGGTCGGTCGTAGGTGGGCTCATCCGTCCCCAAATATCTCCCGCCTCGGTGTTGGAAACAAGCCCCTGAGATTCTGGCACGGCGTCTCTAAGAACAAGGTAGTAGCCGCTTGACTCCGACTGCATGACCTCCGGCGTGATATGGATGGGCTTGGAGAAAGTTGTGTCCTCAACGATGTAGGAACCTTTCGAATCGACCGCTACCACTGCGGAGTAATGGCCAAGCTTCCAATAGACGACGGAGGGAGTCGGGATGGGTTGGTCGTTGGTGATTTTTACAACCTGCATTGGCATGCCGATGCGCTCACTCAGACCAACCAACTGCGCCATGCTTGTGCCCTTGACCGTCGATTTCTCCTCTTCGATCAACGGATGCAATGGGTCGGGCAGGCCGAGCTGGGCACGGATACGAAACAGCGCAAAAGGGCCGCATTTAAATGCCTGTTCCTGCCAGTTTTCCATGGAACTCAATGCTTCCACCGCTTGAAGGCGGCCTTCCGCTGCGATCCCGCTCAAGGGTCGATCAGAGGTCATCGACAAAAGTGAACTGAGATCTTCTTTTCGACCGAAGAGCACCAAGAGGCGCGCCAATCCAGCAAACGCATCATCTCCCAATCTCTGGCCCACCGGAGTATCTAAATTCTTTGCCGCATTCCATGCCTCGTTCCACATGGCGTAGGATTTCGAGAATTCACCCTTCGCGTAGTAGAGCTGGGCGAGATTGTTTCGCAGGGCGTGCGAACGCATCCCTTTTGGGTAAGTCGCGAGGAACCTTTCAAGCGAAGTGAGATCTCCAGTCGCCGCTACAAGCCGGTATTCTTCCAGGAATTTAGCGAGCGCTCCGTCTTCGGTTGCATCCGCCTTGCCAACGGCGAGAAGAGGCAAGGGAAGGCTTCTATCTGCGGCAAAAGGATCGGAAATCAAGGAATTAACATCGACATCGTCTGGCCGAATAATCTTTTCCTGCGCCCCCTGCCCGGCAGCTGGAATGTTTAGTCTAGGATTCTGTGCTCTATCGCCTGAAGACGTAGAAAGTTCTGCCGATTGATTTTTTTTGGGACTATCGCACGAACTTATAGCGAGTGCTAGCGTGCATCCTAAAAAAACCGCACGGATTGTGGAAATTGAAGATTTCATATTGGTTAGATACGGCAATTCTAGATTAGCAAGAGATTATTCGGTAATGATGGCGGAACTCGGTGAATGAATGGTAATTGTGAGAGGTCCCGAGCCTGTACCACCGCCAAAATCGGTATCGGTTAGGTCGGAAAGTCCATCTTCGTCGGAATCCATCATTAGTGGATTCAATCCTAGAAGCAGCTCGACGTTGTTTAAAAGTCCATCGCCATCCATATCGAGATTACCAACGCTGATTCCCCTCAAATAGGCCGCAAAATCACTGATCCCATCCATGTTAAAGTCGCCCGTCGTGGGCACCATTTCTGTGATTTCGAGGGAAGACCACTCAACCCCATTGGAAAAGACGACTTTTTGGATCGGTGCCAAGTTTAATGGCCACCAACCCCTAATCTCCAGAGTGGAATCCGATAGGTGATCAAATAAGACCAGAGAATCGTGGAAGCGGAACACTCCAACCTTAGATGGGAGAATTCCTCCGCCAAGAACGACTGTATTGGTCGAATTGGCTTCTGCCATTTCAGTTAACACATCTCGTCCATCACCACGGTTGAAGCGGTATTCGTCGCTGCCTAAACCACCCAGAAGATGGTCATTCCCAACGCCTCCCGCCAAGACATCGTTGCCGCCATTTCCGTTCAAGGTATCGTTGCCTGCATAACCGTGGAAGTTATCAGACTCCCCGGTGCCAATGAGCGTGTCACTGCCCGACGTAGGCAAGAGAGCTTGATAATATTTATCGCCATTGTTGAACTCGACTCGCCAAGTGTCTTTGTGCTGCGGGCTGCTGAAGATGAAAGTCCAGAAATTGATCGTCACCGAGCCGCTGACCACACCGTTCTGACGGACTACAAATCTGATGTGTTGTGTGGATGATGGCACGCTCTCACTCGTCACATCCGTGGGCAGGATTCCTGGGCCGAAGACTAGGCGGTTAACCGCGCCTTGGCCAGTCGAGCCAATATCGTCATTGATGACATCATCCCCGTCGCCAAGATTCCATTGGTAGATATCATTGCCCGCGCCGCCATTGAGAGCGT
>CALMKO010000138.1 GCA_937867415.1 uncultured Verrucomicrobiota bacterium | reverse complement strand
CTTGCCCAAGTCGTCGGCCATGCGGTCAGCAGTCATTGCCATCCCTCTCTCAAGGGACAGAAAATGATGCTGTGCCAGGCCCTCGACCCCGAGCACGGACTTTCCGGCGCGCCCATGGTCGCCATCGACCTCTTCGGCGCGGGCCTCCACTCCAAGGTCATGGTCTCCACTGACGGCCTCGGCGCTCGACACATCGTCCACGACGAGTCCTCACCCATCCGCAACTTCATCCAAGGCATCGTGGATTAAATCTGAAATCTCAAATCTGAAATCTCAAATCCCTAAATGCGTATCGCCCAAGTCATCGGTCGCGTGACCCTGAGCATCCAAGACCCCTCGTTCAAAGGGGGCCGTTGGCTCATGGTCAATCCGCTCGATGCCGGGCAATTCAACGATGCCTGCCGCACCGCCCCGGCCATCACTTCCCAGTCATCCCTCGTCACCTATGACAATATGGGCGCTGGCGATGGTGACATCGTCGGCATCGTGGAAGGTGCCGAGGCCACCGCGCCCTTTGATTTTCCCATCCCCATCGACGCCATCACCGTCGCCATCTTCGACTCTCTTTCCTACGAGCCACCTGTTCAATCGTCTTCTAACCGTTAAACCACATGAGTAACAAAGTCTTTACCGCCGCTGACATCGAGGCCCTTCTGAAATCCGGCAAATCCGCCGCAGACATCCCCAAGGGTGCGATTCTCACGCCTTCGGCCAAGGATGTTCTCCGCGACGGCATCGGCCCGGTTCGTGCAGGTGGTGGTGCCGCCGCTGCTCCGGCCGTTTATGCAGAGCCGATTCTCCCGAACTACGAATACCAGTGGACCCCCGGCAAGGACCCGAAGACTCCTGCGGAGATCGACGCGTTTTTCCACTCCGCTCCCATCGTCGAGCTCAAGCAGCGCATGGTGGACATCGGCAAGCGCATGTGGGCCCGTGAATACACCGACGGCAACGGCGGCAACCTTACCATCCGGGTCGGCGACAATCTGGTCCTTTGCACTCCCACCCTCGTTTCCAAGGGTTTCATGACGCTCGAGCAAATGTGCTTGGTGGACATGGAGGGCGTGCAACTCGCCGGGAAATACAAGCGCACTTCCGAGTGCATGACCCACCTCGCCATCATGAAGCGCCAGCCTAAGGCCAAGGCCTGCTGCCACGCTCACCCACCGCACGGAACCGCCTTCGCCGTGGCCGGTGTCCAGCCACCGACCTGCATGATTCCCGAGGCGGAAGTCTTCCTCGGCCAGATCGGGCTCTCCAAATATGAAACCCCCGGAACCCCCGCCAACGCGGTGGCCGTGGGCGATGCCGCTGTCGATCACATGGCCGTGCTCATGGTCAACCACGGTGTCATCACCTGGGGTAAGGACATCGAGGATGCCTATTGGAAAATGGAAAACGTCGAGTCCTATTGCAAAACCATCTGGGTTGCTTCCCAGCTCAATGGCGGCAAACTGCTCACCATCACCGGTGGCCAGGCACAGGAACTCATCGCCCTCCGCAAGGTGCTCGGCATGGAAGACAAGCGCGCGAATTGGAAGGAATGCCAACTCTGTGATAACGCTGAGTTCAACCCGGGCACCGTCTGCCAGATCCCAAGCCAATCCGCTTCTTCAAACAGCGGCAAGCTCGACCCCGAGGCGGAGAAACTCGTGCAAATGCTCACCGAGCAGATCCTCGCCGCCGTCAAGTAAGCCTCCCCGTCATTTTTCCTAACACTCCCCGCATCTCATGAAAGCTCCCATCACTGTCTCCATCACCGGTGCCGCTGGCCAGATCGGCTATGCACTGCTTTTCCGCATCGCTTCAGGATTTGTCTTCGGCCCCGACCAACCCGTGAACCTGCGCCTGATCGAAATCGAGGCCGGCATGCCGGCCCTCACCGGGGTGATGATGGAACTCGACGATTGTGCCTTCCCGCTCCTCAACAATGTCGTAGGCACTGCCGACCTCAATGAAGGATTTAAGGGGGCGAACTGGGCCCTGCTCGTCGGCTCCGTGCCACGCAAAGCGGGGATGGAACGTAATGATCTGTTAGGCATCAATGGCAAGATCTTCACCGGCCAGGGCAAGGCCATCGCCCGCAACGCCGCCAAGGACATCCGCGTGCTGGTCGTCGGCAACCCGTGCAACACGAACTGCCTCATCGCCATGAACAATGCCGAGGGCGTCCCCAAGGACCGCTTCTTCGCCATGACCCGTCTCGATGAAAACCGCGCCAAAAGCCAGCTCGCGCAAAAGGCCAGCGTCCATCAATCCAAGGTCACCAACCTCTGCATCTGGGGCAACCACTCGGCCACCCAGTATCCGGATTTCACCAACGCCAAGATCAACGGTCGCCCGGTCACGGATGTGATCTCCCACGTCGCATGGCTCAAGGGGGACTTCATCAGCACCGTCCAACAACGCGGCGCCGCCATCATCAAGGCCCGTGGCGCATCCTCCGCTGCATCCGCCGCCAACGCCGCGCTCGATACGGTGAAAAGCCTCATCACCCCGACTCCTGCCGGCGATTGGCACTCGGTTGCTGTCTGCTCGGACGGCTCCTACGGTATCGAAAAAGGCCTCATCGCCTCCATGCCCATCCGCACCCGCGCCGATGGCTCATGGGAAGTCGTGCAAGGCCTGCCGGTCGATGCCTTTAGCCAGGAAAAAATCAACGCCACCATCGCCGAGCTCAAGGAAGAGCGCGACGCGGTGAAGCACCTCATCCCCGGCTGATTTTCGACCGATCTGAATGTTTACCCAACACCCTGCCACCTTCGGGTCGCAGGGTGTTTTTTTTCTCAATCGGCTCCCACGCTGAGGTTGCGGGCGGCGCGGGAATGCTCCAAGCTCACGGCATGTGGACCACTGTGCGCGAATTCGAGGACATCCGTTATGAAACAACGGATGAGGGAAGTATTGCCAAAATCACCATCAACCGGCCTGAGGTGCGGAATGCCTTCCGTCCGCTCACGGTCAAGGAGATGCTACAGGCCTTCGACCTCGCCCACGAGGATCCCAAGGTCGGGGCCATCATTCTCACCGGTGCCGGCGACCTCGCCTTCTGCTCCGGTGGCGACCAGAAAGTCCGCGGCCACGCTGGCTATATCGGCGAGGATGGCATCCCCCGCCTCAATGTGTTGGATTTGCAGAAAAAAATCCGTTCGCTGCCCAAGCCCGTCGTCGCGATGGTCGCCGGTTACGCCATCGGTGGCGGGCATGTCTTGCACATCGTCTGCGACCTCACCATTGCCGCCGACAATGCCCGCTTCGGCCAAACCGGTCCCAAGGTCGGCTCCTTCGACGGAGGGCTCGGCTCGAGCTACCTTGCCCGCATCGTCGGCCAGAAAAAGGCGCGGGAGATTTGGTATCTTTGCCGCCAGTATGATGCCCAACAGGCGCTCGACATGGGCCTGGTCAATACTGTCGTTCCACTCGCCGATTTGGAAAAAGAAACCCTCCAGTGGTGTCGGGAAATGCTCGCCCATTCACCGCTCGCCCTGCGCTGCCTCAAGTCTGCCCTCAACGCGGATTGCGACGGCCAGATGGGCTTGCTCGATCTGGCAGGTAACGCCACCTTGCTTTACTACATGAGCGAAGAAGGCCGCGAAGGAAAGCAGGCCTTCCTCGAAAAACGCGTCCCGGATTTTTCCAAATTCCCGCGCGTCCCGTAGTTCCGCCCCGCCTTGCAGCCCGGTTGATCACCAAGGCCCATGCTGCGCATCAGCCGGCAGATGCGTTTGCGCCCGATGGGGTAGCCGTGGTCCCTGAGATTCGCGCGGAGATTTCGCTGCCTGTAGAACGGACATTCCATGGAAAGTTCGGCCATGATCATGATCGTGCAGTCACCTCCGGCGGTTTTTGTAGGGCGAGTGGTGAGGCGGTTTCGGTCAATCTGGAAACCGCAGCTAGCCTGTTTGCCGAAAGTGATTCCCGGAAGAGGCGGTTCCCGCTTGCTGATGCGCGGCATTGAAGGGGTGTGTCTATGACCGCCCAAGTGAATGAAGAGGCGGTTCCCGCTTTTTTCTTTCGCT
>CALMKO010000137.1 GCA_937867415.1 uncultured Verrucomicrobiota bacterium | reverse complement strand
CGGAGCGAGTGAAGGCCAATGCCATCCCGACATTCCGCGGTCGGCTTGATGAATTCCGGTTCATCAATGCCGCCGAGGAGGGGTCGCTATGATGCGGAGCCCCCTCAGGCGCATCAATCATTAAAATTTAAAAACGCAACACTCACTACCACTGATATGATAAAAAAAATCCTGTTTCTCGCATCAGCTGTCCTGTTGAACCCGGCTTCCTTGGCCGTTGGCGAATCAACCGTTTCAAGAACCCCGCCCATGGGATGGAATAGCTACAATTGCTACGGGGCAACCGTTCGCGAAAATGAAGTGAAAGCCAATGCCGATTTCATGGCGAAGAACCTTTTGAAACATGGCTGGAACTACGTGGTGGTGGACTTCTGCTGGTACTATCCGCACTACATCAAGGACACACAGAACGGGGGCAAACAATGCCAGGCTCCGGAATCTGAAGGCGGCTGCTATGTGCCCTGGCTTGCAATGGATGCCTATGGCAGGCTGTTGCCACACACGGTCAAGTTCCCTTCGGCAACCGGTGACAAGGGATTCAAACCGCTTGGTGATTACATCCACGGTCTTGGCTTGAAGTTCGGGATCCACGTCATGCGCGGCATTCCGCGTCAGGCGGTATGGGATAAATCGCCCGTGCTGGGGACCGACGGCATTACTGCCGACATGATTGCCGATACCTCTTCCACCTGCTCGTGGCTTGACAACATGTATGGCCTGGACATGTCAAAACCCGGCGCTCAGGAGTACCTGAACTCGTTGTTTCAGTTGTACGCCTCATGGGGGGTGGACTTTGTGAAAGTGGATGACCTCATCAGTTTCGAGCGTGACATGCCGGCACACAAGAGCGAGATCGCGGGATACGCGAAAGCCATTGAGAATTGCGGCCGTCAAATGGTATTCAGCACTTCGCCAGGCCCTACCAATATCAAGGATGGGGATTTCTTCAAACAACACGCCAACCAATGGCGGGTTGATGGAGACTTCTGGGACAATTGGAAATCCTTGCACCGGGCTTTCGAACGTGCCGATAGTTGGACTCCCCACCGCGGTGAAGGTCATTGGCCCGACCTGGACATGATTCAACTGGGCCGCATTTCGCGAAGGGGCCCCGTGGGAAAGGAACGCGAGTCCAGCTTCACCCCTGACGAACAGCGCACGCACATGACACTATGGTGCATCGCCAAGTCACCGCTTTTCTTCGGAGGCGATCTAACGATGATCAATGACCAGGTCATGCCCCTGATCACAAACGCCAAGGCGCTGGAAATCAACCAGCATGGGACCGAGGCCCGCCAGTTGTATCGGAAAAATGATCTTGTCGTCTGGGTGTCGAAGTTGGGTGACACCAACAAATGGAATGTCGCCTTGTTCAATCTGACCGAGAAGACGGAGGTGGTTGAAATCGATTTCTCTGAAATCGGCCTCAGCGGGAGACGTGAAATAGTCGATATCTGGCAGGACAAACGCCTCGGGAGTTTTGATGGAAAGTACAAACAGTCCGTGGTGCCTCACGGGAGTGTTCTGTTGCAGTTGGAGTGAATGCAGACATTCGGTTAATCTATGCTTGAATGCTTTTGGGGATCTCTCGTTCATGAAGGGAGGCGCACCCAGGCTTCCACCGGGAATCACAGCAGGTTGCCCGTGGGCCGTGTCTCGCTGCGAGCACGATAATCCGATGGGGATTGCCCCGTGCATTTACTGAAGGCGCGGGAAAAGTAGTGCGCATCCTCGAATCCAAGCCGATAGGCGATCTCTTTGACACTCAGCGTGGAGGTGTCGAGATACTCGCAGCCCTGTTGGATACGCAGTTCGTTCAGATAAACCATCGGGCTCACCCCGCTGATTCGCTGGAACCAGTAACTGAATCGTGAAACGGAATATCCAGCCTTTGAGGCATATTCGCTCAATGTCAGTGGTTGGGTTAGGGTTTCCCGAATGTGGAGCATGGCACGCTCGATCCGCCCTTGCGCCACTCCCATTCCTTCCGATGAGGGATTGCGGTGAAGAAGGGTGATCACGTTGATGAGGACCCTCGATACCTCAAGCAGCGTGTGTTCATTATAGCCGCGCTCAACCGCTGCGAACAGTGCCAGAAACTGCCGCCGCAACGCGTCCCACTGGGCGCATCGGATGATCGGGCAATCTCGCGATAGAGTCGTCCAACCAAGCAGGGCATCGGCCCCGGCTCCCTCGAAGTGAAACCAGAAGATACTCCATGGGTCGTCGTCCGAAGCGCCATAGGAATGCGGCGTGTGACTGGGGATAAAGACTACCCAGCCGGTTTCTACTCGGTGACGGTTCCCGTCGAGAAGAATCCAGCCGGAGCCTTTTTCCACAAGAATCAACAGGTTGAACTCAAGCCCCGCCGGGCGTTCGACCCAGTGGCCGGGAGCGATCGGAAAGTAGCCGAGACAGGAAACCACAAAGTCCCGGGTAAACGGCTCGCTTCGCATGCGATTCAAGAACCGGTCCGGCACACGGTAGAACCGCTGTTTTTCGAAGCCCTCCGGCTTTCTTCTTTCAGGAAGATTGTCCACGCCTGCGGGAATATGAGCCATTCCCGAACACGAGTAAACGGACTAACTTGAAACCTAATGATTCGAGCTGTCCGGGTATCCGCGATGAGTTCAATCACCACAAAATCGACTTATGCAACCAAACCCCGTCACCGCCATCGTCGAGAAAATGACCATTCCGACCTACTGCCCTCCTGAGCCGTCGGAAATGCCCATGTATTCGGAGTTCCGCCAGCATCAGGGATCCACAGGCTACGCCTATCCCAATAGGGTGACCCAGGGCGTGGAGCGGGACGTGTTGACGGACGTTGAATATGAGGTGGTCCGACTGGAGAACGATTACATACGCATCATCATACTGCCAGCCTTGGGCGGGCGGATCTTCGAAGGCTACGACAAGAAGAACGATTACCATTTCCTCTACCGCCACTCGCGCATCAAGCCGGTACTCGTGGGCAACTATGGCTCTTGGATCTCCGGCGGCATGGAGTGGAACTTTCCGTTTCATCACCGCCCTTCGACGTTTCTGCCCGTTGACTACCAGATCGAAGCGCTTGAGGACGGCACGGTGATCTGCTGGCTTTCCGAAGCCTCGATTTCTCCGGGCCAATACCGTATCAAGGGCATGGTCGGCGTCACCTTGCGGCCGGATGCATCGTATTACGAAACCCGGGTGCAATTGGCCAACCGGACCGGAAAGGAATGCCCGTTCATGTGGTGGGAAAACGCGGGCGTCCACGTCAATGAAGACTACCAACTCTTCTTCCCTCAGGATGTGAACTGGGTTCACCACCACTATGACCGCCACCATGCGGCCTTTCCGATTCACAAGGGCTGGTATGCCGTGGAGAACCACAGGAATCCCACGGATATCAGCATCCACAAGAACACCATCAAAGGGAACTCCTACTTCGCCGGGCCCTCGAAATACGAATTTTTCGGTGGCTACGATCACGCCCGGAAATGTGGCACGATGCACATCGCAAATCACCATGTGAGCCCCGGCAAGAAGATGTTCCAATGGGCCTTGGAGGACCTCGGTGACGCATGGAATGGTAACCTTACCGATCTTGACGGTGAGCATGGCGAACTGATGGCAGGCTCGTTCGCGGATGATCAGCCGGATTTTTCTTGGCTCGCACCTTATGAAACCAAAACGTTCTCGCAGTATTGGTATCCGTTCCAGAAGATCGGCACTCCGGTCTTCGCCACGCTGGATGGCGCCATCGCCATCGACCGCGACGCTGGCAATGTCCGACTCGTCACCACTCGGGCCCGCGCCAATGCGAATCTCCTCGTGAAATGCGGGAATCAAACGGTTCTTGAAACCAAGGTCGATCTGCTGCCCGGAGACAGCGCGGAGTTCGATGCCGAACTAACAGCGGAGCGATTCTCCGTTCTTTTCTTTTCAGCGGAGGGTGAGGTTCTGTTCGACTACACGGAGGACATTCCGGAAGTCATCCGGATGCCGGATGATACGGTCACGCGCACCAAACCTCACGACCTCACAACTGCCCAGGAAATCACCATCGCGGGGCGTCATGCCGAGCAATACCGCGACCCGGTCTGGAA
>CALMKO010000136.1 GCA_937867415.1 uncultured Verrucomicrobiota bacterium | reverse complement strand
GGTCCGCCTTGTCGATGCGCACCGTGGCCACTTCGCCGACCTTGACGCCGATATAGCGCACGGCCGCGCCTTCCTCGAGCGAGACCGGCCCCTCGAACACGACCTGCCCGGACTTGATCGCATCAGCCAAACCCTCTCTCAGTTTGGTTTCTGATGGGCCACTCCCGAAAATGTGCAAGGTGAAATCGATAGACCTTTGCTGGAGCATAGCTACGATTGGGATGAGGTCGCTACAACGTTTTTGTTTCTCCGCGAGTCTACCTGCGTAGACCAACGCGAGTGGCGCCTCATTCTTGACAAAGCCACGAGATTCGGATGTTGCAATACCATTGGTGATTACTTCGACCTTCTCGATGAAAGGAGATTTATCTTTCACCAGTTGGAACGCTATCGTAGGACTTACGACTACAACGGCATCCCAATAGTGTCCAAGACGCCGAAGATGGTCGTAGTGCTCTAGCTCGTCAGACTGTAGAACACCGATTGAATGACAGTTCCCTGGTAAAACTGAACAAATGGCGGAGCTGGTAAAGTCAGTATTGGCAACAAAAATGTGAGTTCTTTTGCTGTTGATTAGAGCAAGTAACTCACACCACCTTTGCGGTAGATCGTGGCCGGTTAAATGAGTGATCCACTCGCGTTCCGGTAGTGAATTGCTTGCAAAGCTAGGACTGGTGACAACGATCTCTGCATCCCACCCCATCCGCCGCAATTCCTCCACCAATTGGAAGGTCAAGACGGTAACTCCTCCCAAGCCAGTGTGGGTTAAGGAAAAAACCACATTGGTTCGGTTCATTGGTGCTGGGACAGTGTCGGTCCGTATATCGTTGGTGGCCATAACTTTGAGTGTGTATGTCCTCGCGTTATTCTCTGATTGTGAGGAGATTTGTAATGCTTTGCTGCAAAACAATAGTTCTAGCAGATTTCGGCCGCAGCGCTCTTGTTTTTATCGAAGTGGTTGTCAGCCAAAGCTCTGGGTTATAATACAGCGTCTGCCACTGTTGGGGAGTGTTCTTGTCATTCAACACTTCGGCTGACGATATTCCGCCGAACGGGGAGAGTTTGAAGCGAGGCATTATTCGTGGTTCATGGTCTCTCTGGCGATTGGTATTGCTGCTCCAGATAATTGTTCTAACCATGTTCTCTCGTGGAAGGGTGTGGCATCTTTGACTATGCCGACTCATGAACAGCAGGTATACCAAATAGCGCGAGATCGACGACCCGGTCACATTTTTCGATCGTAGAGAGCCGATGCGCGACGACGATCATGGTGACAGTACCCTGAAGCCCACTTATTGCTTCGGTCACGGCTTTTTCGGTGGCGTTGTCCAGCGCGCTGGTGGCTTCGTCAAGGATGAGGAGGTCGGGCTTGTGGTAGAGGGCTCGAGCGATGGCAATGCGCTGGCGCTGGCCACCGGATAGTCGGACACCGCGCTCTCCGCACATGGTGTCGAAGCCATTTGACAATTCATTTTGGATGAATTCTAGGATGTGCGCGGCTTTTGCGACCTCTGTCAGCCGCTGCCTATCAATTTCCCCGTCGTGGAGACCGAGTGCAATGTTGCGGGCAATCGTGTCATCAATGAGTAAGACGTCCTGTGGGACATACCCGATTCCGGCCTGCCATGCGCGAGTGCGGTCTGGAGTAATCGGCTGCCCGTCCACGAGGATGGCACCATGGGTCGGGGTGTTAAGGCCGAGAATGAGATCGACGAGGGTCGATTTGCCTGAGCCGGTCGGGCCGACGATACCTACTGAGGTGTTTCGCGGGATGTGGAGAGAGAATTGATGGAGAATCGGCTTCTTGGACTCAGGGTAAGCAAAACCGATGGCGTCGAGGCGAATCTCGTTGGCCCACATGATGCGGCTGGGTTCTTCAAATGTGGGGGCGGGTTTGGACTCTCCGGGGTCGAGGAGCTTCTGGTGTTGGAATTCGTCATACACTTCCTCTAGCGAGTGCCGGCTAGTTGCGATTTGCGAGATCTGCGCGTAAAGGAGCTGGGCGGCAGGGAGAATGCGGTAACCGGCCAAGCCGATTACCCCGAGTGCGGGAAGAATGGCGGCGAGGTCGCGGCCCATTCCTATTTGAATAATCACTACCGCAATGATGCCACCAAACGCAATGGGCTCCAGGATGTATTTGGGGGCTTGGAAGTATACGGGAAGAATCGCGTTGACTCTGCTTTGAACGGTTGAGTGGACGGAATAACGCTTTAGGAATCGCCCTTCGACGCGATGGACCTTGATCGGCTTGATGCCAGTGAGCAGTTGCTGGGCCTCGGTCATGGCACCGCGGGAAGCGGCTTTTTGGTCATCGGACGCTTGGGCGTAGCGCGCCTTGAGAAAGGAAAGTACGCTGGCGTAATAGACGAGGAGAACGAACAGCGCTCCGCTTGCGATCCAAGGATCGACTACGAAGAGTGTGATTGCAAGAAATGCTACGGTAATGAACCGGGCAAATCCTTCGAGTAATGGGAAGAGCACGCCAAGGGTCATTTGCGTCACATCGCTGGTGGTTTTTTTGAGCAATACTCCGGTGTTATTGCCCATGAAATAGATCCAGGGTTGGGAGACAATCTGAGCAAGCAGGCGGAGGCGCAACCAATGAGCGAGGTCTTGACCGTAACGCGAGCGAGCGTAGTCGCTAGCCAGGTTGGCTGCATTTGAACCCACCAGCATTACGATGGAGAACACGCCAGCCCATGTTAGAAGCGCGGCATCGGACATTTCCGGCAGCCGGGCTAGGAGGACGCTGCCGAGCTCTGAATTGCGGAAAGCTGTTGGGTCTGCCGCAATGGCAAGGAATGGGAAGATCGAGGAAACTCCCGCCACTTGGAAGATCCCCTGCAGGAGCGTGATGGCCAGTACGACCAGTGGCTTTTTAAGGCTGTACGGTGCGGCGAGGAAGTAGAGCTTGGATAATGTTGTTCCAAGGGCTTTGAGAGAATAGGGCATGAAAATATCGGATAAGGGGTGTGCGTTTGTGATTCGACTTCGGACTAAGCATCAATTTGGGACCGTTGATTTTGCTGCGTCCGGCGGTACAACGAACTACTCACGGCCTCAGCTCATTGCGATTCGTTCCGTGCTGGCCTCGACAATCTGACGGATCGTTTCTTTGAGGCTAACACTGATATCCCATGTCGGATAGTGCGCCCGCATTTTTGAAAGGTCGGAGATGTAGCAAATATGATCACCAACCCGGTTTTCGTCGACATAGTGGAATATCGGGGCTTTGCCGGAGAATTGTTCCGTGATCTTGAAGGCCTCCCAGATGGAGCAGGAATTGGCGCGTCCGCCGCCGATGTTGTAAACCTCGCCGATGCGCGGCGCCGCGATGAATTCCTCGATGAAGCGGGCGACGTCGTGGGAGTGAATGTTATCGCGGACCTGTTTGCCTTTGTAACCAAAGACCTTGTATTCGCGGCCTTCCAGGTTGCATTTCACGAGATAGGAAAGGAAGCCATGAAGCTCGACACCCGAATGGTTCGGGCCGGTGAGGCAGCCGCCGCGCAGGCAGCAGGTGGGCAGGCCGAAATAACGGCCGTATTCCTGGACCATCACGTCGGCCGCCACCTTGGAGGCGCCGAACAGGGAGTGTTTGGACTGGTCGATGGAGAATTCTTCGGTGATGCCATTGGCGTAGGTTGGATCGGCATAATCCCAGCGGGTTTCCAGTTCGGTCAGGGCGATGGAGTTGGGGCGGTCGCCATAGACTTTGTTGGTGGACATGTGCACGAAGGGCGACTCCGGGCAGGCTTGGCGGGTGGCTTCCAGCAGATTGAGGGTGCCGACGGCATTGGTGTCGAAGTCGTCGAAAGGGATCGCCGCCGCACGGTCGTGGGATGGCTGGGCGGCGGTGTGGACGATGGCATCGGGCTGGATCTCCTGCAGCAACTTGAGCACTCCCTGGCGATCGCGGATATCGAGTTCGTGGTGGTGGAAGGATTTGCCGAGGGCCTCGGCGAGGCGGCCTTGGTTCCAACGGGTGTCGCCCTGGGGGCCGAAGAAGACCGCGCGTTGGTTGTTGTCGACGCCATGGATTTCCCAGTCGAGGGCGGCGAAATGAACGCAGACTTCGGAACCAATGAGACC
>CALMKO010000135.1 GCA_937867415.1 uncultured Verrucomicrobiota bacterium | reverse complement strand
TGCCCTGGGCTGGTATGTTTCGCCCCCTTGGGGCTGAAGACAGGGCCAAAGGCCCGATGCCATACCAGCCTGGGGCATCGCCCCAGGAAAGGCGCATCAAACCGATTGGAGGGCTGAAAGCCCGATCTAAAATGGAAGGTCATGATTCCACCTCCTTGCTGACCTGGGCGATGAATCGTTCCATTTCCTCTTTCTTTGGCAGCTCGACGGCATAGCGGGAAACGAAGACCTTATTGCTCAAATCACCGAGGGCAAACTCGACGAGGGCGTTATTTTTGCGGGTGCAGAGGAGGATGCCGATGGGGGGCTGGTCGCCCGGGGTCATCTGGTGTTTTTTGTAGTAGGCGACGTAGGTGTTGAGTTGGCCGAGGTGCTCGTGGCGGAAGGCATCGGTCTTGAGTTCCACCAGGATGTGGCACTTGAGAATGCGGTGGTAGAAGACGAGGTCGATGAAGAAATGTTCGTCGCCGATGAGGATGCGCTTTTGCCGCGCTTCGAAGCAGAAGCCGTGACCCAGTTCGAGAAGGAAATCCTGGAGGCGATCGAGCAAGGCATCTTCCAGGTCGGACTCGGCCATGACATCCCGGGAACGCAAGCCGAGGAACTCAAAGATGTAGGGATCGCGGATGATATGGGCGGGCTGGATTGCCTCCGCTGCGGCATGAGCCATCGCGGACAGTTTGGCTTTGTCTTTGGAGAGGCCGCTGCGCTGGTAGTAAAGGCTGGCGATCTGGCGGCGGAGTTCGCGGACGGACCAGTTCCCGCGGATGCACTCGATCTCGTAGAAGCGGCGCTGGGTGCCGTCGGGGAGTTGGATGAGTTCATTGAGGTGGGTGAAGGAGAGGCGTTGAATCAATTGTGGAGTCACTGTCTCCACAATTTGAGATTCGGGAGTCACTGACTCCCGTTTTAACAGGGCCACGGCCGCGAACGGAGGCGGCAAGGCACCAGCACCAAGGCTGGGGAGCAATTCGGGAGTCACTGACTCCCGAATTTGCGGATACACTTCATAGAGGAGCCTGAAGCGACGTAGCTCACGGACATCCACCCGCTTGAGACCGGCAGCCGACAGCCGCTCGGCCAACGCGGGCAACAGTCTTTCCCCATAGGCCGCTCGGTCGTTTCCCTGCTGCTCGAACTCCACGATACGGTAGCCGATGAGCCAGTTCCGCAGCGTCAGCGCCACATTGACGGCTTTAGTGGCAAAATCCTGCGTCTGCTGATGGATGTGGACGATGGTAGATACCAGCGAGTCAAAGTCTCCGGCAGTGGCGGGCGGCGTTTGTTTCTTCTTGGCTGGCATACGTGGTTTCTTACTGCTCATACGCGCTGAGTCCTGAAATGTCGCGGCCGCCGGCGCGTTTGGTAAGGAGAGGGTGGAGGTCCGCCATGAGGGCGAGTTCGGCCTGGGTGCGGGCTTTCCAGCCGAGGTCGAGCGGGGCCATGAGGTCTCCGAGTTGCTCGCCATCGAAGATCATGCGGTCGAGGATGCCGTCCACGAAGGTTTGTAGCGAATCGGTGGCGAGGCCGTGTGCAGCGGCGATGGTAGCGAGTTCCTTGGCGTCCTTCTCTGACTTGAAGCGGTTGTAGCCGTCGCGGATGGCGGTTTCGCTGAGACCTTCGCCCGCCTTGAGCGTGCCGATGTATTCGGCGATGTCGTCCCGCTCGTTCATGAACTTGGCATCCGCGCTGATGAGGCCGATGAGTTCCTCGCGAGTCATCTTCGACTTGCCCGGACCTTTCTCCGAGAACTTGGCGATGAGGCCCATGATGTAGTCGTAATCGATGACGGCGGAGGCGAAGAGCACGAACTCGAAGTCGATTTGATCGGCGGCAGACTCGTCGAGCTGGGGCTCAGCGTTCCCGGGTTTCTGCTCTTTGAGTTTCTTGGCGGTTTCGAGATACTCGCCGCGGAAGCCGCGGAGGTTTTCATCCGGCAGGACCTTTTCGATGGTCTGTTTGTTTTCCTCGGTGAGGTCGGTGTATTGGTCGAGCTGGGTTTTGAGACGCTGGACTTCCTTGAAGTGGGTGATGAAGGCGGCCTTGGCGGCATCGCCTTTGAGATTTGCCACCGCTTCCGGGGCGCAATCGAGGCCCTGTGACTTCATGAAGCTGTCCAACTGCTGGACGGCGGCTTCCAGTTTCTGGATGACCACCGGAGCCTTGTCCACCAGCCAGATTTCCCGCGCCTGATCCTTGCTTTTCTCGCCGGAGAAGAGGGCGATGGCGGCATCTACGGCGTCCTGCTGCTGGCGGAAGTCGAGGATATGGCCGTAGGGCTTGGTTTGATTGAGCACACGGTTGGTGCGGGAAAAGGCCTGGATCAAGCCGTGGTGCTTGAGGTTCTTGTCCACGTAGAGCGTGTTCAGGTATTTCGAATCGAAGCCGGTGAGCAACATGTCCACCACGATGGTGATATCGATCTTCTGCGCGGCCGGGTAATCGGCATTGGGCCACTGCTGATCCTTGATGCGCTTCTGGATGTCCTGATAGTAGAGATCGAATTCGCTGAGTTTGTGATTGGCTCCGTAGCGGGCGTTGTAATCGGTGAGGATGGCCTTGAGCGCGGCTTTTTTGCCCTCGGGATCGACCTGATTGTCCTCCTGCTCCTGCGGCAGGTCTTCCTGGATTTGCTTCACATCCGGATCGCCCTCGGCGGGCGGGGAGAAGACGCAGGCGATGTTGAGCGGCTTGAACTCGGGATCGACAGCCAGTTTTTCCGCCTGCATCGATTTGAACAATGAGTAATACTCGATGGCATCGTTGATGGACGAGGTGGCGAGGATGGCATTGAAGCGGCGTCCGCCGGTGGCGGCATCGTGTTTCGATAGAATGGCCTCAATGACGGCGCGCTTGGCGATGGCCTCGCCGGGCTTGGGAGCCTTTTTGCCATTTTCCTCCTTGGGCTTGAAGTAATCCACATGGAAGCGAAGCACGTTTCCGTCCTCGATGGCGTGGGTGATGGTGTAGGCGTGGAGCTGCTTCTGGAACAGGTCTTCCGTGGTGCGCATGGAGGCTGTGGTGTCCTCGATCTTCTGGAAGGATGCGTTGGCATCAAAGATCGGCGTGCCGGTGAAACCGAAGAGCTGGGCCTTGGGGAAGAACTCTTTGATGGCCTTGTGGTTCTCCCCGAACTGCGAGCGGTGGCACTCGTCGAAGATGAAGACGATGCGTTTGTCCTTCAGCACGGAGAGCTGTTCCTTGAAGGTGGCTTGGCCGTTTTTGCTGCGCTGCTTGTTTCGCTTGCTGTTTTCGTCGAGCGCTAGGCCGAGTTTCTGGATGGTGGTGACGATGACCTTGTCCGCGTAATCGTCCGAGAGCAGGCGGCGGACGAGCGAGGCGGTGTTGGTGTTTTCCTCGACGCACTTTTCCTGGAACTTGTTGAACTCTTCGCGCGTCTGGCGGTCGAGGTCCTTGCGATCCACGACGAAGAGGCATTTGTGGATTTGATCATTGTCCTTCAACAAGGTGGAAGCCTTGAAGGAGGTGAGTGTTTTACCGCTGCCGGTGGTGCTCCAGATATAACCGTTTCCGGAGTCGTCATCGACGCACTGGATGAGGTTCTTTACCTGATAGACCTGATACGGCCGCATCATGAGAAGCTTCTGTTCGCTGGCGATGAGCACCATGTAGCGGCTGATGGTCCGGCCGAGGTCGCACTTTTTCAGGAAGCGCAGGGCGAACTCTTCGAGGTGGAGGATTTTCCGGTTTCCCTCATCTGCAAACTCATAGACGGGCAGGAAGCGCTCTTCGGCATTGAAGGAGAAGTGGCGGGAGTTGTTATTGGAGAAATAGACGGTGCGGGTCCGGTTGCTGACGATGAAGATCTGCATGAAGCAGAGCAGCGTGCGGGTGTAGCCGTTGCCGGGATCGTTCTTGTATTCGACGATCTGCTCCATCGCCCGGCGCGGGCTGATGCCGAGGGTTTTCAGCTCAATCTGGACGCAGGGCACGCCGTTGATGAGGAGGATGACATCGTAGCGGTGGTGGCTGTTGTCCGTGTTGATGCGGAGCTGGTTGATGACCTCGAAGGTGTTTTTGCACCAGTCCTTGATGTTGACCAAGGTGTAGTGGAGCGGCGTG
>CALMKO010000134.1 GCA_937867415.1 uncultured Verrucomicrobiota bacterium | reverse complement strand
CCGGGGGGCCCTTGCCGTTCCCGTCCGGACCGTCAACGCCGTAGGTGGTCGGGGTGAAAAAGGGCGGGGCAGCACTCGGGTTGGTATGATCCGCGGGGGCTGTGGGTGGCGAGGGTGGGGGGGTGAATGTTTGCGATCCTTGCAAAACCTTCATGTCGCCACGGATTTCACCGCCGGTGTTTGCTGTGGAGTGGACGTTGAAAAAGATGGGCCCCATGGCCGTTGGATTCTTGAGATGACTTACAATTTCCTGCACCGAGTAGCCTCCGCGGGGTTTGATCACCCAGAGCCAAGTGCCGTCCTGTTGGCGGGACACGTCGCCGGGTTCGTCAAAGTCACAGACGACGTTGGAGAGTCCGCCTCCAGGGATGTTCGGATCGTGCAGGTGCATGCCGAAGTAGGGTGTGGTGAGATTGGAATAATTGATCGTCATGACCGCTTGCGTTTCATCGGCGCTGAGTCGTAGGAGGATGTTGCCCGATGCACTGGTGGTCACCCCGCCCTGAGGGGTCAGATTGCTGAAGAAAAGCATCCCTTGCTCGCCACTGTTGCCGGCTGAGTAGGGCGAGAGAACAAATGAGGGGACGACTTCGGTGGCAGCCGTGGCAGCAGTTGGATCCACGCCCCCTTCTCCAGGTTTGAGCCAGCCGACGCTGACATGGTCTGCGCCTGAGCTCTCCTTGTGGCGCACTTCGATGTAGTATGGTTTGCCAGCTTCGAGCCACAGGAAATCGGATTTCCCTGCTCCCGCTTCTGCCCATCCACGGGATGAGGTTGGCGCTGTGACCCTCGCCCGGCGGAGCGAGCCAACCTCCTCATGGTCGTTGGATATCCATAGCTCTGCCACATCATCCGCAGTAATCCAGAAGCGGTAGCTACCGGTCAACGGAGCGGTGAGTGTGCCACGGATGCGCGCTATGAAATCGTCGCCATCATTTTGCGGGGCTTCCAGATTGGCGACCGTGCCCGTTTGATTCGGCGGAGTGCTGAATGAAAATGTGGATAGTCCGGCTCCGGGCACATTGGTCCAAACTTCGCGGGTAATCCGGTTGCCCGTGCCGATCACGGACAGCTTGAGAATTTCACTGCCGGAACCAAATGGATTCGTCGCAGTCAGGACGATGGGCCAAGTGCCAATCCTGTCCGGTGTGCCGGAAATGAGCCCGGTCGTGGGATTGATCGTCCAGCCGGGTGGCAGGTTGGTCGCCCCGAAACTGGTCGGCTGGCCGCTGGCGACGATCTGATAGTGATAGGTGGGGCTGTTTTGGATCAGCAGCACTTCGCGCGGGCTAAGAATCTGGGGTGGCGCTGCCGGGAACAGGCGGGTCGTCGGGATGATTTCCTTGACTTGATTCGTGCTTTGCCAGCGCAAGTTTGCCTGCCCGTTGCCAGTCAGGTCGTAGTATTCGATCACGATCGGAACCCGAACGCCCGCCACTAGATCGATAACGCCCGAAAACTCGGAGGCACTTCCGGAACGTGGCCAGGCGTTGATCAGAAGTTTGCCATTTACCCACACCCTCGCCGCATCGTCCACTGTGAAGAAGAAGGTATATCTCTGTGAGAACTCCGGCAGCACTTCGCCCTTCCAAAGGGCGGACCAGTAGTTGGTGTTGACGCCGGTTCCCGGCGAACCGGTCCATAGGAAATTCACCGAACTGTCGGTGCGGGTCAAAACTGGATTGCCAGTAAATTTCGCAGCATTCGTCCCGGAGATGATGTTCGCCCCGCTGCCGACTTCATTCCAGTAACGTGCCGTCAGGCCCGTGCCGTTGGGCTGGCTACGATCATGAATCAGCAGCCCGGCGGCCTGCGCCGAGGAAACGGGCGGGGTGTAATCAGCACCCGGTGCGATTGCTAAAACGACCGATTCCGGCGATTCAAGCGCAGAGTCGGTTGTTGGAAGAATGGGGACAGAGGTGCTATTCACCCCGAACGGCAGCGTCACCGAGCGACTGACCGGGGAGTAGTCGTTGCCTTCCGCAGCCGTTCCGCCAATGGTGAAGTTAACGGTGATCGGGGATAGATTTCCGGCCCGGGTGATGACAAACAGCCCCGTGTCCGAGGGGCTGGGTTCAGTCGCTGTGTCGTCCGCGGCCTGGACCATGACGGAATTGACGGTCGAGGGGTTGAGAGCCGCCAGTAGAGCCGCCTTGTCATTGAGACCGCTGCTCGCGAATGATGTCGGACTGTTCGGGTTGAAGCCTGCTAGGATTTCCTCATAATCCGTGACGCCGTCACCATCGGTATCCACGTCCTGGACCTTGACCCGGAAAAATCGCGCTGGCCCGCCAGTGGCCAGTGTCGCCTCCAATTCGCCGCCCGTGCCTGAATAAACCGGTCCCGCATTGTCCCATGTGCGGGTGTCCAATGAAATACAGCTTTGCAATTGGTAACGCTTCCCGGCACAGGACTGGAAAGTGAGGTTCATCCCCGCAGCCTGTGCTGAAATCGAAGAGATTCGGAACACCGAGATGGACGAGTGGGGGTCCGTGCCAGCGAGACTTTCAATCATGTTGGAAGACCCATCACCATCCGTATCGGCTGAAGGATCGAGCACGGTCGCTTGATATCGGAGAGCCCAAATATCGGGAATCTGATTGCCATCCACGTCCAAAGGTAGGGGAACAGCCGTTGCTTGCAAACTGCCCACCCAGAGGACCCACAAAGAGGACACGACCAATAGCAGACGGTGGTAACGAGAACATTCGTGTCGCATCTTCATAAGGAGTTCAAATCATCCGAGTGGCGGAAGATGGTTCAAAGACAATAGATTACCAAGGGTTTACGGTTGGGACGCGCGACCTTGAAACAGTCCGCAGCCAGGCGAGGAGGAAGGAGGGTAGCGAAGGAGGGGAGCGAAGGTTTTTGATGTGGGTCGATTACGAAAACATCCGTCCACGGCCATGATCGGATGAACCAGCGGTCTTCCAGGGTTTTGTGAATTCCGGAACGTAGCCAATCATTCCGCTTTGACAAGCTTTATTTGGGTTGCGGATTCCTGAAAACGGAAAGACGCCCAGCACTTCAAGCGTGCGCACCTGAAT
>CALMKO010000133.1 GCA_937867415.1 uncultured Verrucomicrobiota bacterium | reverse complement strand
TCATGCGCTGCCGCTCGAAATCGTAGTTTACCGGAACGAGCCCCGGCTTCTGGCTTAGGAGTTGGGAATTGATGTCTGAATTCATGAGGTATGTTATGGTAATGCGTTTCTCTATGTCTAATGGTTGCCGACCGCGCGTAGAAAGCCCGTCACGAGCGGGTGCGGATTTTCAGCCTGCGAGCGAAGTTGCGGGACGAAGAGCGTGCCGACGAAAAAGGGATGATGGCTCAATTCGACGACGCGCACTTCCCCTTCCGCATCCGACCCCACGACCGCGAGATCGCCGGAGGTCAGGAGCGCGGCACAGTCGGGATTGACTCCAAAGTTGCAGTAATACTGCTACGTGACCGCAGTGGTGCCGTAAATGCGGGCGACCAAGCTTCCCGATTGGATTGAAATCTCCAAAGCACGACCGACGAGGGAACAGGCCAGCCGTGAGATGAAGAGGTTGGATGCGTAGGGGTCATACTCGGCATGGGTCGCGTCCGCAAAGCCGAGGACATGGCGGGCGTATTCCAGGATGATGTGCTGAAAACCGCCACAGGTGCCGAGCAACGGCACGCCGTTCTCGCGGGCGAACCGGATGGCGCGCAAAGGACCCTGCATGCTCTGATACGGGCTGCCCGGCGCGACCCAGAGGCCGGAAAACGAGGCCAAGGATTCGAACGCATGCGGCGCATCCAGCGAGGCAGTGGGCAGCCAGGTTGACGCGATATCAAACCCCAGGGCACCGGCCGCATGGGCCAACGCAGCGTCGGTGGCCTGATGCGGGGCGAACGCGGGGTCGTAGTCACCGATGATGGCGATGGTGGTTTTCATGATGTTGGTGCGTTGTTTAATGGCCGGAAGAATGAGCGTTCGTAGGAAACGATGGAGCGGTTTTTCTCCTCCAGGCCGTAGGCATCGAATTCGGGGAGTTTGTGCGGGTCGATGGTGTAGCGGATGTGGCAGGTGATCATGGGGATGGTGGCGCTTCGAAGTATTCAATCGCTTTGTCTAAGACCTCGTCGCGACCCGCTCGAATTCCGGAGAGGGTCGGTTGCACAGGAATGTCGGGAAGGAGGCCGATGCGTTGAAGTTGGCCACCATCTGGCCAGCGCACGCGTTGACCTGTGAAGAGGACACGAATGCGACCGGGCAGGGTAAATTCCGATATGGTGCCGTTGGCGCCTTGGGTGGGGCTACCGATGAATCTCGTGCCATTGGCAGCCCGCAACCAGAGGCCGAGGTGCTCAGCTTGGCTGATCGCTTCTTCATTGATGAGCAGCACGGTCTGGCCTTCGTAACGGGGTTTGGAGGAGCGACTGATGGTTTGCATGAGCTGCTCTTGGTGCTGCCAGTCACCCTGTGCATCAAGCGGGGGCACGACGACCGGAAAATCGAACAAGGCGGCAGGGATACGGTCGCGGGTTGCCAGACGGCTGGCGAGTGCACGGCCGGTGCCCCGGGGATAGCCGCGCATGTCGAAGATCATCCCGCGGGTATCTTTCAATGCATCAAACATCGCATCCACTTGGAAAGGTTCCAGGCGTCCCAAATCCACATAACCCAGATCGGGGCGGATATGGTGGAATACCGGGCCGCTGCGCTCGACAACCAAGTCGTCCAACGAGGAGGTTCTTCGGAGTGTGAGTTCTCGCAGCACGCCATCGGCAGAACGCACACCGACTTTGAGTCTGGAGTTCGGAGCTCCAAGGAGCAGGCGTGAAGAGAGACGGTTGGAGAGACTCTGTGGTGTGGAAGTCGCGGTGAGAGTTGCGAGATCGTCGTAGCGCACGCGCCACGGCGCTCCGTCCAAGGTGACGATCTCGTCGCCGACCTTGAGTTGGTCTTCTCCTTGTGAGACGTCGGCGTCGGGGAAGACATGGGTCACAACTGGAACGCCTTCGACAATGGCTAGCAGGGCAGGCGGTGCATGAGATCCATTGGGGCCAGGCAAAACCTCACTTTTCAGCCACACGTGGCTATCGCCGGTCTTGGCCAGGAGCCGCGCGATCGCTCGATGATAGGTCTCTGCATCGGAGGCTGCGTCGATTTCGGGCAGGGAGCTTTTGACCAAGCTGGTCCAATCTGCGCCAATAAGGTCCTTGTAGGGAAAAAAATACTCAAAAACAGCGCATGCACGAAATGCGGCGAGCAAGCGGTAAGGGCGCTCTGGATACAAGTTTTCCGCGTAGGGGAGATCGGGAGGTTCGGAGCCAGTCGCGGGACGGTGG
>CALMKO010000132.1 GCA_937867415.1 uncultured Verrucomicrobiota bacterium | reverse complement strand
GACTGTTTCATGATTCTTTCAATGGAGCGATCTTCAGGATTCAGATGGCAGCGACACGAGGAGGATCGACTCCCGGCGTGCGGCCTCCGCCAGCGCCGTGGAGGCCTCGCGGGCCAGAATGTAATCCACAGGCAAGGCGGCGGCCAGATCAATTGTGCAAAGAGCTTTCCGCAGACTGCGGACGTCCCTAGCATTGGAAACACGATGAATCGTCCGATCACTCGAAATCCACGAAGGAGGAGTTTGCCCGCTGGCTAGAACGAATTCGTAATTCACATCACCGTGGATCCATGCCTCGGGGAGCTGCCATGCCTCCCGTCCGTCGGCAAGCCACAGCAATGCGCGATGGGGCTTGCCAGAATCGTCACGTTCCGGGCCAAGCCAGTCACGAATCGTAAAGCGTGGTCTGATAAATACCTTCCAACGGTCTTGAAACCAGAACACGTCAAGCGGACTGGCCTTCATCGCCACCTCAAGTGCTTCCATGCAATCCTTGGTCTTGTAAGGTGGAGCGACCGGGTGATAACGGACCCGCCATTTCCCGGGTGAATCCGTGAGCAGTGAAAGCGTTAACATTTCACTCTTGCTACGGCGGGCGAGCAAGCTGGGTAGGGGACTGGCACGAGTGAGCCTCCCAAAAAACCGAATTAATTCTCCCTGCTTGCCGACGCGCTGATCCGCGAGGATTCCAACCAATCCTCCTTCGCGGAGAAATCCGGCCACCTGATGAAGGTTGTCTTTCTTTGCAAACAAGTGGGTTCCATCGGTCTCCCGCTGCGCCACGACCCGCGCATTCATCAGTGGATTGTTCAGTGGTCGATAAAACGCACCTATTTTGTGTCCCTGCGGAAATATCCGGTTCATACGACTCAGAATCTCCCAGTTCCCCATGTGGGAAGGCATCAAAACCAAGCCCTTTGCCGGTGCCAGCGCCTCTTCGATCAGCTCCTGATTTTCAACCGTGAGCATCGCATCGATTTGAACTCCAGAAAGCCGCGCGGTGTGAGCCGTTGAAAACATGTTCGCCCCGGTGCGGCGGAATGACTCATGCGCCATCCGCTGCAAGGTCGGGAGATCGTATTCCCCGAAGAATGCAATTCGGAGGTTTTTCAAAACAATCTTCCGGCGTAGCGGCATCAAATGCCACGCAAGCCCCCCGATGATCTCACCGGCCCGAAAAACACACGTGGCGGGCAACATCCCGGCGATTTTCTCCACACATTCATAGGCAAGCCATTCGGCGCGCCATTTCCATGGAGTGGATCGCTTGTTGCGGATTCGCTTGGCCACAGGCGTGCAGGGTCTCAACCGAGGTTCTCGATGCGGAAGACGACAGGCTGGCTGTTGATGCAATCAAGCGCCTCAATTTCCGTGAGTGCGGCCTGCAGCTTCCCGAATGGACAGGTATGTAACAGGAAAACCATATCTACGAACTCGGCATCCGGATTGCTCGGGTTGACCGGCGAGTGGGTTCCGGAAATGCCAATCCGGTGGTCCGCGAGAACCCTCGCGATCTCCGCCACCACCCCCGGGCGATCCGTGACGTCAAAGCGGACGTAATAAGCCGTGGAGGTCTCGCTCACCGGAAGAATCCGCCCGCTGGCGATGTAGGGAAGAAATCCACGGTGCCCGGAAATCTGTCCCAGGGATCGCGCCGCTTCCACCAGGTCCGCCACGACCGAGGAGGCCGTGGGATCCTGACCGGCACCGCGCCCGTAAAACAGCGACTCGCCCGCCGCGTCACCATGCACTGCCACCGCATTGAAAACCCCGTGAACGGAGGCCAGAATGTTTGACTGCGCGATGAATGACGGCTGGATCCGCAACTCCACCGCGCCATCGGCATGCTCACGAATCACAGCGAGCAGCTTCACGGCGTAACCCAGATTTTTCGCAAAAAGAATATCCGCCGGACGCACCTGCTCGATTCCACAGACGTGGATGGATGCCGGATCAATCGGAAATCCATACGCCAGCGTGGCAAGCAAGATCGCCTTGTGCGCGGCGTCCCAGCCATTCACATCCAAGGCCGGATCCGCCTCGGCATATCCGAGCGCTTGGGCCTCGCCAAGCGCGGCCTCGAAAGTCAGACCCGCATCGGTCATCCGGCCGAGGATGTAGTTGGAAGTGCCGTTGATGATCCCCGAGAACGAGTGGATCCGGTTCCCAATGAAAGAATCCTGCACCGTCCGGATGATCGGAATCCCCCCCGCCACGGCCGCCTCGAAGTGGATCGGCGTGTCCATTTCCCGGGAAATCGCAAACAACTCCACGCCTCGCTCGGCAAGCAGCGCCTTGTTCCCGGTCACCACGGGTTTTTTCGCCCGTAAGGCCGCGACCACGAGATCGAAGGCGTCATTTGTCCCGCCGATGAGCTCCACGACGATGTCCACCGCCGGATCCGCCACCAACGCCGGCCAGTCGGTCGTAAACAGCTCCGACGGCACCTCACCCGTGTTCGCGCGTGCCTTCGCCAGGTCGCGCACCAGAATCTTTGCAATATTCAGGCGAATTCCGCCACCGGTCCGGTCGGTGATCAGTTCGCCATTGCGTTGAAGGGTATTCCAGACACCGGAACCGACGGTTCCGAATCCGGCCAGGCCGACGCCAAGAGTTGAGCAAGAGTTCACGCCGCAGACTCTGGCTGCGTTTTTCCAACTCTCCAAGCCGTAAGACGTGAAAAAATCACACCCCGCCTCATTCAGCGGAAATCAATCCCATCTGACGCTCCGCCTCGAGCCAATCCCCTTGAGAATCGCCAGGGAGCCCTTGCTCGACACGACGGCGATAGTTCAAATAAGCTGCACGCGCGATCAAATCCAGAGACGGCTTCGGATTGACGACCTTTTTCGCCGCGGTTTTCTTCGCCGCAGTTTTCTTTACCGCGGGCTTTT
>CALMKO010000131.1 GCA_937867415.1 uncultured Verrucomicrobiota bacterium | reverse complement strand
CAATGAAACAAAGGATTTGCCGAGCGAAACGATACCCCTGAAGCGGAATCGGAGGGGTCTCCCTGTAGCGGGTGCCAGACCTCATTGTTAACCTATCAAAACCGAAGCGACTCATGGGCAATCTCCGAAAAAATTCCCAGTCAAGTGGGCAATTCTTCAGCGAGAAGTTTCAATGAACACCGCGAACAATCCACTCCGTGACGTCGTCCAACCAGCGGACGTCTTGGTTCAGGGCGGAAGCGGCCATCGCTCCTTGCATGGCGGAGTAGATGAATCGGGCTTTCCGACGCGCGGTTTCCACCCCTTCGCCCGCGAACAGCTGTTCTAACCAAGCGACGTTTGCTTGAGCGAACGCGACGACTTCTGACTTCACCAGCTCAGGGAGAAGCGCGGACTCATTTGATAAAATGCCGCATAAACAAGCCCGGCCACCAGCGATGAACGCCGAGCGAAAAAGCGCGCAGTAACGCGCGATTTCATCTCTAGGCGTGGCTCCGGCTGACAGCGGCTGCCCAAGGATTGCGAGAAAATTTTCCGCGTAACGCAGCGCCACGGCAGCGGCGAGATCTTGTTTTGCCGGGAAATGGTGATGCACGGACGCGCTTTTGATGCCGACGGCGACCGCGACTTCCCGGAAACTGCAATCGTTGTAACCACCACGACGAATGAATTTCTCAGCGGCATCAAGGATTTGGGTGCGGGTGTCAGACATTTCGCCTATCTACCGGTAGATTTGCCTTGACGCAAGCCAGGATGTGCCCAAATTCCCCCTCGCCTACCTATCGATAGGTAGGCACCCAACTAAAAATATGAATTGTTCCATTGATACCTGCTCAAATACTACGAAAACAACCTATCTGATCGGCGGCTCCAAGGGCATCGCCTTGGAGACTGCCAAGCTCCTCGTCGGCAGCGGCCAGCCGGTGACTCTCGTCGCCCGTGGTGCCGAGGGCCTGGCCACCGCAAAGGCCGAACTGGCCAAAATCGGTGACGCTGCCGTGGAAACCATCGAGTGCGACCTATACAGCACCAAAGCCCAGGACGAACTCATCGCCGCCATCAAAGCTGACAGGCGCCACATCAACGGCCTCGTCAATGCAGCCGGCTACTTCTTCCCGAAAGCCTTCCTCGAACAAAATCGCGAGGACTACCGCAAGTATCTCGATATCAACGAGGCGTTTTTCTTCATCACCCAAGCGGTTGCGGAAAACATGAAGGCGCACGGTGGTGGCGCAGTCGTCAACATTGGCTCGATGTGGGCAAAGCAAGCAATCAAGGCGACTCCATCCAGCTCCTACTCCATGGCCAAGGCTGGTTTGCACTCCATGACCCAGCACCTCGCGATGGAGCTGGCAGATCACAAAATCCGCGTCAACGCGGTCTCCCCAGCCGTCGTCGTGACCACGATTTACAAATCCTTCATCGCGGAGGATCAAATCGAGTCCGCTCTTGCCGGCTTCGATGGGTTCCACCCGATTGGTCGCGTCGGTCGCCCGGCGGACGTGGCAGCCGCGGTGAATTTCCTCCTCAGTTGCCAATCCAGCTGGGTCACAGGTGCGATCTGGGATGTGGACGGTGGCGTCATGGCGGGTCGCAATTGATTTTCCAGAGATTTTACAAATCATGACCATGACCGACATGAAAAATCTGGAGCGTTTGCCTGTGCTCGGAAAACTGACACCCCGGGCGACAAATGCCTTTTGGGCCTATGACACGGCGGCTCTGGCCGACGGCGCGATTCCGAAAAAATATAAGGAACTCATGGCGATTGCCGTCGCCCTGACCACGCAATGCGGCTACTGCATCGAAGTTCACAAGCAAGCAGCCACCGCCGCCGGCGCGACCGAGGAGGAATTCTCGGAAACGGTCCACATCGCCGCAGTGCTGCGGGCCGGTGCAGCCATCACTCACGGCACCCACCTGCTGAGTGATCCAAGCTGAAAGAACCTCATCGGCAGCGCGATCCCACGCGCTGCCGATGATTCGTCGGGAACGGCAGACATCGGCTCTATTGTGCCTCAAGTGGATGCACAGAACCTTCAAAAGTGTCGGCAGCTTCCTCAGTCGATTTCCGGGTCTTCTTTTTCAATCGCGAGGACCTTATCCCTGGCAATCCAGTAAAATCTGTCATTCCGACCCGATGACTCTGAACCGGCACGTTCAATGATAATCCAGTCCGATTGCACGGATCGAAGTTTCCCTTTGATTGAGGTTCCCGCACCGAACAGTCTGTCAAAACTGACCGTTACCTCTTTGCCAACTGGCATTCTTGTTTGATTGTCACATGAAACAACGAGCAAGGGAAATAGGAATACGGTTGCTAGAGATATGATTTTCATGCGGTTGATTGAAATCACGGAGCGGTCGGATTGGTTTCGGAGATGATTCTGGACGAAGTGAGACCCACAGTCGGTTGGAAAATGAGCACATGTCTCAAGGTGCCTCGATTTTGTAGAAATACTTGCTCCCGCTCGGGGGTGCCGCATCCGTCCAGATCGTATTGCCGATAGCAGCTCGGGGAACAGATTCCTCGCGAACCTGCCATCCACTCTCCAACAGATTCGACGATGCCAACACACGGAATGGAGTCGTCACGCCGTGCTCCGACGAGCCCCGCCATTCCAGAGTGACCGAACCATTTCCATTGACCGTAAGGTTGACGATACGGAAGGAGTCCGCGCCGTTCTGAGGATTGGTGCCTGCGCGATACTCCAGCCAGGTTGGCTGACCATCGCCATCGTGGTCTGTGGCATCCACGACCTCGTAATCCGGTGCGGTGCCGAAGCGGTTTACCAGCCAGGGAATCGAAGTGCCGCGCGTGGTGGTCGTTGCGGGCTGG
>CALMKO010000130.1 GCA_937867415.1 uncultured Verrucomicrobiota bacterium | reverse complement strand
GTGGTTCCCGCTTTTTCTTTCGCTCCGGCGCTCATAGAGACGCCGCTACAGGCTTCCTCATGCGTGGAAGAGGTGGTTCCCGCTTGCTGGCGGAAAAACGAGATCACCTGAAAGATCGATTGATCCCTTGTCACTTTGACACCTATTCCATCACCGCCAAAAAACCACAGCTCTCACCGCGGACTTCAGATTAGATCTGAAAGTCTGGGGTGTTGGAGTCGAGGTGAAGGCCGCATTCGTATTTCTCGCCGTCGAAGCGGCTGGATTCCGCGCTATCCTTGGCGGCGGGGCGGGTGCTGTGCCAATCGCCCATGGTAACGTAGCCTTGGGCTGCCAGTGGGTGGCGAGGGAGATTGTTTTGGTGAAAATACAGGTCCACCTGGGCATCCGCCCAATCGAGGATGGGGTAGGCCTTGACGGTGCGCTTTTGCTGCTCAACGAACGGGCGGTCGGCGCGGGTGCTGGATTGCGAGCGGCGCAGGCCACTGAGCCAGACGTCCGCCCCGATCTCGCGGAGGGCGCGGTTCATGGGTTCGATTTTGGTGATCAGGCCGTAGCGATCGGCATCTTCCTGGCTGTTTTCCCAGAGATTTCCCCATAGCGCTTGCATCCGGGCGGCGGAAACCGATGGCTGATAGATACGAAGATCAAGATCGAGCTTGGAGGTCAGCTCCTCGGCATATTGATAGGTTTCCGGAAAGAGGAATCCGGTGTCGATGAAGACGACTGGGACCTTGGGGGCATACTCGTGGATGAGATGGAGCATGACCGCAGCCTGGAGGCCGAAGCTGGTCGATGCGACGAGGCGGTCTCCTAACTGATCGTAGAGATAGCGCAAGCGCTCCCCTGCCCGCATGGGCGCAAGCGCGGCGGAGAGCTCCTCGGGATGGATATCCTGGGAGATCACGGCGGAGGCTTGGAACTTGATGGCTTCCATGGTTATCTTCGATTTCGGGTCAGCGCCTTTTGACAGACTCAAACGGCCGCCAAGGCTTCCGGCTTGATGTTCTTGTGGAAGTCAGGTCCTTGGACGGTGGCGGCCACGTAGTCTTTGCGGATGCAGAAGTCCCCGAAGCGTTCGCCCTCGTTGCGCTCCTTGGCGTAACGGGTGAAAATCGGAGCGAGCAGGGGCTTGATCTCGGCAGCAGGGACGTTTTCACGGTAGAGCTTGGACAAGCGCTGGCCGGCAAATCCTCCACCGAGGTAAACATTGTAGGAGGCGGGACCGCGACCGACGAAGCCGATTTCCGCGATGAAGGGGCGTGCGCAGCCGTTCGGGCAGCCGGTCATGCGGATGGTGATGGCATCATGGCGCAGGCCGTTTTCCTCGATGGATTCCTCCAACTCGGTGAGCAGGTCCGGGAGGTAACGCTCCGCTTCCGCAAGCGATAGGCCACAGGTTGGCAATGCGACGCAGGCCATGGAATTGAGGCGCAAGGCGCTTTTCAAGTGGCTGCCTTTGATGCCGTATTGTTCGAGCAGCTTCTCGATCTCAGGACGCTTGGCAGGCGAGACGTTGGCGATGATGAGGTTCTGATTGGCGGTGAGACGGAAGTCTCCATCATGGATTTTGGCAATCTCGCGCAGGCCGGTGCGCAGCGGGTAGCTGGGAGTGTCGAGCACCCGTCCACCGGCGATGTAGAGCGTGAGGTGGGAATTGCCATTTTCGTCTTGGACCCAGCCGTAGCGGTCGCCGTTGTCTTCGAAGGTGAAGGGGCGCACCGGGCCGAGGTCGTATCCCAGATACTCATTGAGCTTGGCGAGGATCCATGGTGCGCCGTAGTCGTCCACGGTGTATTTGAACCGGGAGTGCTTGCGATCCGTGCGGTCGCCGAAGTCCCGCTGGACCAGCACGACTTTTTCCGCGACATCCACGACTTGCTCGGGCGTGCAGAAGCCGATGACATCCGCGACGCGTGGGTAGGTGGCTTCGTTGCCGTGGGTGGAGCCCATGCCGCCGCCGACCGCCACGTTGTAACCTACCAGTTCGCCGTCCTCGACGATGGCGATGAAGGAAAGGCAGTTCGCGTAGATGTCCACATCGTTGGAGGGTGGCACTGCGACGGTGATTTTAAATTTCCGCGGGAGGTAGGTCTTGCCATAGATCGGCTCGACCTCTTCTTCGGTGGATTCGATTTTCTCGCCATCAAGCCAGATCTCATGGTAGGCACGGGTTTGGGGCGTGAGGTGGGTTGAAATATCCTGTGCCGCCTTGAGCGCGAGCGCGTGGACCTTGGACAGGTGCGGGTTGGGGTTGCACATCACATTCCGGTTCACATCGCCACAGGCGGCGATGGTGTCCATGGCGCATTGGTTGATCTCCGCGATGGTGCGCTTGAGGTTGGTTTTGATAATGCCGTGAAACTGGAAGGCCTGGCGGGTTGTTAGCTTGATGGTGCCGTTGGCAAACTGGGTGGCCATGCGGTCGGTTTCCAACCATTGGTGCGGAGTCGCCACGCCGCCGGGCACGCGGATGCGGATCATGAAGCTATAGGCTTTTTCCAACTTGTGCTTGCGACGGTTCGCCCGGAGGTCGCGGTCGTCCTGCTGGTAGGTGCCGTGGAACTTGAGGAGCTGTTGATCGTCCTCGCACATCGACCCGGTGGACAGGTCGGCGAGGCCTTCCGCAATCGTGCCGCGGAGGTAGTTGCTATCGATCTTGATGTATTCGTTGGCAGAGAGTTTCTTGTCACTCATGGTGGTGGAAGTTCGGGGTGAAAAGTGTTAGTAAACGTCACGCTGGTAGCGCTTGGACTTCTTGAGGTCCTCGACGTAGGCCTCGGCAGCCTCACGGGTGATGGCGGCTTGATTTTCGACAATGGTGATGAGGGCTTCATGGACGTCGTGAGCCATGCGGTTGGCATCGCCGCAGACGTAGAAGTGAGCACCTTCCTGGAGCCACTGATAGAGTTCCTTGGCTTGTGCGATCATCCGGTCCTGGACATAGACCTTTTCGGGTTGGTCGCGGGAGAAGGCGACGTCGAGGCGGGTGAGCACGCCATCCTTGAGGAAGTCCTGCCACTCGAGTTGGTAGAGGAAGTCGTAGGTATAGTGTTGGTCGCCGAAGAAGAGCCAGTTTTTCCCGGTGCTGCCGAGTGCCGCGCGGTGCTCGACGAAGGCGCGGAATGGAGCGACGCCGGTGCCGGGACCGACCATGATGACCGGGGTGGAGCCGTCGGCAGGAAGACGGAAATTTTTATTGGGCTGGACAAAAACCTGCACCGGACTGCCGGTCTTGACCAAGTCTGCGAGATAGGTCGAGCAGACGCCCTTGCGTTCGCGACCATGGGTCTGGTAGCGGACGGCGGCGACGGTGAGATGCACCTCGTCGGAGTGGGCAAGTGGGCTTGAGGCGATGGAGTAAAGCCGGGGAGGAAGCTTGCGGAAGATGCTGGTGAGCGCCTCGGCAGAGAGCCCGGCCGGGGCGAAGGCGAGCAGGGCATCGACAATTTCGCGACCATGATTGAAATCCTTGAGACGTTCCTTGGCGTCCTCCGCCAGCAACTCGCGGAGGGTGGCCGAGTCTGCGGCTTCGGCGAGCTTGGTGAGAACGGCGCGTGACAGGGCGGTGATGTCGAAGTCCTCGCGCAGGGCATCCGCGAGAATTTTGCGACCGACATTTTTGACCTCGATCTCCTCGTTTCCGGTGAGTTTGGCGGCTTGAAGAACGGCCTTCACGACATCCGGCGCGTTCACAGGAAGCACGGCGAGGGCGTCGCCGGGTTCATAGGTGAGGCCGGAGTTGGCAAGCGAGAACTCGAGGTGGATGGTCTCCTTGTGTGAGCCCTCGCCATTGAGAATGACCGTGTCAAGCGTCTCGGCGGGAAATGGGTTCTTCTTGCCATACTCGGCAGTCACGACGCTGGCGACCGCCTCGACTGCGGCGGGAACCGAAGAGGCAGGGGCGAGCGCGGTGAGAGAAGCGTCCAGCCAGGCCACGAACGAGTCCTCATAGTCCACGTCACAATCGACGCGGGCGTTGATGCGGGTGGCACCGAGTTTTTCGAACTTGGCGTCCAGGTCCTTCCCCGTTTGGCAGAACTTCTCGTAGGAGGTATCCCCGAGGGCGCAGACGGAAAATTTCACGGCGGAGAGGGAGGCCTCCGAGGCCATGATTTCCTTGTAAAATGATGCTGCGCTTTCCGGTGGCTCACCGTCGCCCCAGGTGGAGACGAGTACGAGGAGGCTGGGAATCTTGGCCAAGTCCGCGGTCGAAATCTCTGACATGTTTTTCATGACCGCTTGGAATCCACGCTTTTTAGCGGCTTTGACGGCGCGATCGGCAAGCACCTCACAATTTCCGGACTCGGTGCCGTAGAGCACCGTCAGCTTACCAGCGGCGGCGAGCGGAGCGGGCGCAGCCGAGGCCGCAGGAGCGGCGAGAAAGCCGCTCAACCAACCGCGCTGAACGGGGTCGAGGCCAGCGAGGAGTGAAGCCAGCGCGCTGCGCTGGTCGGGTGTGAATGGTGCGTGCTCGGGAAGCATAATCCTTAGTTAATTGCCTATCTTTATGAGGTTTCGAGAAAAAGGTGCATCTTACAGGCCGTCCGCGCAACTATTTTTTTCCAAATGGTGGTGGATTTCGCCTTCGGTTCAGGGGCGGTTCACGCGACTACCCCAGCCATTCCCAATTGAGAACCAAGTCGATCTCTGGGTGGATGCTGTGGTGGACCGGGCAGGCGGTCGCGGCATTTTCAAGCAGCTTGCGATCAGGGTGGGTCGCCGGGAGTGGCATTTTCATATCCAGTTCCAAGCGGGCGACGCGGCGCGGCAGATCTTCCGACATGAACTTGCGAACGAAGACAGACATGCCCTCCACGGGGATGCCCTTGCGCTTGGCGACGATGCCGATGACGGTGGCCATGCATGAACCCAGGGCGGTGGCGAGCAGATCGGTGGGCGAGAATGCCTCCCCTCGCCCGTTGTTGTCGAGGGGCGCGTCGGTGACGAGCGTATTGCCGGATGGGAGGTGCAGGGCGCTGCAGTGCAGATCACCCTCGTAGGACACTTTGATTTCGACCATGAGTGGATGTTTGGAAAATGGATCAGTCCGCGTCCAGCGGAAGTTTTGCAAGAATGATGCGGAATCCGTGGATAGCGTCCTGGAAGGTCGGAGGTGCGGCGTTGCGCGAGCCGGAGTAAAGATTCTCGGGTTGGTAGGAGTTCCAACCACCGCCGCGAAGCACTCCGAGCGGGTTTTTCCCGAGTTTTGAGTATTCGTCCGCGACCCACTCCTGGACATTGCCGCTGAGGTCGTAGATTCCGAGTGAATTGGGAGGAAACGAGCCAACGGGGGCTGTGAAGGCAAAGCCGTCGTCGTAGTCGCTGATCGTCCGATCAACCGCGACGCCAGGTGTCCGCGCGGCCGCCACATCGGCGAAGTTTCCAGAGCGGGGCGCAGGCGGCCAGGCGGTCCCCCATGGGAAGAGATTCTGTTTACGCGCATCCCTCCAACCCGGGCTGATGCCAGGCTCCTCATCGAGCCCGACCATCCGACTCCATTCGAGGTCGGTGGGCAGGCGATAGAGATGAGTCTGGGCGATCCGCTCGTCTTTGCGCTCGCGATCGGTCAGCCATTTGCAGAACGCCTCGGCATCGACCCGTGAGACGTTCACCACCGGATGATCGGGATCCTGAGGGAAAAATGCGGGGCGGTGCGCCTCCAGTCCGAGTCCGGAGACAAAGGCCTCATAGTCGCGGAGGCGGGTCTCCCAGATGGATACGAGAAGATCCTGTCCGAGTGGGACAAAACGCATTCCCACCCCATTGTCCCAGGGTTTTCCAAAAACCACGCCCAGGCTTTTCTCCAGGGTTACCTGTTTGGAAATCTTTTCACCCTCGCCAACTTTCAGGTCGATGGTAGCCGGTTTGTATCCCTCGCGCACCAGATAGAGCTGCCACTCCGCAGGTCTGACCTTGGGGATGAGCAAGGGCTCCAGAGTCGAGCCCACCGAAATGCGGTTACCTGGATCGTTGAGGGCATTCATCCACACCTCCACCCCCGGCGGCTGGGTTGTTAGAACGATTTCCCCGTATTCGATCAGGCGGACCAGAACCCGGAACGGCCGTAACCCATCCCGACGCGCCCGCTCCGAGAGCCCCGGATTTTCGAACGATGTCTCCAGGACCGGCAGCACCTCATGATCCTCAGTGAGGAATCCGGCGCTGAGGCCGCCAACCTGGAACCATTTGCAAAATGCCTGCGCCTCCGCCTCGCTGGCGAGCACCAGATCCACCGGTTGGCCGTTTTGGGAGAACTGGAGGAACTCGACCGCGTCCGCAGGGCGCTTGTCACGCTCGGAGAATTCGCTCCACGACGTCTTCGTCACAAAGCCGGAACCGAGATGCGCATCCCCGACGGGCTGATAGGGATTTCCCAGGTGATCGTTCCATTTCTCACCGATTTGCGGCGGCGTGAAATTCTCAAGACTTGCGAACAGGGCCAAGGGCTCGGTCACCACCGTGGCAGGCACCTTTCCCTGGAGCGTGTATGGCCGGTAACCTGTGCGCTTCAAGGTGAAAAAATAACGATCGCCCACCGTCACGGATATCTGCACGGCATTGGTCACCCCTAAGAGATTGCCATTCATATCGGTCACCTCCGCACCGTCAGGCGCGCTGACCACCCGCAGCAAGCCCGTCTGACGGGCAGCGGGTTTTGCCGCCACCGAGCCCAAGGCCTTGGCCCAAGGCGATTCCGCAAGCATCTGCCAAGCGGCCCAACCTGCGAAGGAAACCAATAAGAATGATGTTAGAAACACCGCGCGGCCGACCTGCCGGCGTTTTTTACCGCGTTGTAAAAGGCGCAGCGCCTCTGCCAAGTCCGCCGCCGTGGAGATTTTCCGTTTGGAAATGCGCGGTTCGCAGATGTCACAGATGATGCGGTTCATCTCCAACCAACGTTTGCGATCGGGTCCCAGCGGGATTTCATCCGGCACTTCGGGAAATGACATCCGGTCCTTCCCCGTGGCGATTTCATAAAGCACCTTGCCGAGGCTATAGACATCCGCCTGGGTCGATCCCGGGCCCTCCGGCGGGACGAAGCCCTCGGTCCCGACGAAGGTGCGCTGCCCGCGCGCCGCGACCAGACCGATGTCGGCAAGCTTGGCGCGACCATTGACAAAGATCACATTGGACGGCTTCACGTCGCGATGGGCGAGGCCTTTCTCGTGCAAGTGTCCGAGCGCCTCGGCCAAGCGCAGGCCCACATCGATGCAGGTGTTGATATCCCATTGGAGACCGGGGCCCTGGTGATTATCGGCCCGCAGGGTCCTGGGTTCATATTCGATCGGGTTGATGTCCTGGCCCGATGCCACATCGTCGCCAAGTTCCATGACATAGTAGTAAAACGAGACATGATCCGGGCTGCGACCGACGTGAAGAATATTCACCAGCGCGGGATGATCCCGAGACATGGGTTCGTATTTGAGAACTCCCTCGAACTCCCGCTCGAATCCACGGGTGTCTTCGAAATCCTCGCGCCACACGACTTTCACCGCCCGCAGGGCTCCCGTCACGCCGCGTGCCAGCCACACCTCGCCATAGGCCCCGCCGCCGATTTTGCGGAGGACCTCGTGGTCGGGGATTGCCGGACTCGGACGGATTTTAATCGCCATCTGCTTCTTCTTCGAGTTTGGCCAACTCCTTTTTCAAGACGGATCCCACGCGGTGTTTGGCGAGATAGACCTGCGCCATGCTGACGTTCAGTTGATCCTGCACCCGCTTGGCATCCCATTGCTTGATGACATAACAATCAAAAATCTGGTATTGCTTGGGAGACACCTGCGCCTTCACCCGGGACAACGCCGCATCCGCGATGTTTTTTTTCCACTCCACATTCCACAAGCGGGAAAGCACGTCGCCCTGAGGATCTTCCACCCGATCGATCACCGCGGTTTTGCGATCGTTGTCCCATTCACCCACGATCATGGCCGTGTCCTTCTTGCGTTTGCGGAACTGATCGTTGATCCGCCACCGGGTCATGTTCATCAACCAGGTCTTGAAAGAGCCTTGGGCAGGATCATAGAGCTGCTTTTTACTCTGCTTGGCAATCGACAGAATGGTTTCCTGCACACAGTCGAACGCCTCATCCTGCCGGAGCCCCGCCTTGATCGCGACGGAATAAATCAGCTTCCAGTAAGTCTGATAGAATTCATCCCAGGTTCTTTGATCCTCCCAGTTTTCCAATCTGGCGATCAAACTCTTGCGCGTTTTCGCGTAGGCATTCGCCAAAATGACGTCGCCTTCATCGAGTTTTTGCTCAGCACCTTCGGACATTGCGAGTTCTCTACCGGATTCTTGGGCCGCTGTCTTTCACGGAATCATTTTTTTCACGCGACGACAATCGCAGCGCTCTATTACGCCCTCCCGAACTATCTTAGGAAGCGAAATATCACCGAAATGATTTACAAGCCTTACAAAATCCGCTCATCCTAGCGGCTCATCAGTCACCCGTGTCGCGAAGCCCCCCTTCACGACTCCCCCCACGGCGCAACAATGTCATCTCCATCACCCACCTTCAACCCCTCTCAGACAGTCGAGCGGATCCGCGAAATCATCGTTGGTCGGCACCTCGAGCGTCTTGAACAGCGTGTCGCCCGTCTCGAAACCCACGGAGTCGCCAACCTTGGCGGCGCATCTGCCGTCCATCTGGAGGATCGTCTGCTTGCCAACGAAGCGCGAATCGAGGCCCTGAAGGAAAACGTCGATCGCTTTTCCGCAGGACGCCAAGAGCAGTCGGAAATGCAGATCGCCAAATATCGGGAAGAAACCCAGCGCCTTGCCGCGCAGATCCAGCAGGTGGCCAGCTTGAAAGCCACTGAATCGGCGATGCCCGCCGTCCAACAACTCGAACAACGGATCGGCACCTGGCTGACCGATTGGCAAAGCTCATTCCACGTGCAACTCAACGAGCGAGACCAACGTCTCGCATCCCAGCTCCGCAATGAAGTCGCCGCCCTCTGGGAAAGCACCGAATCCCAACTGACCCGGCTCGAAAGCCGGGCCATTGACCGAGACTCCGTCGAGGAGCGCTTCAGCCGCATCGCCCTTGCGGCCCGCGCCCTTGCCGAGTGCGCTTCACCCACCCCCATCCAACCAGGCTCCGCCACCCCCTAAATGTTCGCTGTTCTATCTGTCTTCCCCTCGAATTCACCAGAGCTCGAAGCTCGTGATGTCACGCCCCAGCCTCTCAAGACGCTGCCGATGGAATCGCAGGCTGAGACGCCGGCGTATTTTCCAACCTTCACCCCACTTCCGCCCGTGCCGGGGATTCCCGCCGAGTCTGGTGGCAAATTCCCCGCCTCATGGCCAGCGCCGCTTTCGGTATTGCCGACCCACTCGACCCGGGTCGTCCCGATCCGACCGATGCCTCAGGAAAAGCCGGTTTACGAGGCAAACTACGGCGCGAACCACCGCCCTGTTCCCGCAGCCGCCCCGGTCGTGGGCCCGATTTCTGACCATGAGGTGGATTTCACGGATGACGAGCTGAAGGAAGCCTTTGGCCCGATCGTCGAGCAGGCCGTGCGCAGCGCGGTCTTCTCCCAGGAGAATGGCATGGACACCTATCTGGAGCCCATGCTGCGCGCCACCATTCGCCGCGCCTTGGCGGAATACTCCCCTGCCTCACGCCCATTTCGCGCGCCACGCACGGTAGACCGCTTTCTTTGGCACTTGCAGGCGCTTTTCACCAGCCGCACTTACGAGGATATTTTCTTCGACAAGACCCACCGTTTTCAAGTCGAGGAGGTCTTTCTTCTGGATGCCGCCAGCCTCGCGCTCGTTTCCTTCGCCAGTTGCGATCCCGCGCGTCATGCCTCCGTGAAAAAAGTCGTGAGCACCGTGCAACGCCTGGCAATCCACCTCCGTGATGATGAGGGTAAGGTCCGTGATTCCTTCGAGCTTCCCGACAAGCGCATGGCCATTTCAAAAACCGGCCGGCTCGTCACGCTCATGGCGGTGGTCCGCGGTCGCCCGAGCGAACTCGTCCTGGCCGACCTCGAATTCGCACTGCGCCGGATCGAAGATCGCTTCCGTGAGCAATTCCAGCAAGAAGGCTCGCCATTGCTACACGCCTTACAACCGTTTTTGGAGGATTGTTTGTTGATCCAAGCACCCGCCAGCGCGGCTTAAGCGAGGCATTTCCAAATCACCCCGAGCAGCGCACAGCCGCCCAGCAGCGGGATCACGCCCACTTTGAAGCGCTCCATCGCCACCAGCGCACCGAGACCTACGATCGCGACGAAGCCGTCCAAACCGTGCTCTCCCGTAAACAGCGAGTGTTCTGCGAACTTCACGCCCAGATTGAGAATCACCCCGACCACCGCTGCGGAAATCGCGGTGAGCATCGCCGCCAGCAAGGGTCTCGCCCGCAGGCCCTCGACATGAGGCGCCCCGAGGAAAACCATGAGAAAACTCGGTAAAAACGTCACCCATGTCGTGATCAGCCCGCCGAGGACCGCCGCCGCCAGCGCTTGCAACTGGCCGCAATCCTGCCAGGCCGCGACGAAGCCGACAAACTGCAACACCATGATCAGCGGTCCCGGCGTGCTCTCCGCCAGACCCAGCCCCGCCATCATCTGCCGCTGCGTCAGCCAGCCGTAATGCTCCACCGCCATTTGCGAAACGTAAGGTAAAACCGCGTAGGCACCGCCGATTGTGACCCAGGCGGTCTTGCTGAAAAACATCCCCTGCTGGACAAAGATACTTTGCCAGCCCAAGCACACGCCCGCCGCGAGCACCGGCGCCCACCACAGCGTGAGGCACAGCGCCGAGACCTTGAGAGTCCGCACCAGACTTGCCGCCTGCACGGGTGGCAGCACCACGCTCGGCAACTGTCCGGCCGAGGATTTCCCGTGGCCTTTGCCACTTGGAAATTGCGTCGGAAACCACCTCCCGCCAAGATAGCCGACGCAGGCAGCCCCCAGGATGATAACCAGAAAGGATACGTGGAAAAAATAAATACCAACAAAAGCCCCCACGGCCAGTCCCCAGAGACTCGGCGAGTGCAACGTTTTCGAGCCGATTCTTTTCACTGCGGAAATCACAATTACAATCACCGCCGGCATCAGCCCGTAAAACATTCCCGCAATCCACGACACATGACCGCCCGCCATGTAAAGCCAGCTCAAGCCCATCAAAATGAAAACCGAGGGCAGCACAAACAAGGTCCCCGCCGCAATCCCGCCGCGGGCACCATGCAGCCGCCACCCGAGATAAGTCGCTAGCTGCTGCGCCTCAGGCCCGGGCAGCAACATGCAGAAATTCAGCGCGTGCAGGAAATGCGACTCACTCAACCAGCGCCGCCGCTCGACCAACTCCTGGTGCATGATCGCAATCTGCCCCGCCGGCCCACCGAAGCTGATCCAGCCGAGCTTGCACCAAAACCGCAACGCCTCCCGGAAACTCGGGAACGCAGGGGCGGAAAACGCGGACGGTTCACTCATAAGCACCAAGCTCAATCAAGCGCGCATGTTTGCACAATCAAAAACACCAATGCCACCACGCACCGGGCGGGAAAATCTAACGGAAATCGAATGCGATCAAAGCGATTTACACCCTCAAAAGCATGACCGCATGCTACGTCCGAAAATCGGCAATCCTCTGACTCATGTCGGCTGCAGAAGACGGATCTTTACACGAAACGACGCCATGACCTTTTCTAAGCGCCTGGATTTTTTCGACCCTTCGGGATTTCCACGGTCATGACGCTTCCCATCGCCGTGATTCCTGATATGGGATACTGACACCTGCACCGAAATCCGGGCCTGAAAGCAACGCCCGAGACAACCCTGCTACTCCGATGAAAACCAACTGGACCATCCCCATTGCCCTGCTTTTGAGCAGTTCACTCTACGCCGCCGATCCACTCCCCTCGTGGAACAACTCCGCACCCAAGCAGGCCATCACCACATTCGTGGAAAAAGTCACCACGGAAGGTTCACCCGATTTCGTTCCCTTGCCCGAACGCATCGCCGTCTTCGACAATGACGGCACACTCTGGGCCGAGCAGCCGATGTATTTCCAAGCATTCTTCATCTTCGACCGCATCAAGACCCTTGCTCCGGCACATCCCGAGTGGGCCGAAAAAGAACCCTTCGCCTCCGTGCTCAAGGGTGATCTGAAATCCGCTCTCGCAGGTGGCGAGAAAGCGCTTGTCGAAATGGCCATGGCCACCCACGCAGGCATGACCAACGAGGAGTTTGATAAAATCATCAGGGACTGGATCTCCACCGCCAGGCATCCGGACACCGGCAGACTCTACACGGAGATGATCTATCAACCCATGATCGAAGTGCTCACCTATCTCCGTGCGAACGGATTTAAAACCTTCATCGTCTCCGGCGGCGGCATCGAATTCATGCGCCCGTGGGCGGAGCGCGTCTATGGCATCCCACCCGAACAAATCGTCGGCAGCAGCATCAAAACGAAATACGAAGTCCGCGATGGCAAACCCGCCATCATCCGACTCCCGGATCTCAATTTCATCGACGACAAGGAAGGCAAACCCATCGGCATCCATCAGCACATCGGCCGCCGCCCGCGGATGGCATTCGGCAACTCCGACGGGGATTTCCAAATGCTCGAATGGACAACCTCAGGCAGCGGCCCACGCTTCGCCATGATCATCCACCACACCGATGCGGTGCGTGAATTCGCCTACGACCGCCAATCCCATATCGGCAAACTTGCCAAAGGCCTTGACCAAGCCCCCAACCTCGGCTGGAACATCGCCAGCATCAAGGACGACTGGAAAACCATCTTTCCGACCGACAACTAATCCGCTACCAAGATCTCCGATATCAAAACGATTCCCCGCATGAAAATCACATCATCTCTTGCCTTCACCTTCATCGCCCTCACCTTCGCATCCTGCCGGACGGCTGAAACGGCAGCCTCGGGCACCGTCAATACCGTGGGCCACGCCGCGCATGGTGTCGGAAGAACGGTCGCAGCCGCTGGCAGCGGGATCGGAAGCACGGTCGGAGACACCATGAAAACCGCAGGCTCCGGAATCGCCGAGGGAGATCTCAACAAGGCAACCGTCGGCACGGCGACCACCGCTGGAAAAGGAACCGCCAACACGGTTGTGAAGACCGGCCGCAGCCACATGAAAACCACCAGCGGCATCCTCAAGGATGCCGGCAAGACTGTGGGTGACACCTCCGCTGCTGCGGGCAAAGAATAGCAAACATCCAAATACCACACCTCACACGATGAAACATCCCCTGGCATTCATGAAATCCGCTTTGGTCACCGGGCTGCTCATCGTCCTGCCTGCTTGGCTCGCCGTGCTGCTGCTGCTCCAGTTGCTGGTCAAGCTCGGCATGCTGGTCAAGCCGCTCGCCGCACAGATGCCTCCGGGCGTCAACCATCCACAGATCATCGCCGCCCTGGTCTTCATCCTGCTTTGTCTATCAGTCGGCTTCTTGGTTCATACCGCCATCGGCCGCTTGATTGGAAAGGCACTGGGCGAAAACGTCTTCAACCACGTCCCCGGTTACCAACCACTGCGCAATATCGCCCGCCAGTTCCAAGACATGAATTCCAGCAACGGATTCAAACCCGCCTTGATCGAGGTGGAGGACGGTTGTCTTGCACCTGCATTCCTCATAGACAACCATACGAACGGAACCAGCACCATCTTCATGCCCTCCGTGCCAACTCCGATGGCCGGCTCGATCTTCATCATGCCCAGCGGACGGGTTCACCCCATCGATGTCCCTGTCACCACCCTGATGAAATGCATCTCCAAATGGGGAGCCGGCTCCGCAGAACTTCTTGCCGGACTCCCGAAAAACCCAAACCCGCCATCATCATGCCCATGAAATCCACATCACTCCTCCTTGCCTTCTCATTGCCCGCCCTCGCCGACGACGCGGACCTCGCTCAAAAACTCGCCAACCCCGTCGCCGACCTGATCAGCGTGCCGGTCCAGAGCAACTACGACTTCGGCATCGGCCCCGGCGATGGCACGAAATGGACCACCAACATCCAACCGGTCATCCCCTTCGACATCAGCCGTGACTGGAACGTCATTTCCCGCACCATCCTGCCGGTCATCGACCAGCAAGGCATCACGCCGGGTGGCACGGCAGATGCCTCCGGCCTTGGCGACACCTTGCAGAGCTTTTTCTTCTCCCCCCAATCCAGCACTCCGATCTGGGGGATCGGTCCGGCGATTCTCATCCCCACCGCGACTGACGACTTGTTAGGAGGGCAGCAATGGAGCGCCGGCCCCACTGCCGTGGTCCTCAAGCAAGACGGCCCGTGGACCTACGGAGCATTGGCAAACCACCTCTGGAACTTCGCCGGAGATGACGATTCCGGGGATGTGAACGTGACATTTTTCCAACCCTTTGTCTCCTACATCACCCCCACCAAAACGACCTTCACCCTGAACGCGGAGAGCTCGTATGATTGGTCGAACGAGCAGTGGAACCTTCCTCTCAACTTCGTAGTCAGCCAACTCTTGAAAATCGGCGAACAACCGCTGCAGATCTTCGCCGGCGCGCGCTACTACCTCGAAACGCCGGAAGGAGGCCCGGATTGGGGCCTGCGCCTCGGCGTCACGTTCCTGTTTCCCAAATAACCCCCGACATGCGCTCATCATGCCCGCCGCATCTCGCTCGGCTTTTCGCAGGCCACAAGGTGAATCAGCGTGCTGAAAATCGCCCGTGATGCGTCACACCGCGATGCCCGGGAGGGTAAAACACACCTCGTTTGCTACTTCTCAGGCAATCCAACTGGCAAACTGAAGAAAATCATCCAGGTCGTGGAAATCCTGCAGCCCCTCGTGAAACTCGCCGGAGCCTCCCCCCAAAAAGCAAGCCGCTGGATGGCATCAGGGTCGGGCTCGCGTTCCGCAGCACCACCCGCCAGGGCGATTGGAAATTCGCGTGGCGATGCGTCTTGCCAACTTTGATCGAGCTTTCTAAACTCGCCCCAGTCCCTGACCAAACCATAAATCTTGCCGACACACGACCCGGCAAGTTACAAAAAACCCAAGACCGCACCGGACAGCGTGCCAAGCAACCCTCCAATCCATTTTCAGTGGCGTCTTCCGCCCCGCACCAATCCCTAGTGAAAATCATCCAGCAAGCATTGAACCCCGAACACTACCAACCATCGACCATGAATGCCAAGCTCGCACTATTACTCGCCCTCGCCTCGACCTCCGCTTTTGCAGGCACCCCCATATCGGAAACGATCACCACTCCTCCAACATCCGCCGCGTCCCCGTCTGATTGGTGGCTCACCATCACTCCCTACGGATGGGTCACCGCCACGGAAGGCGACATGGGCGTGGCCGGACAGATCGCACCCGTGGACATCTCCATGAGAGATACCCTGGAAGATCTCGAAATGTCATTCATGCTTGCCGCCGAGGGCGGTTTTGATCGATGGGCCTTCGGCATCGATGGCATCTTCGGAGCATTTTCCTCCGGCGGACAACTGCCACCCGGGACCGGATTTACGAATGCCACGGTCGATTTCGACCAATTCTTTGCCCGCGTCCATGCTGGCTATCAGGTCATCAAGGAGGACCACGCCACGCTCACCGCATTTGTGGGGGCGCGTTTCAGTTACCTCTCCATGGAGATCGCTGTCTCAGGGCCTACCGTTGAGACTGAGCGACGCGATGACAGCAAATCATGGATCGATCCTGTCGTAGGCATGCACGGTTCCTGGGAAATCAACGACTGCTGGTTCATCCAAGGCGGCGGTGACATCGGCGGCTTCGGAGTGAGTTCAGACCTGATCTGGCAAGCCACCGTCGCACTCGGCTACCATTTCACCGACTCCGTCGCAGGCCTCATCGGCTACCGCGGAATGGGAGTGGACTACTCGGACGGTGGATTCCTGGTAGATACCATCGCCCATGGCCCAGCCCTCGGCCTCTCGATCCGCTTTTAAAGGATCCCACCCGAATCACGAACCGCGACAGCCTGAGCAGCGCCACCTGAATGAGCGCCTAACACGCTGCGGTCATGGAGAAATCAAATCCATGGCGAAGCAGGCTCCACACTTTTGGGGTGCTGGCGCATGTGCAGCCTTTGAAAAGCGCGAAGCTCTCAGCAAGGGCCACCCATTCGCTCCAACGACAAGAGTGCCGTTTCTCCCCACCTTGCCCCCCCCAGTTTGAATTCTACATGGCACCACGCTGAAAACCTGATTCGCAAGCAGAAGAGCATTTTCCGGGTTGATCATGCGGGCACAACCCGCATGATCAACGCGATGCTTGTTCTTCAAGAAGTCGGTTTGATGCGTCGCTCCAGACATCCCCGCAGCTCTGCCGTATCAGGCACTTCCGCGAAGCTGCAAATGGCACTGCTCACCACCGCCTGGCTCCTTGGGAGCGCAAGCATCGCGCGGGCACTCATCGTCCCCAACTCGTTGTTCAGCTCTCACGCAGTCCTCCAGCGCGACACGGAAGTCCCGGTCTGGGGCACCGCTGATGGGGACGAAAAAATCACGGTGACCTTTGCCGGTCAATCGGTCAGCACCACCGCACAGGATGGCAAATGGTTGGTCAGACTCAAGCCGATGCCTGCCAACGCCACCCCTCAGACCCTCACCATTTCCGGGAGCCACACCATCACCCTCGAAAGCATACTCATCGGCGAAGTCTGGATCTGCGCCGGTCAATCCAACATGGAATGGCCGCTCGCAAAATCCACCCATGGCCGCGAGGTCGCCAACAATATACGCGAACCTCTCATCCGCCTTTTCAAAGTCCCCACCACCCAGAGCGCGACCCCTTCCCAAGCGGCAAGCGCCACCTGGAAACCGTGTGACGCTAAAAACGTCGCCAGCTTTTCCGCCGTGGGATACTACTTCGGACGCGACCTCCAAAAAACACTCGGCGTCCCCATCGGATTGATCGCCTCCCACGTAGGCGGAACCGCCGCGGACAAATGGATCAGTGAAAAATCCCTTGGGGCACACCCCCAGCTCAAGCCGCTCATCGAGCGCCACAAACAATCGGAACTCAACTATGACCCCGCCAAAGCGCAAGCGGCCTACGAAATCGCCAACGCGAAATTCGACAGTGCCGTAGCCGCGGGGAAAAAGCGCCCGAAAACTCCCGCCCTCGCCGGAAACCCAAAAGGCCGTGGCCCATCCAGCCTCTACAACGGCATGATCGCCCCGCTCCAACCATACGCCTTTCGTGGGGTCATCTGGTATCAGGGCGAGGCCAACCGCGGAAACCCCGCCCAATACGCAACCCTTTTCCCCACCCTCATCGCAGATTGGCGCAGCGCATGGAACCGGGGCGACTTCCCCTTCCTCTTTGTCCAGCTGCCGCCTTTCAACGCGATCCCTCCCGAGCTCAGGGAAATCCAGACGGACACTTGGAAAAAAACACCACGCACCGGAATGATCGTCATCACCGACCATGGCTCACCTGACAACATCCACCCACCCGTTAAGGAACCCGTCGGCCAGCGACTCGCCCGCGCCGCACGTGCGGTCGCTTATGGCGAACAAATCACCTGGTCAGGACCCATTTTCAAATCCATGGAAGTCCAAAACGGCAAGGCCATCCTCCGCTTCACCAGCACAGGCTCCGGTTTGAAACCCGAGACAACACTCACTGGGTTTACCATCGCATCTGCGGACGGCCGCTTCCTCCCTGCCGCCGCATCCGTCCATGGCGACACCGTCGAGGTTTCCCACCCCTCAATCGCCCAGCCCACCAGCGTGCGCTTTGGCTGGGCAAACGCTCCTGAAGTCAATCTTTTCAACCTCGAAGGACTTCCCGCAGTCCCCTTCCGGACCGACGCTCCCAAGCCCGGTCCCTGAAGATCGGCTGCGGGTCGGCATCTCTGCTGCTTCGTCACACCACACCTCCAGAACTCCAATCCATGTCAGCTCCCGCGAATCCACATGAAAAACCCCTGTTGAACGACGGCTTCAACCTGCTAGAATCCGAACTTGAATTCGCAATGAGCGCCTTCGCAACCGTGCTCGGGCGCCTGGGCCATCAGAATCTGGTGGATCGCCTGCCTTGGACCGGCACCAGCCTGCCACCGGTCGATGGCCCGGATCGTGGCCTTGGCCAAGCGTATTCCATCGCCTTCCAGCTCCTCAATGTGGTCGAAGAACGGGTCGCCGCCCAGGTCCGGCGCTGGCGGGAAAACATGCATGGCGCCGCCTCTGAAAAAGGACTCTGGCCGGATAAACTCGCCGCCATGAAACACATGGGCATGAATGCCGAAGCCATCCTCGAAGTCCTCGCCCAGGTCCGCATCGAGCCGGTCCTGACCGCCCACCCGACGGAAGCCAAGCGGGAAACCGTCCGCGAGCGCCACCGGGAAATCTACGACCTCATGCAACTTCGGGAGAACTCCGCCTTCACGGACCGGGAACGGGATCGAGGCCGCCGCTTCCTGGAGGCTCAGCTGGAAACCCTCTGGCGCACGGGGGAAATCCACGTCACACGCCCGAGCATCACCCAGGAGCTGGACAACGCCCTGTTCTACCTTCGCGAGGTTTTCCCCGAAGCGGTCTCGCGCACGCACACCCATCTCCGCGAGGCTTGGCAGGCCGCCGGATTCTCCGCGGACGATCTGGAAACCCTGCCACCCATGGTCCGCTTCGGCACCTGGATCGGCGGCGACCGAGATGGCCACCCGGGCGTCACGGCGGATGTCACACGCCAAGCACTCGCGGCCCTCCGCTACAATGCCCTGCGCCTCTTCGCCCGCCAACTGGAGAAACTTGCCCACAATCTCCCTCTGAGCAAATACTTCCAAGCCGTCCCTCAGGCGCTTGACGCACTCATCGCCCGACTCACCGAGGAGTTGCATCACCTGAAACCTGTCGATGTCCAGGCACTGGTCGATCAACATCACGAGGAACCATGGCGCCTTGCCGCCCAACTGATGCGCCAGAAAATCCTCGTCTCCCGCGACCACCCGGAGCTGCCATTTGTTTACCAATGCCCCCAAGACCTGTTAGGCGACATCAAGGTCTTGGCGGACAGCCTGGAAGCGGCGGGAGCCAGCACCCTGGTGAGCGACTTCATCGTTCCCCTTCGTCGCCAGCTGGCAGTCTTCGGCTTCCACTTGGCCACACTGGATGTGCGCCAGAACTCGGCTTTCCATCAAAAAGCGCTCGGGCAGCTGCTCGGTAAAGCAGGCATCGCGGACTCGGATACCTTCACCACCTGGCCGGAGGAAAAGCGGCGCTCATTCCTCGAACAAGAACTCCTCTCCCCGCGACCTTTCCTCGCACCCGGAATCAGCGCCGGCCCCGAGGCGGATGCCGTGCTCGACTGCCACCGCGTGCTGGCCGAGCGGAGGATGAAACACGGCGACGACGGTCTCGGCGCACTGATCGTCTCGATGACCCGCAGCGTATCCGACCTGCTCACCGTCTATCTGTTAGCCCGTGAGGCGGGCCTGATGGAGATGGGTGAGCACGGCTTGTACTGCCCGCTGCCGGTGGTGCCCTTGTTCGAGACCATGGACGATCTTGAAAACGCACCGGGCATCGTCGAGGAATTCCTCTCCCACCCGATGACAAGGCGGAGCCTTGGCGCTGCCGGCGCGGATTTCCAAATGATGCTCGGCTACTCGGATTCCAACAAAGACTGCGGCATCCTCGCCAGCCAATGGGCCCTGCATAAAGGGCAGATCGAACTCTCCAAAGCCTGCGCCCGCCACAACGTAAGACCCGTCTTCTTCCACGGGCGCGGCGGCACCGTCGGCCGGGGCGCGGGCCCCACCCACTGGTTCATGGAAGCTCTCCCCCACGGCGCCCTCGGCGGAGCCTTCCGCATGACCGAACAGGGCGAGACCATCTCTCAAAAATACGCCCATCTCGGATCCGCCACCTACCATACCGAGTTGATGGTCGCCTCAGTGGCCTCCGCGACCGCCAAACACCGCCGCACCAGGACCGGCACGGAAGTGAATGCTGATTTGTTACAAAAACTCGCCGCGTGGAGCCGTGAAACCTACGCAGGACTGCTTGCCAGCGACGGCTTCATCGATTTCTACCGGACCGCCACCCCGATTGATGCGTTAGAGAACTCGCGTATCGGCTCCCGCCCCGCCCGCCGCACCGGTAGGGCGACTCTGGAAGACCTCCGCGCCATCCCATGGGTGTTTTCCTGGACCCAGTCGCGCTTCTATCTGCCCGGCTGGTATGGCGCGGGAAGCGCCCTCGAGCGGCTGCGGAATGAAGATCCCGGCAGCTACGCCAAACTTGCAAGTCAAGCGCGCGGTGTTGCCTTCCTCAGGTATGTCACGACCAACATCGACAGCTCGCTGGCAAGCGCCAATGAGGAAACCATGCGTGCCTATGCGGAGCTGGTCCCGGACGTCGCCCTCAGGGAAAAATTCATGGGCAACATCCTCGCCGAGCTGACACGCACCACTGAGGTGATCAAGGATCTCTTCAACGGCCCCTTCGCCGCCCGCCGCCCGCGCATGGCACGCACCCTTGAGATCCGTGAAGAACCTCTGCGGGTCCTGCACTTGCAGCAAATCTCCCTGCTCCGCGAGTGGCGGGCACGCCTCGCCGCCGGTGACAGCCCCGGTGCCGAACAACTCATCCCCGACTTACTCATTTCCGTGAATGCCATCTCCTCAGGCCTGCGAACCACAGGCTGATTTCCATTCGCGACGGCTGATCCGTTTCCGCAGCCTTACTCCAACTGACGGAATTTACAAAGCATTAGCCTACGCCATCCGCCCCACCAAACTAGGCAACAAGAATTGGATGTTCATGGGCGGCGAGCATACCGGATAGAGAAGCGCCGTCATCTACACCTTCGTTGAGCAAATCCGCCGCCACCAGGCAGACCCCTTTGCCTATTTCGAATGGGTATTCGAGAAGCTCATGCACAACCCAGCGCCAGACGAACTCGAAGCCCTCCTGCCAGTCAACTGGATCAAACCCCGTCCAGCCGCCAACCGACTCATCGAGATCCCCGCAGCATAGGAGCCAGAGATGCAAGACCTCTCGCAAAAATGCCAAAGGGGTTCTGTTGACCGCTTCCCCGACAGGCATCCTCGCGCCCAAATTCAGCCTCAATAAAACTTCAAAAAAACACCTTGTTTCGATCTGATACTACTGTCCCTTAAGCATTAAGCGCCGAAGCCAAAGAAAAA
>CALMKO010000129.1 GCA_937867415.1 uncultured Verrucomicrobiota bacterium | reverse complement strand
TCATACAGCCGTTTGGCGTAGTCCGCCCAAGTATTGGACGCCCCGCCCGCGAGCCCTCCGGCCCATTTCCAAATTTTGATCACGGTTGGCTGCTGCGGAAAGCATGGCCTCCGTGAGCGCTGGGATATTCCTTGCGGGAACGATGAATCCTTCCCGGCCATCGCGAATCACCGTGGTCGCGCCTGTTTCGTAGGTCGCTATTACCGGTAACGCACAAGCCATGGCCTCGGAAAGAACCCGCGCAAAGCCCTCTTCGACCGAGGAGAGCACAAACGCCGTGGCGGAAGCCAGCAGTTTGGCGATCTCGGGGTGGGACAGGGACAGGTGATGCTCAAAGCTTCCTTCCCACCGTTTCCATTCTTGCTTGAAGTCCGGGCGCACGCCGCCAACGCAGATGAGCCGGGCGTCCGGTAGCTGCCGCCTCACCTCCTCAAAGGCGCGAAAAAGATATTGATGTCCCTTGCGCAGGCAGATCGAACCTACAGACACAAATGTGGGTACCGGGGGAAGTTCCTTTCTGGGAACGAAGATCGAGGTGTCCACGCCGAAGTGCGATATGAAGCATTTTTCGGCGGGGATTCCGTTCAAGACCATGGTGTCCCGCACGAAATTGCTGGGACACAGGATCAGGTCCGCTTGTTCCAGCTCCCGGTTGATTCTGGAGCGGGCGGCCAGGCACATCGGCACCCGGTAGCCTGAGGCATAGAGATCGCACTCGCGCTGCCAATATCCCACCAAGTTCGTGGGGTGGCTGTTCGGAGCATCAAACACCTTAAGGACTTTCCTTCCGGATTGTTCTGCAAGGCGGAACAACGCCTCACAAGAGCCCATGGGGCCCTGCACCACATTGGTGCCTTCCGGTACCGTTTGGCGTGTAATCCACCGCTCGTAGAACGGCAGGTTGACCCAGCGCATCTCCTCCTCAAGATTGGTAAAAGGGAGATGATAAAAAAGCTTTTGGGCCAGATGGTAGTCCCAGATTCTCCGGTAATGTTTTTCGCTGACACCGGAGCGTGCGGAATTACTCACCCAATAGCCGGTCAGCGCATCGAGTTTTTCGAGTTCCCGTGCCGTATGGCCGAGATACCAATTGCCCATTCCGGCAATCAGACATTTGGGATGAGGGTGTTTCATGAATTTACGCTGAGTGGTGCCTGAAATCCAAACTGAGCATGGCCTTGATTCGTTTGACCGTTCCCTCTATGGAATAGTTGATTTTAAGTGCTGCGAGGCCATTTTCTTCAGTCGCACATTTCATGCTTACTTCTCTTTCAACCGCGTGAGCTAGCGCTTCAGGAGTCTCGTCTTCCAGGTAATGTGCCGCCTCCCCAAGAACCGCATCCACTCCCGCGGCCCGGGTGGAAATGACCCGGAGTCCGGCGTTGAGGTAGTCGAAGGTTTTGGAGGGATAAGTGACTTCAGAAATTGGGTTGCAGGAACTTTGCAGGTTCAAGCCGAAATGACAACGCGAGCGGATTTCAGTGAGCATCTTGCTGGAAACCGAACCATGATAAATGATTTGTCCGGGGCGACGGTCCATCAATTGAGTCAAACGGCCCCCGAATCTACCCTGACCGGTGATTTCGAAGACGGCATTTGAGGGGAGACTACTGGTTTCGAGATATTCCAAAAGCAGCGGGATTCCCCGTTCCACATCCAGCGAGCCGGAATAGAGAAAGTGAACGGGACTGCCGTCGGATGGCAGTGGGTTGAGTTGAACTTGTTTTTCAAGAATGCCAGGGACAAGAACGATGGGAGTTTCCGGAGGAAGTCGTTTGGCAAGAGTGGGGGTTGCCAGTAAGGCGGCTTTGACTAGTGGCTTGGCAAGCCATTCAGCAAACCAACTAATGAGCCTTACGTAGCCCTTGTC
>CALMKO010000128.1 GCA_937867415.1 uncultured Verrucomicrobiota bacterium | reverse complement strand
GTCGCTGCCATCTGAATCCTGAAGATCGCTCCATTGAAAGAATCATGAAACAGTCCGTGATCGTCAGTACTTACAACCAGCCTGCATGGTTGGAGAAATCGCTGCACGGTTATTTGTATCAAACTTTCCGGGATTTCGAGTTAGTCATTGCTGACGACGGTTCGGATGAACGGACGCGGGAAGTGATAGAGAACTTCCGCTCACTTGCGGATTTTCCAGTACGTCACGTGTGGCATGAGGACAAAGGATTCAGGAAATGCACCATTCTCAACAAAGCCACTCTTGAGGCGACCGCGGATTATCTGATTTTCACCGATGGCGATTGCATTCCGAGACGGGATTTTTTGGAAACGCACTCAAGTCTCGCGGAGCCCGGGCGATTTTTATCCGGAGGTTATTGCAAGCTTCCGATGGATCTTAGCAAGAGAATCAGCGAGGATGATATCGCAAGTGGACGGGCCTTTTCCCTTTTATGGATGAGGCGCCACGGATTAACAGGGCTTTCCCAGTCTGTTAAATTAGGTGTCGGTCCAACACAGGCAAAAATGTTAGATCGAATCGTTCCGACTCATGCCAGCTGGAACGGTCATGGATCGTCAACCTGGAAAAAACACATCCTTGAGGTGAACGGCCACAATGAAGAGATGAGGTATGGTGGCGAGGACCGCGAATTAGGGGAGCGCCTGATGAACCTGGGTCTCCGTGGCAAGCGTATCCGTTATCGCGCCCTGCTCATTCACCTGGACCATCCTCGTGGATATGTGAATTCTGAAGATTTAGCCAAAAACAAAGCGCTTCGTGAGGAAGTTATCTCCAAGGGGCAGGTTTGGTGTGGGCATGGGATCATCAAGCAGGACGCACCACCCCAACTCAAATGAATCAGAATCCTTTCGTTACGATTATAAAAGCTCTCGAAATGTATGCTCGGAAGCTACGTCCCTGGGTGCTTCCGGAGTATCGTCGTGCGTTTGCCGAGTTGCTTGCGAGAGGCTATCATCCGCCTGCGGACGGCCAGCAGCAGGTCTGTTGTGATTTTCGGAACGGAGCGATTGATTTGGTTGGCGGGAGATACTATTTTAGTCTCGTCAAAGATTTGATCGATGCGGGATTTCATGTTGTTTTCGTGGCACATCGTCCAACGCTGAGCACGTTTGGTGTTTATTCATTGAAGAAGATGCTTCTGAGGGAACGATTTTGCGTGATCCGCTCGTTGGATGAGCTTGAAGAACCTTATTGGCTGATTACGGACTCTGACATACCGCCGGCGCAGAACGCGAAGCATGTGGTGAAGGTCGATTATGAACAGCGGCTTTGTCGCTCGCATGCGGAAATGGCCTTTCCTGTTTTTGTGCATCCCCAGATCGCGACCGGAGTAAACGTAATGCCTGCTTACGATGTGGCGACAGCTCGGGTGGCACGGATTTTTTTCGGTGGTAATACCAAGCAGGGGAAATACGACAAGGATGTGATTGGTGGGATTTACCGGATGCTTTCCCGCAGGAAGATGCTTTCCGAAGCCCTCGCATGTGTTAGTCCGGAAATGATTCATCGGCCCGATGATGGCGACCGCTGGCTTTCTTCGGAAGACTTTCATTCCTTCGTCCTATGTGAGACCCAACACTGTAAAATTCCCCAAGAACGCTGGTTGGAAGCGCTTACAAAAGTGGATTTCTTTCTCGCGTGTCCGGGTGTGGATATGCCGCTTTGTCATAACCTGGTCGAGGCACTCGCCTCCGGTGCAATTCCTATTTTGCAGTATGCTGATTACCTACAACCGCCGTTGGAAAATGGTGTCAACTGTTTCGCCTTCAAGGATGCAGAAGGTTTGAGGAAAATCATAGCGGAAGTGTTGGAGATGGATCCTGAGCGAATCCGCGCGATGAGGGGGAACGTAAGCGATTATTATGATCAGTTCCTCGCTCCTGGATGCTTCACCAAGCGTTTACTCAACGGTCCGCGAACACTTCTGCTAAACGCCTATCGAGTCCCGAGATGATCGAGAACATGCCCGCACAAACCAAGCATGTATGGATCCTTGATGAGGGAAGCCAAGGTCACCTCGTCCAGTCGCGCGGCTTGGTCCGTGAACTGGCCACGCTGGTGCCGCTTCGGGTGAGCGAGGTGCCCGTGCATTGTCGGTTGTCACGCGGGCTGGCGCGCTCTTTGGTGAAACGACTCTTGCGTTGGCTACCGAGCAAAAGCACGTTTCGGATGCTCTATCCCCGTGCGGTGCTGCCGCAGGGTGCGCCGGACTTACTCGTTGCAAGCGGGCCGCACGCGCTTCCGGCACTGGAGTTTTTATCCAAATCGCTGCACTGTCCGAGTGTGTTCGTGCAGGGTACTCTCAGAATACCCAAAGGCTCGGTGGATGTGATCATGCGCCCCCACGAAGGGGAACAACGTGAGGATTTCATTTTTGTTCCGATGCTTTTTACCGAGGTAACACCGGAAACGCTCGCGCGGGCTGAAGAGGAATTTCTATTGCAAATCCCACTGCGTCGCGATCGTCCACTCTACGCGCTGTTCATTGGTGATTCCTCGGCCAAAATTCGTTTCAGCGAGGCGGATTGGCTGGCGATTGCACACTTTGTCAATGATCTGGCAAGGCGTGATGGTGCGCGATGGCTGATCACGACATCCGCTCGCAGCAGCTGTGAGCTGGAAGAACTTTTCCAGAGGCATATCGATCCCGGAGTCATCGCGCACGCGGTCTGGTATCGCAAAGCACCCCACAAGGTTACCAAGGCTTACCTCGGCATGGCCGAGCGTGTTTTTGTGACCATGGACAGTCTTACGATGCTCACTGAGGCAGTGGCCTCCGGAAAGCCAAGTTGTGCGCTTTGCCCTGCCATAGCGCCCATACGGGAAGGCAATACCCATTTGCACTACATTGAGTCGCTGGCGCGAGACCGCCTTGTGACATTGGTGAGGCCGGCACTCGGCGAACAGGCCGCCATCAATCCGCTGCTGCCGGCACGCGTCGATTATGCCCCGGCGGTTACCGAGCTCAGCCGCCGCCTCCACTGGAAACCATGAAAAACGAACCCTGCCATCTGGGTGTCACCCATTCGACCTTGGTGACCCGCGTGTTTGAGGCTGCGATGCACCATCTGGGAGTTCCGTCTAGTGAGACCCGCATGCTTTCACGGCGTAGTGCGCCGCTGCGCGGTATTGGCGAGCGAGTGGATGCTTTGTCTGACGCGTTTGAGGACTGTCTTAAACGCGCAGACCGTCTTGGATATCAAGCCCACCGTTCCGAGCTCGATGCCCTATTGCGCCGGCTCACCGGTGAGCGGCGCTTCACCGCGTGGCTACCGCATTTGAACAAGCCTATCTATCAGGAAATTGCCTTTCACCCGGACTGTGCCAGCTATGGGTTTCTTGAAGAAGGTTTCACTTCAATGGATTGGCGCGACCGTCGCAACGCCCGCAGTTCAGCGGCGAAGATTTTCCGAAGCGCCTTGCGCTGTTGGTGGGTCGGCGCACGTTATCGCTTCACCCGACCCATGTTTGACTGCTCGTTGCCACACTATCAGGGAGCGTGTGCGATTTCCGCGCTGGCCTTTGCTGGCATGCCCGAGCGGCTGATGGTGGCGAACGATTTGCCCGCGCTACCGACGGGCACGCCACCCGGCCATTGTTATCTGGTTTTAGATGCGATCTATCTTCAGCAGGGCGTGTGCTGGGATGATTACGCGGCTGCCATCCTTTCCGTGCTGGGCGAGACATCGCTGCCAGCTGGCGAATTGCGGATAAAGTTCCACTTCGCCGATGCAGGGGCCCGGGAGAAGTTCGACGCCTTGTGCCGCGCAGTTGCGGCTGAGCAGTTGCCGCCGATGCGTTGGGTGGACGCGGATTTCGCCGTTGAGGATCACCTGACAAGCCAGGATTTACTGGTCTTTGGCACTACCGCCATGGGTTATTACGCCGCTTTGGCGGGTTGCCGGATCCGTTGCTTTGCAGACCGCATCGCAGGTCTATCACTTGACGATTTGTTGCGCACAGGGAAGTTACCAAGTGATTTTTTGGTGGTCGCGGGGCTTGTGGATCCTCTGCCGAGGACTTTCGGCTTGTGAGGATCTTATTCCCTCGTTCAAATCCAATACGTGACCCTGCTTGAAGAATTGTTGGAACAAGGCCGGCCGCGCGACCACGCCCGTGTGATCGAGCGGCTTTATAAGTTTCTGCCCAGATCGCTTGCGCGCTTTACCGAACGAACATTGCGGCCACGTCACCTACGCTCGCTGGCTCCCAGGGTTTCTTTCGCGCGCGCTGATCAGGGCGGCTGGGCGGTGCGCCAAGGCATGGATGTCATTGCTCATAGTCAACCGTTCCAAAAACTTCTTGGCCCGGTTGATCGGCCGGTGACGATCGTGGCCACGGGGCCAAGCGCGCGCGATTATGACTGGAGCGCGCTACGAGGTGGCAACCGCTACCTCATCGCTGTGGCAGGTGCGCCCACGTTGTTGAAGGAAATGTCATTGCGCCCTGACTTGCTGGTCGTTAGCGACAGCCGTTTCGCGCGCTATGGTCTGGCCCATCTGCGTAATGCGCCCGGGGTTCCACTGGTCACTGTGCCGCGAGCGGTTTCCATTCTCGCCGCCGAGTCCCCTGATGAGCTGACCAGCCGGCCATTCGCCATGATCGAGAAGATCAATTCATGGCTCGACCTGCCGCAGCTTGAGACCTTGAGACTATGTGAGCTGAACAGCGCTTCAGGCACACCATTCCATTTCGCAGAACCGTTTGATCCGGCTTACCGGATTGGCTGGAGCGACCGACCGGATTTGGGGTTTTTCACCGGTTCCACGGTTGCATTTGTCGCATTGCAGATCGCAGTCAGCCTCGGTGCCCGTGATATCGAAATTGTCGGTATGGATCTGAGTGGGACCGGTAGGGCTTATGACGAAGGTGGCCAGCCGATCAAAAACACACTTGGGCCCAACTACGAGCCAGTGATCCTGCCTGCGTTCGCGCTGATGCACCAGGTGCTCAAGGAGCGTCCTGTCAAGTTGCACAACCTCTCACCGGTTTGTCCGCTACCGCGCGAGTTTTTTCACAACAACGGGCCTTCGGGCGGGGCTTAGCAGCGGTGTAGCTGATCATAGATCTGCCGCGCTTTATAAAGATCCGCAGGGGTATCGACTGCCACCCCGGACTCGTCCACGGGTACCATCAGGACCGGTTGATCGTGCTCGACGAAACGGTACATTTCCACCGATTCGGCGCATTCGATCGGGCCTTGCGGAGTGCGTGCAAAAAACTCCAGCGCTTCCTTGTGGAATGCATATAGCCCCAGTTGGCGGAAATGCGGCGCAGGTTGGCGAAATGCCAGCGGGACCGGCAGGCGAGAGTATGCCAGTGCACAACCCGAGCTTGAAAACATCACCTTGACCACTCCCTGATCGGACGCATCTTCCGCACTCGTGATCGAACTGTAACCATTGGTAGCGGCCAGGCCACTGATCTTGCTATTCAGCAGCGCGTTGGTCACCGAGTCGATCGACTCCGGGAGGATGAATGGTTCGTCGCCCTGGATGTTTACGATGACATCTGCATCAAGTCGCTGCGCACATTCGGCGACCCGGTCTGTGCCCGTCAGGTGCCGGTCGGAAGTCATGATCCAGAGCATGCCGAGTTCGTCGCAGACGCGTGCGATCTCCGTGTTATCGGTAGCGATGTAAGCGATCTCAATCGAGGAGGCCTTGATGACTTGCTGATAGACATGCCACATCATCGGTTTGTCACCGATGGTTGCCAAGGGCTTGCCCTCGAAGCGGGACGATTGGTAGCGGCAGGGGATGACAGCGGCGGTTTTCATGACAAGTGGTTGGGAAGTTCGGAAATGGAATTGAGGATCGACATGGATGGTAGTGCTTCACCATAGCCCCAACCGGCATGGGCATAGTCAACGCCGGCGCGTTTTGCACATTCCCAATCGGTGACCATGTCGCCGATGAAGAGCGAGTCGCACGGGTCTTCTCCGGCTTCCGCCATGGCCACCAACAAGTGGTCGGGTGCGGGCTTGCCACGCAATTTTCCGTTCGGACATTGCACCGTGACGAAGTGGACATCGAGTTGTGAAAGCACTGCCTTGGTGCGGGGAGCATCTTTGGAAGTTACCACGCCCATTTTGAAACCCCTGCGTTGGATTTCCGCAAGAGTCTCCCTTACCCCGGGGAAAAATGTCGCTTGGGAAAGAAAATCGAATGACGCGGTCATGTAGATTTTTTCGATGCGTTCGATGTCTTGAGTCACGCCAAGGAAGCTCATGATATCCTTGAATGGTCTGCCGATCAGCGCGAAGTAATCTTCGAAAGGGCGGTTAACGGAGGTCTTTTTCAACACCACATCCCAAGCTTGCCGCATGTTTTCCTGAGAATGAAGCAACACCCCATCCAAATCGAATAGCACGAGTCGTTTCATGGTTTATCAGGAATTAAAAAACACAAAGTAGGAAGGATCACGCGCGTGGTTTTTGTATAGCAACTCATTCTCGGTGAAGTCAACCCGTCAAAGGTCGTCTGAAATTGCAATCGATCTCAACCCCGCCCTTTCC
>CALMKO010000127.1 GCA_937867415.1 uncultured Verrucomicrobiota bacterium | reverse complement strand
CGACCAGTCCGCCCCAGCTCGTTTTTTCGACTCCCAACTCCTTGCCACGCATCCGCAAATGAATCCGTCCGATCACACGCCAGATCCAAGCCATGGGAGAGATCTCAGCGAGCTCATCGAGCTCCTTGAAAGAAATCCCGAGGTGGTGAAACAACTGAAAACCAGGCTCCATACCGAGTTGGGCGCTGCCCCTGAGGCACAAGCGATCCCCGTGGTGTCATCGGAAGATTCACCTCCACCTCCTTCACCAAACTTGTCGAAGCCCCGGCCTGCAACTGAGATCCGCCCGATCCCGGCACCCCGGGTAGGGCCTGTTGTTGCCCCACCCGCTGCGGCTTCGAACAATCGAACCAAGTCGCCGGAGCCGGTCAGATCTCCGGCCGCTTTTACCCCGGCACCGGTCGTTGCGATTCAGGAAAACACCGACTCCGAGGTGGTCATGCCTTTCAGTCCACAGACGGCCGTGCCTGCCAAACTAACCCTCTGGGAAAAACTCGGCGGCCGCTCGCTGACATTCGCCGTTCTGATCCATGCTGTCGTTTTGATTCTTGCTGCCGTTTGGATCATCAAGGTGAACCTGCCCGTGGAAAAGGAAGTGGACTTCATGCCCAGCGGCGGAGGTGGCGGTGAGCGGGGCGCGCAATACGATGTCCAGCAGAAGAAACTCTCTCAAATCACCCCTTCCACCAACGTCAAGCGGGTCTTCGCCGAAGGTGCGTCCTCCAATTTCGCCATTCCGGACCCGGGAGACAGTTTTGGTGAGATTTCCTCGCTGAGCGCCCCCACGGGTGGTGGCTTGAGCGGCGGACTCGGTGGTTCCGGACTCGGCTCGGGCTTTGGCAAGGGGAGTGGCAGTGGTGCCGGCTCCGCCCTCGGTGGCTCGGGCTCGGGCAAGGTGTTCGGCCCCCTCAATCTGTTCGGCCAGCGCGGTGGTTCTGGCTTGGTCGGAACCCTATACGACCTCAAACAGAGGGACGACAGATCGCCCTCGGGGGTGAACGCGGAAAACTACACCGGCATCGTCCGCAGCTGGGTGGATGGCGGAATGCAGGATGGCGTGCTCGAAAAATACTTCAGAGCGCCAGACCAGCTCTCCGCACTCCAGTTCATGATGCCCAAAATGCCGGCCGATGAAGCTCCCAAGGCCTTCAATGTCGAAAAGGAAGTGAAACCCGCCCTCTGGGTGGCACACTACCGAGGCAAGGTATCACCGCCCAAAACCGGCACCTATTGGTTTGTAGGCGCCGCAGACGACGTGTTGGTCGTCCGCTTCGATGGAAAACTGGTGCTCGATGGTTCATGGGAGCAAACTTCACCGCTGACAGCCAACTCCATCTATAAGACCGATTATGGCAGCCATCCCAAGGGTGGATTCATCAAAGGCGAGGCAATCCAGGTGACCGCCGGAAAATTTTACGATATCGATGTCGTCATCGGTGAACGCCCGGGCGGTTTCTTCTGGACATGCCTCCTCATCGAGGAGGAGGGCGAACGCTATCGCAAGAACAGGGAGGATGTGCAGCTGTTTCCCCTGTTCCGGCTCTCTTCCGGCAGGCTGCCGCCGACCAAGAGCTCCAATCTGCCGCCTTTCGACCCCAAGGGACCGGTTTGGAAACTGCAGGGCTCGGGAGCCGATTCTCAGATCGATCCATTCAACGGATCTGATTGACAAACCGGCCCTGTCGCTGTCGTAACATCAACGCACATCAAGAGCCGCTAGCACCGATATCAGAAGCCAGCTGAACCTAACAATTCCCTAACAGTCTTATTTGAACGACATGAAACCAACGATTTCCTCATGGTTGCTCGCAGCACTCTGTCAAACGACTGCCGCCGCAGGACCACCACCCGAGCCGATGAGCCTGTGGTTCACCTCGCCCGCTTCTTCTTATCTTGAATCCTGCCCGCTTGGAAACGGTCGTCTCGGAGCCATGGATTTCGGCGGGGTGGATGAATGCCGGGTGGTGCTCAACGAGTCCTCGGTCTGGTCCGGCGGCCCCTACGATGCCAACCGCCCCGATGCCCACCAATCCTTGGAGGCGACTCGTAAGGCGATTTTCTCCGGCGACATCGATGCGGCCAGCCGTTTGCTCGGTGCCAATTTCAAATATCGGGACGGCGTGAGTGGCTGGGGTGACGAAAACCAGTTCGGCTGCTATCAGATCCTGGGGGATCTCACGCTTCGATTCAAATCCTCCGGAAGCCGCCCGGGCGTCACTTCCCCCAGTGGCCATGCCCGTATCGACGGCATCGGTGCTGCCATGGAAATCCGCATGGACGGTGTCGCCGCCACCCCGGCGGCCCCCAGCACCGGAGAATCGATCCGCAGCAGCATCGATGGCTCGGATCAAACCAAATGGTGCGTGCCGGATGCCGGGAAAGCCGTGACTTGGCAGGCAGAACTGCCCGCCGCCCAGAAAATTTCCAACTATTCCCTCACCAGCGCCAACGACATGCCTGTCCGCGACCCCAAGGAATGGGTGCTGGAGGGCTCGAACGATGGCAAGCAATGGAACACCCTCGACAAGCAGGTCATGCCGGAACCCTTCCCGAATCGCTTCGAGAAAAAATCCTTCGAGCTCGCCAAGCCCGCTGAGTATCGCATCTACCGCTTCACCTTCATTCCGCGGGATGCCTACTTCCAATTGAGCGAAATCACCCTGACTGGTCTGGATCTCCCGAAATCCTCACCCGTCCCGGCCGACTACTGCCGCGATCTCAATGTGATGCGTGGTGTCTCAAGCACCAAGTTTTCGATCGATGGCGTCGAATTCCAGCGCGAGTTGATCGTCTCCAAGCCGGCCGAAGTCATCGCCATGCGCGTCCGTGCCTCCAAAAAGGGCGCATTGAATTTCACCGCCGGTCTATCCCGCGCACAGAACGCCAAAGTTCATGCCGCTGGCAAAGCGCAAGTGATGGAGGGCCGACTCCCATTCAACAAACCCGGCACTGGCGAGTCCGGTGAAGGCGTGAAATTCCTCAGCATACTCGCGGTGTCCAACGTCGGCGGGAAATCCACCACCACCGATAGCGGCATCACCATCGAGGCTGCGGATGAGGCGGTCTTGCTGATCTCAGCTGGCACGAACCTCCGTAACGACGGTTACGAACCCCAAGTCCGTAGCCGCCTGCAAGCCGCGCTCGCCACGCCGTTCAAAAAACTCCTCTCCGAGGCCAGCGCCGACCACGCCGCCTACATGGACCGCTGCAAGCTCGAACTCCCCGCCGGACCGAATGCGAACTTGCCAACTCCCGAGCGAGTGCGACTCAACGAAAAGTCGCCCGATCCATCACTCGCAGCGCTGTATTTCCAGTTCGGCCGGCATTTGATCGTCTCCAGCTCACGCCCGGACTCGCAGTTCCCCAGCAACTTGCAGGGCATCTGGGCGGACGAGTATTCCACCCCATGGCGTGGCGATTTCCACACCAACATCAACCTCCAGATGAACTACTGGGCCGCCGGCAGCACCAATCTCGCCGAGTGTCACCTGCCGCTGATGCGCTTCCTCGAGGGGATGACGCAGGAAGGGGCGAAAACCGCCAAGGCATACTTCAACGCGCCGGGCTGGGTCGCTTATCACACGCAGAATCCATGGTTCGAAACCGCACCCAGCTACCTCGCAGCCTCCGCCGGTCCCACCTGCGGCGCATGGCTCGTCCAGCATGTCTGGGAGCAGTATCAATTCACCCAGGACAAGGACTTCCTGAAGAAATACTACCCACTGCTGCGCGGCGCCTCGGAGTTCTGCGCCGCCGTGCTCGTCGAGGATCCGCGCACCAAGCATCTCGTCACGGTCCCCTCCAGTTCACCGGAAAATGCCTTTGCCTACACCGCGCCCGACGGTGCCCGCAAACACGGCTGGCTTTGCGCCGGCTCGACCTACGACATGCAAATCATGCGCGGGCTGTTCAAGGCCACCGCCGCCGCCGCACGCGTCCTCGGAACCGACGCGGAATTCGCCAAATCCATCGAGGCCACCAGCGCCCGCCTCGCTCCCACCAAGCTCAACCCGGATGGCCGCATCATGGAATGGCAGGAGGATTACGAGGAAATCGAGATCAACCACCGCCACAGCTCACACCTCTGGGGGCTCTTCCCCGGCGACGAAATCAGCGCCAACACCCCCGACCTCTTGGAGGGCGCACGCAAGTCACTCGACCGCCGCGGCGACGCCTCGACCGGCTGGTCGATGGCTTGGAAGGTGAATTTCTGGGCTCGCCTCAACGACGGCGACCGCGCCGCGAAACTCGTCTCGATGCTCATCGGCCGCGGTGCGCCGAATCTCTTCTGCCTCCACCCGCCATTCCAGATCGACGGGAACCTCGGCGGTAGCGCAGGTGTTGCGGAAATGCTCGTCCAAAGCCACGACGGCACCATCACTTTGTTGCCTGCCCTGCCCACGGCATGGAAAGATGGCAAGGTCACCGGCCTGCGGGCGCGCGGGAATTTCACGGTGGACATCGTTTGGAAAAACGGCGAGGTCACGGATTACCGCATCACCTCACCTGAATCCCGGAATGTGAAACTCAAAATCAACGGTGCTTCCCGGACCGTCCGCTCCACATCTCTTTGACTCTCTTTCTGAAATTCACCACAAGATGATTCAATCTCTCTCCCACCTCGCTGGTATCTTCCTCGCCCTTGCAGTAGCAAGCACCTCCGCCCGTGCGGAAGACCGATTCGTTTCCCCAGCGGGTAATGACACCAACAACGGCCTAACGACCCAATCCGCCTTCCGCACCCTCGCCGCAGCGGCCAAGGCCACCCCCGCCGGCACCCACACCATCCGCCTCGCCGCTGGTGAATACCCGGAATCCGAGAGCTCCGTCCTCGCACCCGGCGTAAGCATCACCGGCGCAGGCACCGGCCAAACCATCATCCGCTGGTCTGCCCGTCAGGCCGCCAGCGAATCCAAGGCCTCACCAGAACCGGACAAGATCGCCATCCGCGCCACCAACACCTCCAAGGCCTCCATTTCCGGCTTCACGCTGATTGGTAGCCTGCCCGGAGATCAGCGCGCTAACACCGGCATCGTCGTCCACGGTGCCAGCGACTTTTCCATCCACGACCTGGAAGTGAATGGATTCGAGTTCTGCGCCATCTGGCTGCACGACGCGGTCAATTCCACCATTCGTAACAATCGCCTGGATGACAACGCCCTTCCACACAAGGAATCCTGCTCGGGCGGCTTGCAGCTCGGCCATATGACCGACTGCTCCATCCATCACAACACCATCCGCGAACATCGCGGTGCCTACGGCATCAAAACCTGCATCCCCGAGTGGACCAACCGCAACGACCCGTGGAACGCACCCCATGTCAAACTCGTCCGCGTGATGATCCATAGCAATGACATCAAACTCCGCCAACAAGGTGGCTGGGGCCAGGGTCAGCCGAACATGGCCATCGAACTCTGGCGTTCCGAACCGGACTCCTGTGAAATCTATCTGAACCGCGTCAACACCTGCGTCTCGTTGGTCGATGGCGGCACCGCTGCGAAGACCATCCGCGTCCACCATAACTTGTTCATTCTCGATCCGGGCTACAACTATGCCCTCGAAGCCGGTCACCATAACATGGAAGTGGATCACAACGTTTTTCGCAACGGCGTCTATCCCATCGCCACCTGGGGCGGCTCCCCGAAAAACCTGCACATCCACAACAACGTCTTCGACGGCATCGAGGACGTCGCGTTGATGGCCCTCACCGGCGCGATCGACTGGCGCTTCGTCAACAACACCGTGGTCGTGAAAAAAGACATGCCCGTGCTCAGCCTCGGCAAGCAAGGCAAGGAAAGCACCGGCATTCTCATCGCCGACAATATCTTCGTCAAAGATGGCGGCGAGCCCATGGCCGCGCAATTGGTCGCCACGGAAGCCGGAAACCAACCTGCCCCGGGCTCCATTTCCATCCGTGGTAATGTCTTCTGGAACTGGAAACCCGCCGGAGCGGACAGCCAATCCGCAGACCCCATGCTCGTCCGCGAGCCCGAGGGCGACCAACTCCTCAAGCTCGCCCCCGGCAGCCCGGCTCTCAAAGCAGGCAAGGGTAGCCCCGGCGGCACCTGGCCCACCATCACCCGCTAGGGCCGCAGCCCTTGTTCGCTGAACGCTCAACACGGGCAAACTTCTTCTCTTTCGGCACGGCGGCCATCTTTGCAGCCGCCCATCATGCCCGGATGACGGGGGAGGGAGATCCTTGAGTCTGAAGTGTGCTGTTAGATCCGGAATCCGCAGTTAGGCTGTTAGCCAAAACTCATTCCCACAACCCCCATGCCCCGAGGAGGGGCGAACTCCGGTCCGCCCTAGCGCATGTGCAACCGATAAAAAAGCGCGAAGCTCCTCCTTCTCGCCGCTCCGACCCGCCTCAAGAGTCCCAGGCTGGGCGCACGGGGTGGGGGAGGGGAACGGAAGTCATCACCCAAATAGGTGATGCGCCGATCCTGTTGCTCCCGCCGGGAAGCGGCCACATTGATCGAACAATTTGAAAAACAACCCTTGCCAGTCCACGATACTGTCAGTGAAT
>CALMKO010000126.1 GCA_937867415.1 uncultured Verrucomicrobiota bacterium | reverse complement strand
ATCTTCTCCGGAAATACTACCCACTCCTGCGCGGCGCTTCCGAGTTTTGCGCCGCCGTGCTCGTCGAGGACCCTCGCAGCAAGATGCTCGTCACCGTGCCATCGAGCTCACCGGAAAACGCCTTTGCCTACACCGCACCCGATGGCAGCCGCAAACAAGCCTAGCCTTGCGCCGGTTCCACCTACGACATGCAGATCATCCGCGGCCTGTTCAAGGCCACCGCCGCGCATCCTCGGGACCGACGAAGATTTCGCGAAATCCATCGAGGCCACCAGCGCCCACCAAGCTGACCTCCAAAGGCGGCATCATGAAGTGGCAGGAAAGTTACGAGGAACCCGAGATCACCCACCGCCACAGCTCGCATTTGTTGGGCCTCTATCCAAGCGACGAAATCAGCACCAACACCCCGGAGTTATTCGAAGAAGCCCGCAAGTCCCTCGAACGCCGTGGCGATGCAGCGACCGCGCCGCAAAACTTCTCGCCATGCTCATCTGACGCGGAGCGCCGAACCTGTTCAGCCTGCACCCGCCATTCCAGATCGACGGCAACCTCGGCGGCACGGCGGCCGTCGCCGAAATGCTCATCCAAAGCCACGAGTCAAAGGATGAAGGCAGAAGGATGAAGGATGAAGGGAATTCAGATCCAAATTTCATCCCTCAACCTTCATCCTTCATCATTTCTCTACTCCCCGCCTTGCCAAGTGCTTGGAAAGACGGCAAGGTCACCGGGCTGCGCGCACGCGGAAACTGCACCGTCGATTTCGAGTGGAAAGACGGCAAGGTCACCCAATACCGCATCACCTCGCCAAAAGCGAAAGAGGTGAAACTCAAAATCAACGGAGAAATCAAAACCCACACCACCATCGCCCGCTGAAGGCCAACTACGGAACGAGGCTTCCTCACCTCATTCACATCGGCGGTCACACACACGCCGCGCAAATCTCAAATCTCAAATCCACCAAACAGCTCTCCCCGTGAATCTCATCTTTGACTTCCCGAGACGCTCGCACTGAGAACCGCAATGCCTGGAATCCTTCATCTCGCAACGCTCTTCACCGCGACTGCCTCGCTCGTGTTCTCCCTCCCCCGCGCTTCGTGTCAAACGGTGGACTCCAGGAGCGCACGCCTCGCGGATTGGCATCTCCGCGATGGTAAGCTGTTCGTGGCTGGAAAGCCGGCGTTTTTGAAAACGGCAAAGCCATTGCGGAATTTCGCAGACCCGGAGGCCTGCCGACGGCTGGCCGGGGACTTGGAAATTCTCCAGGGCAAGGGCTACAACGCCGTGTCACTCAACTGCTATTGGCATCACTTCGACCACGATGGCAACGGCACGATCGATACCACGCTGGAGCCACTTTCGGCACTCATCGATGTGATCTATAAAAAGGGAATGTTTCCCTGCCTCTCCGTGGAAACCTATGGCGTCGGCGGTGGACAGATACCCGAGGACTTCTGGAAAAAACACCCCGATGCTTTGGCGCTCAACGCCGACGGGAAGGCCGCGCGTGATACCGAATACGGTTTCCAAACAGCCGTGCCGTCGATCTTTCATCCGGCCTATCGCAAGGCCGTGCGTGCATTCATCGCACAACTCGTGCGCGGCATACCTTCCAGCAAGATTCTTTACTATGAAACCACGGTCGAACCACAGTTCATGGGACACCAGGATCTCGACTTCAGTGCGAGCGCGCGGATCACCTATGAGAAATGGCTGGATCGCTCCGCGCTGAAACAGCCTGCGTGGCCCGCGACGTTTCCCATTCCCGACGCCTTTCGCAATCACGCGACCTGGCTCCGGTTCCGTGCAGAAGGCCACGCCAACTGGGTGAATGAGAACGCCGCGGCGTTCCGCGCTGTGGCTGGCAAGGACGCCTACATTGCCGTGAACTACCTCGAAACCTGCGGTGATGAAATGCCGCGCCGCTATGGCAACTCGTTGCGATTCCTCGAGGAACTTACCGGTGCCGATATCATCCAGCTGAACTGCCACCGGCACCACGAAAAACAGAGCCCGAACGCATGTGCCTACCGCAACGTGAAGGACGTCATGAAACGCAAGAACCGTTCCTGGGCGATCAGCGAGCACATGACACTCAACGGTTCGGATTACAAACCTGAAAACGTCCCGGCGATCCTCCGCAGCGCGCTGGCCGAGGGGACCGGGTTCGGCTGGGAATTCGTCAATGTGTCCGCATCGTCGAAGGATCCATTTGCCCTCTACAACGACGATTGGTCGCCCAAGCCGGTCATGGCGGAACTGGACTCGCGGTGGAGCGAGTGGCTCGCTCAGATCGCACAGCGCCAAACCTCGTTGTTTCCCGCATCCCGCATTCAAGCCGACATTGGCACCCCTTCGGCGACGCTGCCGCCGTCCACGCTGGATTTCTCCAAGCGCATCCCCCTTAAGCTTTCCGCCACTGCGGCCTACCGTCAGGACGGTTGGTGTCTGTGGGACCCATCCGTGATCAAGGATGCGCAAGGCATCTATCACCTCTTCTACGCCCGCTGGAAAGCCAGCCTCGGTTTCGATGCCTGGTGCACCCACGCCGAGATCGCGCGTGCCACATCCACGAACCCGGCCGGCCCATACACGTTTCAAAATGTCGTACTGCCCGCACGGGGAGGCTCGTTCTGGGACGGCCACTCGACCTACAACACCTGCGTCATCCGCGCGCAGGGCAAATATTTCCTCTACTACACCGGAAACGCCGGAACAGCCGACTGGCGCGAGGATCGGGCGGTCCCGACCTCATCCAAGGAATGGTGGGTCCACCGCAATCACCAGCGCATCGGCGTGGCCGTGGCGGATTCCCCGGCAGGCCCCTGGCAGCGCATGGACAAGCCGCTGCTCGATGTCGGCCCGGAGACCGGACGCACCATCATCAATGTGCCTAACATGATCACCCTGCCAACCGGTGCTTACCGACTCTATTACAAAACCCTGGCCGATGGACCCGGCAAATTCGGCGGCGGTGTCTTCCACTACGGGGCCGACAGCCCTTCCCCGCTCGGCCCGTTCACCCGCCATCCGCTGCCCATGGTGAATAAAAACGAACTCCTTCCGAAGGTGAAACAGCGCTTTGATTTCCACATCGACGATCACTTCGAGTGGTTCCAGGGCGACCGCTTCTACGCCATCGTAAAAGATCACGACGCGCCCTTTCTCACCCAGCATGGTCGCAGCCTCCTGTTATTCGAATCTCCCGACGGCCGCACATGGAAGCCGTCTCACCATGTTCTCGTCCAAGCCTTTGACCTCGATTGGACTGATCGCGGGCGCGAGCGCTACCAACGCTTAGAAATGCCCAAGCTGCTCATCGAAAACGGCCAGCCCGCGCTACTCTCGCTGGCTGCCTTACCGGAAAACTCCCCGGTCTCATTCCTCGTGCTCATCCCCATGACATCAGACGCGCAATGACCGGAAAATGCCCCCCATCCATCAGGCACGGAAACGGTGCCCGCACCGTGAACTTACCCCGTTTCCAAGACAATCAAACTCACCGCGCACCACTACGGCCCGGCCACTGCCCTGCTCGTCACCCGAGCGGCACAGCCCGGAAATTCCAGCCTGCACGGTGCCCCCCTTCTCACAGGCTTCCGCGAAACCACGGATCCCACTCTTTCCGAGCGCACTCCCGGGCGGATCTACAGCTATCCCACCGCAGCCAACCCCACGACCTATCAGAAAATCCTAACAATCTTTCAAGAATGGGCCTAGTCGCATCATCTCACAACCCGAAATGTTCCGGACACTAGTCTTCGATTTTCATGGTCGCCGGATCCCAATCGATCTTGGGAAACTCCATCTCCAGCTTGCGCAAGGTATCCAGCATGATCCGCGCGACACAGAGATTCCGATACCACTTCCGATCCGCAGGCACCACATACCATGGAGCAAACTCCGTGGATGTCTTTGAAATCACATCTTCATACGCCGTCATGAACTCTTCCCAACTCGCGCGATCCACCAAATCATCCGGATTCAGTTTCCAATGCTTCGACGGATCCGCCAGCCGGGACTCCAGCCGCCGCTTCTGCTCCCCCTTTGAAATGTGCAGAAAAATCTTCACAATCGTCGTTCCTTCCTCGGCCAGCATCCGCTCGAACTCGACAATATGCCGCTGGCGCCGCTTCCAAACCTCATCCGGGAAAATCTTCTTCACCCGCACCGCGATCACATCCTCGTAGTGGCTGCGATTAAAAATCACCAACTGCCCGCGGTGAGGCACTTTCGAGTGCACCCGCCACAAAAAATCATAAGACATCTCCTCCTCGCTCGGCTTCTTGAATGATCGCACATGAATCCCCTGGGGATCGATTCTCGAAAACACATGCTTGATACAGCCATCCTTCCCCCCCGTGTCCATCGCCTGCATCACGACCAGAATCCGATGCTTGTTCTGCGCGTAAAGCCGCTTTTGCAAGTCCTGCAACTCGTCCTGCAACTCATTGAACTGCGGCGCGAACTCCTCCTTCGTCGCCCCTGAAAACAAGGTCTTCTCTCCAGCATCAAGCTTCTCGAAGTCCAATTTCGACCCCGGCTTCACCCAATATCTCTCCATCGCTCCCGTGACTGGCATGCTGTCTTTATCCCCAAACAGCTCCCCACTGACAAGCCCTGTCTCTCATGAGATCACGCTTGTCACCAATTAGGGATTGAATCCATGACCATTGCGGGCTGTCATTTGCCGATGCCGTCCGTCCGCAAATCCCCCAAAAAACCATTGGTTGCCGAAAATTTGTTCACGGCTCTGCACATCGGCGCCAGCTCGGTTTCCATCATGGTCGCGGAACGCGCCGCCGACGGCACTCTCACCCCGGTGGACTTTCTCGAGAAACCCGCCCCGGTCGCCCGCGATATTTTTCGCAGCAGCCATATCAGCCCGTCCACCACCGAGCGCGTGGTCTCCATCATCAAGGGCTATCAGAAATCCCTCGCGGAACTCGGCCTCGACCCCCACGGCGTCACCCGCGCGGTAGCCACCAACATCCTCAGCGAGGCGGCCAACCACGACACCTTCATGAACCGCATCCGCATCGCCTGCGGCTTGCGAATCAGCACCATCGACGACGGTGAAATGACCCGCCTCATTTACCTCAAGACCCGCCGCCGCCTTCTCAGCCTGCCGGCCATGCGCAAGGACACCACCCTCGTCCTCCACGTCGGCCCCGGGAACACCCGCGCCCTGCTCTTCCAAAACGGCCTCATCTCCCGCTACACCAGCTACCGCATGGGCACCCACCGCACCCGCGAGGCCGTGGATGGATCCCATGCCGAGGGCCCCACCATGCTCAGGGTCATCCGCGAACACGCCTACGGCAACCTCGCGCAAATCCGCTTCGACTTCTCCGATGTCAAAATCGACGGACTCGTCATCATCGGCTACGAAATCCAATCCGTCGCCCCCGCCCTCACGAAGTCTTCCCAAGCCTGCTCTCTCAAGCACCTCCGCCAATTCACCGCGGACGCCGCCACCTTCAGCGACGTTGAACTCGTAAAACGCTTCCAACTCGACTACCAAACCGCCGAGGCGCTCATCCCGGCATTGGAAATCAACCTCGCCATCGCGGAAACCCTCAAACTCCAGGAAGTCCACATCCCCACCAGCGAATACGAACAAGGCCTCCTCCACGATCTCCTCATCTCCCAAGACCTCACCGGCGCCTTTGCCGAGGAAGTCGTCCGCTCGGCAAGGATCCTCGCAAAACGCTACCAATCCGACCCCAGCCACGGCGAACATGTCGGAAACCTTTGCGCCCGCTTCTTCAACTCCCTCCGCGATCTCCATCAACTCACTCCCCACGACGGACTGCTCCTCCAAGTCGCCGCCATCCTCCACGAAGTCGGGACCTACGTCAGCCCCCGCGCCCATCACAAACATTCCGAATACCTCATCCTCAACTCCGAAGTCTTCGGGCTCAACCGCCTCGACGTCACCCTGGTCGCCCTGGTCGCCCGCTACCACCGCCATTCCGGCCCCCGCCTGGATCACCCAAGCTACGCCGCGCTCAGCACGGAGGACCGCATCCGCGTCTGCAAGCTCGCTGCCCTCCTCCGTGTGGCGGATGCGCTTGAGCGCACCCACGTTCAGCGCGTCGAGAACATGGAAATCCACCGCGACTCCGGAAAACTCCGCATCCGCCTTCCCGGCCTTGCCGATGCCGCTGTCGAGCGCCTCGCCATGGACTCCAAGGCCGACCTCTTCGAACAAGTCTTTGGCCTCCACGTCGTGATCGACGAGGATAACTAAGCCCCCTGAATCTCAAATCTCCATCTTCCTCGATGTCCACGCCCTACCTCAATCGCGAACTCTCCTGGCTCGAGTTCAACCAACGCGTCCTCAATGAAGCCCTCCGCGAGGACCTCCCGCTGTTGGAACGTGTCAAATTCCTCGCCATCACCGCATCCAATCTTGACGAGTTCTTCCAAGTCCGCATCGGCGGCCTCATGCTCATGCGCCGCAGCGGCCGCAAGACCCCCGACCCTTCCGGCCTCACCCCCTCCCGCAACCTCACCGCCCTGCGCCAGCGCATCCTCAAAATGAGCGCGC
>CALMKO010000125.1 GCA_937867415.1 uncultured Verrucomicrobiota bacterium | reverse complement strand
CAGCTTTTCAGCTTTTCAGCTTTTCAGCTTTTCAGCTTTTCAGCTTTTCAGCTTCTTCCTTTTCAGCTTTTGTTTACACGAAAGATCGTCAGCCCCTTACGGGACTGACGACCCTTTGTTACAATCCGCGGCGCGGTGTTGCTTGATCCTTCTTTCGACGGTCAGATCAAGCAGCGCTCGCGTTCACGGTAGGTTTTGCCAGCTTGCGGGTCAGTCCGCTTTTTCGTTCGCTCTTCCGGACGTATCCGAGAGCGCGATACAGCGCACTGTCCTGACCGAATCCTGGCGTCCCCCTTACGGAGTTCACCACCAGATCCAGCACCTCGTTCGCAGCAAGATCGGCGTCAGACCTCGCGGCCTTCTTCCCTTCCAACTGCTTCTCGAGAGCCATGATTTCCGCGCGCAAGATCAAGGGAGCGGAAACCGCAACCTCAAACTCCGCCAACGTCATCCCGGCAAAAGTGGCACTCGGAACCAGTTCACGCCAGGCGGCGAGAAATGTCTGGATTCGGTCCACAATCGTTATCGATATTTTAGGCATTGTAGTTCGTTCTATTGATGATTTCAAAACGGGGCTCGTAACCTCGACCTGTTGTTATCTGCTTCCGTTCGGCAGCGCATCCATACGCTACGGAAGTCAATTAACGAAAAACCGCACTTTCGGTCAATCTCAGCACTCCAGGAAATTGCTGTGAACAATTGGGAATAACCCCACAAAACGATCATTTTAAACGAACTATGCTCAAAATAATAGGTTTCGATTTCTTAAATAATTCCGAAAAACCGTCCCGATTTTTCGAGTTTACCACCTTTTCTTTTCCAATTCCGACTCATTCTCGTTAGATTTCCCTCCGATCCGTCCCGGAAAATCCAGTTCCCAAGGCGGTCCAACCTCGCTTCTCAATCCGAACGCCCACCGCCCCCCCCCGATACGACGACGTTCCTATTGAAACCTAAAGCCTTCCAAGCCGGAACCGCAACTTACCCAACTCAGAACAAACCTATTCCCACCCGGAACAAACCTGATCCCCAATCGGTCCTACTCCCGCCCGACTCCGATCGAACAAATTCCAAGCAGGAATCCTTCCGTCCCCTTCCCCACCTCATTCTCCGGTAGCGCGGTTTCGCCGCAAACCGCAAGCGAATGGAAAGCGGAAGAACCTCCCAAAAAAATCCGTCTCGTCCCCCCTTAGACCCAACTTCCCCATGTGGGCTGAGCCAGCCCGCGCTACATTGCGTCTCGCATCTTCTCTGAGCCTCTTATCTAGCCTCAAGGCAGCTCCACTAAGTTAAATTCCCGATAGTTATGAGCAATTCCTACTTCGACGAATACGCCGGTTCTTATGATAAGGACCTGCAAAAAGCCCTGAGCGTGTCCGGGGAGGACAAGAATTACTTCGCGCACGGCCGGATGGTTTGGTTGGCCAAGTGGCTTCATTCCAATGGCAAGAGAAGCGGATCCGTATTAGATTTCGGATGCGGCACCGGTTCCGCCACGCCTTTCATCAAACAATGCCTTAAGCCACGCGAAGTGGTCGGCGTGGACGTCTCGGCCGATTCTCTCAACATCGCACGCGAAACCTTCGGCGCGGACGACACCTCGTTCAGCCTCATTGAACAACCCTCCAGCGACTTTTTCGACGTCGCCTTCTGCAACGGAGTCTTTCATCACATCGATCCCGCAGAGCGCCAAGCTTCACTGGCTTATGTCTTCGCTTCTCTAAAGCCCGGTGCCGTCTTTGCCTTGTTCGAGAACAATCCTTGGAACCCCGCCACCCGCTATGTGATGAGCCGCTGCGCATTTGATCGCGATGCCATCACCCTGCCTCCACCGGAAACCTGCCGCCGCATGCGGGAGGCCGGCTTCGAAATCCTCACCACTCGATATCTTTTCATTTTCCCTGCGCAGCTCAAGTTACTCCGCCCGCTTGAAAAGCCGCTCTCTCCGCTGCCTTTCGGCACCCAATATGTCGTCATTGGCAAGAAGCTTTGACTTTCCACTCCTTCCGTAAAAATGTTCATACCCTCGTCGTCGAAGAACCTTCCTGCCGGAGCCGTCTGGTTGGGTCACTGGATTATTTTCGGTGCCGCCTGCAATGTCGCAGGATGGTCGCTGTCTTCCATTCATCAGCTCAATGCTTTCGGGCTTCTAATCGCGATTCCGTTGTTCTGGTTTCTCATGGCTCGGCTTATGGGACTTGGGTTGCCTCAGCTCCCTTCAAATCAGATTCCCATCCGCTGGCGAAAACGCTTCTCCAGTCCCTTTCCAGCGATATTCCTACTCTTGGCCGTTCTTTCCCTGATCGGTGGATTCCTCTACGCGCCCAACAATTTTGATGCTCTCATCTACCGCATGCCTCGCGTCTGCCACTGGTTGATGGCCGAACAATGGGAATGGATAGAAACAACGAAAAACAACCTCAACACACGATCTGCGGGAATCGAATGGTGGACCACTCCCATGTTCGCGATCTTAAAAACGGATCGTCTTATATTCTTGATTAACTGGGTCTCCTTCCTCTTCTTGCCGGGTCTATTTTTCAGCCTGTTTCGTTCCATGGGCGTGGCCAACAGGGTCGCGCTGGCCTGGATGTGGATCCTGCCAACAGGCTATTGTTTCGTCCTTCAAGCAGCCAGCGTCGGCAACGACATGCTAGCTGCCTTTTTTGCAGTGGCCGCCTTCGATTTCGGATTCCGTTGGAAACGCGGAGGAGCGTATCAGTGCTTTGCACTCGCGCTGTTCTCGGCTGCCATGATGACCGCCATCAAGCCCACCACTCTTCCTCTTCTGCTACCCTTCGCCTTTCTTTTCTTCGGCATGTGGAGACCAGCGTTCGCAAGGCCTGCCATCACGCTTATTCTTGCCTTACTTTTCGCACTCAGTTCCTTCCTGCCCACTGCTATCATCAATATTCGCCAGTGCGGAGATTGGACTGGAGCAGCAGCCGAACATGAAAAACTCGGGCAGGTCGAGCCACTCATTGGAATAGCGACTAATACAGTCAACACTACTCTTCAAAATGCCTTGCCTCCGGTCTTCCCATTGGCCGTGAAGTGGAACCAATGGATCTTATCCATTGCCCCCCCATCATGGATCGAGGCAAACATTTGTTCGTTCGAACAAGGTGGTGCCCGTTTCTCAGTTTCAGATTTTCAGGGCGAAGAATCCGCTGGCATTGGCTTCGGCCTCACCTGGCTTCTTGTGATCTCGCTTCTCCTTGCACTAAGAACCAAGAATCTTTCAACGAACCATCATCATCCATCCGATGCCCGCAGGCGCACTTACCAGTTCATCATTGCTTTTATCTTTCTGATTTCCCTGTTGGCCTATTTCAGTCGGGCCGGGATGTCCACGGTTGGCCGCCACATCGCTCCGTTTTATCCGTTCTTCTTTGCGCTACTCTTGTCGGGCCCTCGTCAGGCAAGGGTGGTTTCCTTGCGCACCTGGCGCTGGTTAGCTGCATTCGCGGCCATATCCACGTTGGCCATGGTGATCATCGTTCCTTCACGTCCGCTCTGGCCATCTCAAACTCTCCTTGCAGGAGTCGGTGAGAATTCGCCAAAGATCCTTCAGCGAGCAAAAGCCGGCTATGAAGTCTATGCCGGTCGTAGCGACGGTCTAGGTCCACTTAGGGATGCATTGCCCGTCAATGCTCAGGTTGTGGGTTATCTCAATAATGGCTTGAGTCCGGAGTTGCCGTTATGGAAGCCCTACTTAACGCGGAAAATCCGGCATATCATGCCGGGCGAAACCCTCGCGTCGCTGCGGGCCGAGGGACTTCGTTACTTTGTTTTTAATACCGAGAATTTCGAATTCCACCGCAAGATGAAACCTGAAGAATGGGTCAAAAGTGGAGGCGGCATCATCATCAAGCGCATGTCACTGCAACTGGTGGCCAAGCTCTCAGCGACGGAATGGTGGATCGTCGAAATCCCGCCCACCCCATAAGCCGTTGAGCGGCCGTTTAATCCGACCACTCGGCATCAGCTGCGCCAGCCGAGATGCAAAAGCCGAAACCGATCGACTCACTCTAACCTGATATCTTTCAATCCTCTTCTCAAAACCTTACATCATGTCACAGATACCCGAACTCTCGGTCGTAATGCCCTGCCTCAACGAGGCCGAAACCCTCGCCGTGTGCATCCGCAAAGCCTTCAAGTCGTTCGCCGACTGTGACATCGCCGGTGAAGTCGTCATCGCCGATAACGGCAGCACCGACGGCTCGCAGGAAATTGCCACCCGCGAGGGTGCGCGGGTGGTTCCCGTCGCAAAAAAAGGCTACGGCAACGCCCTCCGAGGCGGCATCGAGGCTGCCCATGGCAAATGGATCATTATGGGGGACGCGGACGACAGTTACGATTTCTCCAACATCAAGCCCTTCGTCGAAAAACTGCGCGTAGGCTACGAACTTGTGATGGGCTGCCGCCTGCCTTCCGGCGGCGGCACGGTGATGCCCGGGGCCATGCCATGGAAACACCGGTGGATCGGCAATCCCGTGCTCACCTTCATCGGCCGGCTTCTTTTTAAATGCCCCGCCCACGACTTCCATTGCGGCCTGCGCGCGTTCACCAAGGAAGGCTTCACCCGCATCGATCTCCGGACCACGGGGATGGAACTGGCCTCCGAGTTCGTGATCAAATCCACGCTCAAAGGCCTGCGTTTCGCCGAGGTGCCGATCACCCTCTATCCCGACGGCCGCTCGCGCGCTCCGCATCTCCGCAGTTGGAGAGATGGCTGGAGGCACCTGCGCTTTATGCTGCTCTTCAGCCCGCGCTGGCTGTTTCTCATTCCGGGAATCCTCCTCAGCGTTCTTGGCCTTGCCGCCCTATCCGTCTTGGCTCTGGGCCAGATGATTTTCGGCAAGGTCGTCCTAGATGTCGGATCGATGATGGGAGCGTCCATGTTTATGCTGATCGGCGTGCAACTGCTATCCTTCGCCGTATTCACCCGGGTCTTCGCCGTCGGAGAGGGGCTCCTGCCGCCCAATCCCAAACTCCAGCGGATTCTTGAGGCCTTCACCTTGGAATGGGGCGTGTTTTTGGGAATCCTAATGAGTGTGATCGGGCTTAGTGTTTTTGGCTATGCATTCTGGGATTGGCAGAAGGCTGGTTTCCAAGGGCTGTCCTATGGTGACAACCTGCGCCGTATCATCCCGGCATCGACCTTGATCGTCCTCGGCGTCCAGTTGGTCTTCGGCAGCTTCTTCCTCGGCGTTCTCGGAATGAAGACCGTCACCCGCGCCGAGGCACCCGAGGAGTAATCTAACCGGTTCGGCTTCGGATCAAATCGACTTATCAGTCTTTTTATCGAATCGTCATCGGTACGAGCTTGGTCGCCCTGTTCGGCTTTTCAATCGATCGGCGGCGGCAACTGAAACGCGCGACGGGCAAGCGTCCCTTTCCCCCCTCCCCATTCCGCAGCGACAACCTGACCGGCCTCATCCACGGCAATCCCAGCCCCGAAAACACCACCCCGCCCGCCGGAATCCGCTACCGCCCGTTTGAATGACAGGTGGCGGCGCGTCTATGACCGTCGTACTTTCACTTCTTCCCCGGAGGCTATTCTTCGTCTTACTAAAGACTACCTTACATATTCACCGGTTCCATGGCCATGAACTGCTATGCCGTGCCCCGAATGACCCGTGACATTGATAGGGTCAGCACCCTGCCGAATGGTTCCGTGACTGAATTCGTCCGGGCTCACCGCTCACTGCCTGTCACCCTCCATTAACACCTCGCGCCGCTGGCGACAAGTGGGCGGGCCCGGCGGTCCAGCCCTACCGACTTTTAGACCTCTTCCTCTCCCTCTTCATTTCAGCTTTTCAGCTTTTCAGATTTTCAGATTTTACCCACCAACGCCCTCCGACTTTCATTCACACCTCACGCCGCTGGCGACAAGTGGGCGGGCCCGGCG
>CALMKO010000124.1 GCA_937867415.1 uncultured Verrucomicrobiota bacterium | reverse complement strand
CTACACAGAGTAGATCGTCGGCAGCGTCAGATGTGTATAAGAGACAGAGACTGCGGCGAGGGCGGCGGGATCGGTGGTCGGGTCAGCTGACCAGAGGGCGATATGGTTGGGTTCGATTTCCAAGCCCTGCATGGAGAGCTGGATGAGCGCGAGGCGGATTTCCCGGGCAAAATCGGCGTCCGGGCTGTGGCCGGTGGCGGAGGTGGCTTGGCAGTAGACGAGATTTCCCTGATGGGAGAGGCTGAAGACCCAGCGGCCGAGTTCTTTCCAAATGGCGAGGGCGTCGCCGGAAAGCGGGTAAGCGCGGGCGGAAATGTCGAAGCTCTTAGGTCCGCGTGGCGGCATGTCGCCATCGCCCGGGGCACGCAGCATGACGGAAACGAGGGCGGTGTTTTCCGCTTCGCGGGCAATGACAAAGACGTCGGTCAACTGGCCGGCCATGGGGTCGGGGCGGAGGCCGAGGCGCTCGACATGAAGGGCGGCGAGGTCGGGGAAGAGGGAGTCGTCGTCGCTGGTGACACGCATGGGCACGGCGGTGACGGACTTGACCGGGAAGAATAGCAGGAGGTCGCCTGCTGGGATGTCGGTCAAATCGCTGGCGCGGGTGATCTCTGTGGCGGAGTGCAGCGTGCACTCGGCGGCGGATTGGCCGGTCCATATTTCCCAACCGGATTCGCCGGGGACGAGAAGAACTTTTTCGGTGGATTTGCTCACGGGATGATTTCTTCGGTGCGTTGGAGAAGGGCCGGCTTGCCGGTGCGGTTGCGGACGATGATGGCGATTTTGCGCTTGGCTCCTTCCGCATAGCCGATGCTTTCAATGCGGGTGGTGGTGTCGTTGACAGTGAAGCGTCTGGCTATGTTGCCAGCGGCCGCGCTGTCAATTCCTAAAAGCGCCAGCGGGATGGAGATGTCTTGGAAGGGGACGTCGTCGATGGTGTCGCGGAGGTTGTCAGGGCCGCGGACGGTTTCGGGGATGATGTCGGCTTGTTCCACGGAGATTTCTGCGGCTGCGGCGATCAACTCAGCGGGGGCTTCATTGAGGTCTAGCGGGCCGCCGCTCCAGATCGTGAACCAGTTCCGCCAATCCGGACGGACGGCTTCGACGAGGTCCATGCCGCGGACCAGACTGACTTCGGCGAGGTCGTAGAACGGGCGGTTGAAGGGCTGGTTGATGCGGCCTTCACGTTCGTAGTATTTTTTCTCGGCACCGTTGAGTTGCTCGTCATCACCGGCGTCCACCCAATCGATGAGGGCGTCTGTGATTTCCTGGGCGACCTCAAGTTCGAGGCCCCAGTCGATGAACATGGATTTGAGGAGTTCCTTGTCGCTTTGGAGGAGGATGGCATTGATGTTGAAGCGGCCGCCTTCGGAGTTGATTTTGACTTCGAAGCCCTCGCCGGATTCATCGTTCATCTGGCGGAGCATGGGATCCGAGCGTTTGACAACGGGGTTGGAGCCGATGGCGATGCCCATTTCCGCGACTTGGCGGGCGCGTGAGCCGTGGACCTTGGCGGAGGCGAGTTCGAGGTCAAAGGTGATGATGCGCAAGGTGGCCATGCAGGCCATCGAGAGGATGGCGATGAGCCAAAGCACGGCGATGAGGGCCGCGCCAGGGGATTTGAAGTGCTGGTGGCGGGGTGAGATCATGGGCCAGGAGCGGCTTGGATGGGGTCGGGCCCGTTTCCTTGATTGGGGCTGGGAGGGATGACGATGGAGTTGCCGCCGCCGCCGGGGATGTTGGCTGGGTCATTCCCGGGGGCGAGGCCGGGATTGGCACCGCCGCCGCTTTGGGCCATTTGGCGCATGAGAACCTCTGGGTTTTGTTTGGGGGGGACCCAGAAGATTTGGCGGATTTCCTCGCCCTTGGCTCCGACGGCGAGCGTGAGTTCGAGCTGGAGTGGGAGGCGGCCTTGGATTTCCCAGTCGTAGTCCCACTCCATCGAGCGGCCGTCGAGAACGCGCCACTCGAAGTAGGCGACGTCGGTGAGGAGGACGATTTCGGCGAAGGGTTTTTCGTCGGCGGAGGCTTTGAAGTTGGAGGTGGGGTCCTGGAGGATTTCGTTTTCGTAGTATTTCAGGACGATGTCGAGGTAGCCGCTGCGCCGTTTGACGGTGCTGAGCTGCACGGCCTTGGCGATACGTGCCTGGCCTCCCCAGGTGAAGCTGAGGGGGACGTTTTGGAGGGTGAGGTCGGAGAGGTAGCGGCTACCGGAGTCGGTGGACTTGAGGTTGAGGCGGGTATTGCCCGGGAGGGATGAGAAGCGCTGGTTGAGGAGCTCAAAGAACGCTTGGTGGAGCATTTCCTCATTCTGGGTTTCTGCGATGGTGTTTCCGAGTGCCAAAGAGCTGCGGGCGGTGGTGAAAACCATGCCGATGAGAATGGATAGCAGCCCCATGGCGATGACGAGCTCAAGCAGGGTGAAGCCTTGGCGGTGCGGTTGGGGAGCGGGTGTGATCATGGTTGGTACATCCTCCCGTAGCGCCAGGTGTCGACGGCGCGTTCCTGCCATTGGCCATTTTCGAACCAGCGTGCTTCGACTTTGATGAGATACATTTCCTGAAGGGATTGGCCGTCTTCGTTTTCGAGTTCCTTGAGGAGCTCAATGGTGGTGTCGAGCTCGATGCCGGTGTCACCGACGGTGGAGTTGGTGACGCCTTCTTCGAGCACGGGAATGGAAAGCGCCTCGTCGAGGGCACTCTCAAGCACGCGGGTGATGCGCAGCTCGCTCTGGGCGAGGCTGGCGGCTTGGGCCATGCGGTTGAGGGCGACGGCGAAACCGGTCGCGGCGATGCCGAAGACCGCCAAGGCCAAGACCACCTCGAGGAGGAGGAATCCGCGTTTGGTTGGTTGGACGGGAGAGATCATCGGGCTTCAAGCGAGCTCTCGCTGATGGTGGCGGTGAGCGGGTGGTAGGTGTCCTCCACCCAGCTCTTGTCGAGCGTGAAGCGGAGGGTGATAGGTTCGCAAAGACCGTCCGGATCAAAGCGCCAGACATGAACAACTTCTTTGAGAGTGCTCAGCCATTCAGCGGAATTCCAGCGGCGGACGAAGATCTTGACGCCGTTTTCGAGATGGATTTGGCGGCTGGAGTCCAGGACGACGTCTTCCGAGTCGGGTTCGACGAGATTTTTGGAAATTTTCCGGCGATCCAGGCCGGCATTGGCCAAGGGGAGCAGGCGGACGACGCCCTCGCGGAATTCCAAGGCGTAGGGTGTCTGGTTCAGGATCGCCGTGGTGCGGGCACGTTTTGCCAGCAGCTCGACATCCCCCGAGGTGTTGCGCAGCGTGCGCTCGTCGGAGGAGTAGACCATCATGCCCACCGCGCCCCCCATCACGATGGCGGCGATGGCGAGGACCATGACGATCTCGATGAGGGTGAAGCCGGTTGGCGCCTTATTCGTCCTGACTGCTGAGATCATCTTGGGAGCCCTCTTGGCCGTCCGGGCCTTTGCTGAACATTTCGAATTCGCTTGCGCGTTTTTTACCAGGGAAACGATAGCCATACTCAGCTCCCCACGGATCAGGTGGCAGCTTGCTCATGACCTGCACCCAGCGGCGCGGGACGGGAGTGCTGGAGGGCTTTTCCTTGAGGGCCTTCAGTCCTTGTTGGGTCGTGGGGTAAGACCCCGCGTTGAGCTTGTACATGGCGAGGGCGCTTTCGAAGCTTTTGAAGTCTGACTCCACCTGGCGGAGCTTTGCGGCATCGCCGATGCCTCGCATGGCGAAGATGGCGCCACCGAGGATCATGGCGATGATGCCCAGGACGATGACCATTTCAAGCAGGGTGAAGCCAGGGCGGCGGCGGATTGAGGAAGTTGGGTGGTTGGTTTTCATGAAGCGGGATGAATTTTACGTCTGGCAGGAGCCTTTCAGTGATGGAAACGCCGGGGCAATACAAACTTGTCGGCAAATTCCGCAGAAAGATCTTCACTCGTCACGGAGAATTTCTTGCCAGCGGGCGTGGATTCTCCCAAGCCTTGTGCCACATCATGAACAAGGTCCTCATCATCGGAGCCGGCGGAGTCGGCAGCGTCGTCGCTCATAAATGCGCCATGGTCCCGGAGGTTTTCGGGGAAATCACCCTCGCGTCGCGCACGCTTTCCAAGTGCGAGGCCATCGCGAAAGAGGTGAAAAATCGCACCGGGCGCGTGATCGCCACGGCCAAGGTGGATGCGGATGATGCCGCAGAAACCGCCGCGCTGATTCGGAAAACAGGGGCTAAGCTTCTTATCAATGTCGCGCTGCCCTACCAAGATCTGCATTTGATGGATGCCTGCCTGCTTGCCGGCTGCGACTACATGGACACGGCCAATTACGAGCCGCTCGACGTGGCGAAGTTCGAGTATTCCTGGCAATGGGCGTATCAGGAAAAATTTAAAAATGCCGGCCTGTCCGCCTTGCTGGGCTCAGGTTTCGACCCCGGGGTGACCAATGTTTACACGGCCTGGGCGTTGAAGCACCAATTTGACGAGATTCACACACTCGACATCATCGACGTCAACGGCGGCAACCACGGCAAGGCCTTCGCCACCAATTTCAACCCGGAAATCAATATCCGCGAGGTCACCGCCGAGTGCCGCCACTTCGAAGATGGGAAATTTGTCGAAACTCCACCGATGTCCAAGCACCAGGAGTTCACCTGCCCGGACGGCGTCGGCACCTATGAAATCTACCGGATGTATCATGAAGAGCTGGAATCCCTGGTCAAACACATCCCCACCATCAAACGGGCGCAATTCTGGATGTCCTTCTCGCCGAACTACTTGAAACACCTCGAAGTGCTCCAAAACGTCGGAATGACCCGCATCGATCCGGTGGTTTACCAAGGGGTTGAAATCGTCCCCTTGCAGTTTCTCAAGGCGGTCCTGCCGAATCCGGGTGACCTCGGCCAATCCACCAAGGGTCGGACTTGCATCGGCAACGTCATCACCGGAATCAAGGGTGGCAAGTCCAAGGCGATCTACATCTACAATATTTGCGACCATGAGGTCTGCTTCCAAGAAGTCGGCTCGCAGGCCATCTCCTACACCACCGGGGTGCCTGCCATGATCGGGGCCAAGCAGATCCTCGCGGGAGATTGGCGCAAGCCGGGTGTCTGGAACATCGAGCAGCACGATCCTGATGCCTTCATGGCGGATTTGAATGCCCATGGCCTGCCCTGGCAGTTCATCGAACTCAGCCCGGAGCAGGCGGCGCTGTTTCAGGTGGCTTGATGATTCGGTGATTACAATGTGGTTCACTTTTTGAGGGGCGGATGAACTTTCCGCTTGTCAGTGAGGTGAATCCGATGAAAAATTCTCCCATGTCGCGACTAAAAACTCTGTCACTCCCGATCGCCACGCTTCTCGCTACATGGGCTGCAACTCCCGTTCAGGCTCAAAATACGAATTTCACGGCGAGTATCGCCAAGACTTTCCGCCAAAGCCGGGCTACGCAGGCGAGTTTCAGAGGTGGTTCCTTTGACGTAGCTCTGAGAGATGGATTGGTCGTCTATCAAGCCGGTTGTAGTGACGCAGAATTTTTTAATCCCTCGACCTCTTGCCCACTGGGTTCTACCGGGTTCACCGTTTTTGGGAGGTTTGACGCATCTCCGGATCCTGAACCTTTTCTTTCGGTCTCGCAGGTGACGACTGCTTTCAGCGTCGAGCCCGCGCTTCCCGACTCCGTTTTTCTGGGTGCCGCTCCCTTTTCCAGGCTCCCACGGCCCCTGTATGGGTTCACGGATAACAGCCTTGGATTGTTCTATAATCTGTTCGAGCCGGCAAACCTTCGGGAATACAAGGTGTCGTCCTACCGGTTTTCAAGAGGGTATCTGGCTGACGAGCTGACTCGGATGAATCAGGAACTCGTTCCAGGTTCTTACTTCTTCAAATTCCCCAAACTGAAAAATCCGTCAGTTCCCATCACC
>CALMKO010000123.1 GCA_937867415.1 uncultured Verrucomicrobiota bacterium | reverse complement strand
GCCGACCTCGACCAACTCGTCCAGGACGTCCTGCTCCACGATCCCGACCTCCACCTCGAAGAACTCCTCAACCACTACCCGAACAAGTCCGAGAACCTCGCCCTCGCCATCCGCCGGGTCATCGGTCTCGACGCGGCAAAGGTAAACGACCACTTCAAAGCCTTCGTCCAGCAATTCCCCGCACTCAATTCCAACCAGATCCGCTTCCTCGAACTGCTGAAATCCCAAATCGCCACCTACGGAGCCATCGAACTCGACCGCCTCTGGGAAGCCCCCTTCACCACCCTCCACGCCGAAGGCATCGACGGCATCTTTCCGGACTCCGCCCAGGTGGATTCCCTGCTCGATCTGCTCCAGAACCTCAACCTCACCGCCGCCTGAGAATGTCAGATCCTTACTCACCACCTCACACCATCACCCCCGCCATTCTCTCGCTCGTCGCGGAGATCGCTGGCGAGGTGGGTCGTATCGGTGCGTTGAGTGGCGCGGCCCATGTCCCGAAACTCCGCCGCGAAAACCGCATCCGCAGCATCCATGCCTCGCTGGCCATCGAGAACAACACCCTGAGCTTGGACCAAGTCACCGCCGTCATTTCCGGGAAACGCGTTCTCGGCCAGCCCCGTGAGATCCAGGAGGTGAAAAACGCCTTCGCCGCCTACGAGACGATGACTTCGTGGAAATCTTCCGCCGTGAAGGATCTGCTCGCCGCCCATCGCTTGCTGATGCAAGGCCTCGTCGATGACGCCGGAAAGTTCCGCTCGGGATCTGTCGGCATCGCCAAAGGCAACCGCATCGTACACCTCGCCCCTCCGGCTTCCCGGGTTTCCCCACTGATGAAGGATCTGCTTGCGTGGCTCAAGCGCACCGATGCACATCCGCTCATCGCGGGATGCGTGTTCCACTACGAACTCGAATTCATCCACCCCTTCGCCGATGGCAATGGCCGCATCGGTCGCCTCTGGCAAACCGTCATTCTCAGCCATTGGAACCCTTTGTTCGCCTATCTCCCGGTGGAAACCGTCATTCGCGACCGCCAGGCCGAATACTACAAAGTCCTCGCGACCTGCGACAAAGCGGGCAACTCCACCGCCTTCATCGAGTTCCTGCTCTCCGCCCTCCTCACCGCCCTGCGGGATGCCGGAAATCTGCAACCGGGTGAGCAAGTCGATGAGCAACTCAGTGAGCAAGTCGCCCGCATCCTCAAGGCTTGCGCGAAAGCCCCTCGCACCAAGGCGGAACTCCTCGAAAGCGCCGGCCTCGCCAACGCCTACCTCAACTACAAACGCCACATCCTGCCCCTCGTCCAATCCGGCCTCCTCGAAATGACCCTCCCCGACAAACCCAATTCCCGCCTCCAGAAATACCGCCTCACCGATAAAGCCCGCGCATTCCTCCGCTGATCACCGTTGATTCTCAGATCATTTCACCCTAATGTCGTCCCATGAACCAAGCCACACTGCTGCGGGAATCCCGCTCAAAACACACGTTGAAGAGCTACGCCGACGCTGTGAGGCAGTTTCGCGCCTTCAGGGAGGTTCTACCTATTACGCCGAGGAACTCGGAATTTTCCGCGACTATGCCGACGAGGCCGGTCTCATCATCACGACCCCGCCGGACGAACTGAATCGAACTCCTGACGAGGAGGGAAACGAGCATCAGGTTTGGTTCCAGTTGGAATCTCAATCCCGCCCGTGGATTCCGGCGGCATCACGCAGGCGGAAATCTCTTGGCGAGATCTTGGCGCAAGGTCTCCACAACCTGGCCGCTCAAGCGAAATCCCGTTTGAGACATTCTGAGGAAGGCATCTTCGAAATCGATCAAACCAGCCGCTGCGGCATCAGTCAGGAGGCCCGCCGTGCCGGTGATTCGCAACTCGAGCGCATTTGCCACCTTGCGACCCCGTTTTTCATCGAGAACCAGCAGGCTGCTGTCCCGGTGTTCCCACGCCAATGTGATGGCGGAGGCCTCTCCGGGATCCAAGGCAGCCGTTTCCTCAAGATAAGGGATTTCATCCGGAACCACCGAAATCCAATCCGGCATCGCCGAAATCAGACTTCTCAGATTCTCCGGCGCACCCGGATGAACGGCTTCACACCGAATGGTCTCCGTAATGGTCTCCTTGCCGTAAAGCCTGTGGAGCAAATCCAGTTCGCCGATTTCGGCCAAACAGGACAGGACGGAATTGTCGCTGACCACGATCACGGGATGGCGTTCCGGAATTCGAACGAGCTGCGGGCATCCTGCAGAATCTCCTCAGCCGAATGTCCCGGCCAAACGCCATGTTGCTTCAGCACGGCCTGCGCTTCCCAGCGCGATCCCAAGTCCAGCATCCTGCGGACCTGTTCCAGCGACAGCACTTCCTTGGCATACGCATCCGCAGCCAAGGCTTCGAGAGCGGCATGGCCCAGGTTCTGGAACTCGTTGCCAAGCTCCGCCGCCAAATCGTCAGGGATGTTCACGGTCAGAGTCATCGGGCCGGAGGTTATCCCAGCCAGCACCACTCCGCAAATACGAAAACTTCCCGACACCTTCAGCTTCTAGCCCCAGCATTCCCGCCAAACACCGCTCACACGGCTTCTCCAAATTTCAGCTTTTCAGCATCTCAAAATCTCAGCTTTTACCCAGATGACCCTCGCCACAGCTTACCGCAATAAAATCGACGCCCTCTGGTTGGACTTCCACTCCGGTGGGATCACCAATCCCATCACTGTCATCGAACAGATCTCCTACCTGATGTTCGCCCGCCTGCTGGACATCTCCGAGTCGCGCGAGGAAAAACGTGCCGCTCGGCTCAAGAAAGACTTCAAGCGCACCTTCCCGGCCGACAAGCAGCACCTCCGCTGGTCCCACTTCCGCAACGAGGGCGGCGACCGCATGCTCGCCATCGTCCGCGACGAGTTCTTCCCCTTCATGCGGGGAAATCTCCAGCAGCACCCGCTCGGCCGCTACCTCAAGGACGCGAACTGCCTCATCCCTTCCGGCAACCTGCTCTCCCGCGCCGTCGCCGCCATCGAGGAACTCCCGCTCACCGAAGGCGACGCCAAGGGCGACATCTACGAGCACCTGCTCGGCAA
>CALMKO010000122.1 GCA_937867415.1 uncultured Verrucomicrobiota bacterium | reverse complement strand
TCAACCGGGAGGTCGATATCATCCAGATTGAGGCCTGGAATCTCAAAAAGCCCCCAATGAAGCCAGCAAGCGACGAGATCATGAAGGCCATCTGCCCGTTGTGCACGAGTTAACACGAGCACCTGACTTCCAAGTAGCGCGATCGCGAGTCGCCCAATGCCCTTCTCGCCAGTGATAGGACGCTCATCCTCTCCGGGGGGGCGAAAGTGCTTCGCTCGTTCAACACCCATTTTGCTTTCGGTTCCGAGAACAAGCCATTTGTTCTCGAAGTCATCTCGCGTCATTCCAACCCCGTCGTCCCTAACGATCAACAGTCCCTCGCTGCCGGGACCCGCATCCTCAAAAAAGTCCACTCGGACATTTTTTGCATATGCGTCGTGGGCATTTTTAAAGAGTTCAGTAAGTGCGTTCTGGATCGTCGCAATCTGCTGGCGACCCAGCATATCAACGGCTCTGGCACGGGTTCGAATCTTAGCCATTGTTTGCGATCATGATTAGATGTTCCCCGATTCGCTTGGCGAGTTCGGGAGGAACAGCATTGCCGATTTGCTTCGCCAAGCTGTTCAGATTGGATCCATGAAATCGAAAATCATCAGGGAATGTCTGCAACGCCGCTCCTTCACGAATAGAGATGGCGCGATCTTCATCGGGATGCCCAAACCTGCCGTTCGAAAGGCTGTTGAAGCGGGTCGTGATGGTGGGAGCAGGACGGTCCCAGAACATTCGACCATACACATCACGGAAAATTTCATCCTTCCCCTGATAGGCGGGAATCTGGAGTGTCTCATCGTCTTTCCACGCGGAGCGATCTCCGCCCGATTTTGGAGTAACCCGGATCCGCCGAAGATTGTTATCTGAAAGTTCGGCAGCCCAGTGTTGGAGATCGTCGTCATCCCTGTGCCCCGCATCAATCGGTTTAAATCCGTTTGCAGCCCCAATGAAATCTTGAACCGTTTTCGCGCTCTGTTTGTTCGAAGGAGGGAGTGAAATATCTTCTTTCAGTCTTGTCGCGACAAGGAGGTAGCGCATTCGATTCTGAGGCACTCCGTAGTGATTCGCATTGATGACAGCATCATCCCACACATAGCCATTCTTCTTCAAAAAATTGAAAAATCCCGGGAGGATCGATTCACTTTTCCGCCGGTAAAGGCCGGGGACATTTTCAATGACCACAAATCCTGGTCTGAAGTGGCGGATAAACTTCTGAAACTGCTTGAGGAGAAATGCGGTTCGCTCAGACTTTGATTTATCCGTCCTTATCTTGCTCCAGAATTGGCAAGGGCTGCACCCAGCGAAAATCAAATTCGGATCATCAGGTTTGATGTCCAGTCGGTTTCCAAGTGATTCAGCGGATAAGCTGCAAATATCATGTTTGATGAACTTTGCTCCCCTGATATTCCGCTCGTAGGTGAACCTGCAATCTGCTGCGTTATCAACGCCGCCGAGAACCTTAATCCCAGCGTCTAGAAGTCCACGGCTCATTCCTCCTGCTCCGCAGAAGAAATCAACAGCTTTTAGCTGAGTTAATGTTGGCTGAGCCATAGGGCTGTTTTAATTTAAGAAAACCGAAGTATCCAGCCCCGATTCTTGGTTCGCCGCTTGGCTGCGCCATTCGGCATGGCGAAATGGAGGATTTGCTTATCAACGAAGAAGCTGACCTGTCGCGTGTCTTCGCGATGGGCGTGAAAGTCTTGGAAATTGGTAGATGGGGACCAGTGCATGGCTTGATTTGGACACTAGCTGCCTGTGCTGGCCTGAAAAGCCCAAAGGAGTTGGGGAAGGAGGATGCCGTGAGCGCCTTTCCGGTTCATGGTTCAATCGATTGATGCCACCCATTCGCCGATCACCACCATTTCGGGACCCTCGTGGGGGGCGACGGGGATGGGATCGTAGTCCGGGTTCAAGGGAAGGAGTTCGATGCGGTCGTGCT
>CALMKO010000121.1 GCA_937867415.1 uncultured Verrucomicrobiota bacterium | reverse complement strand
TCGTGGTTCGGGGCTTTATTTGCTTCGAGTTCGCAGCCAGTGGCTGATGAATTTATCAAGGTCTCCGCAGAACCAGCCTGGCAAATCTGCGGTATTTTTTTGCCTAAATGAAGGGGTTGATCCACTTTGGCGAACTCAATATTTTGGCTTTGGTATCCGGATCGTCAGCGACGTAACACGTCACGAAAGTCGCCTCAGTTGCCGATTTCAAGCGGATCACGACCACAAAATCATCGATCATGAGGGTGACACGTTTGTCGTGAAAGTAGCGATGCTTGTCCTTGTCCCAACCGGCATACAAGACGAGATTGGGGTCTTGGAGAGCGGCGCGGATCCAGCCCAAACGTTCGGCACGCTGCGGGGAAAACCGATCCTTATAACCATCGCGATTGGAGCTTTCGTAAGCACAGTGATTGAAATCCGATTTCCGAAACCTCACGGAGATTCCGTCGTGAGTAACGAGAGGCTTCAAACAGTAGGTCGCGTTGAAGTAGCCTTGGTAAATAGCCAAGCTGGCCATTTTCAGAAGTTCCGGCGCAGCCATTTACCAACCTCCCTCCAATCTAATATTGAAGACGTTGAATTTATGCTCCGCCGCGTTCGTGGAGTGGACAGGGTGGCGCAGGCGGCTTTCCAAATGTTCCAGAAGTTCGGATTTGGCACTGCCGGGTTTGGATGTCTCATTCAGCCGTGCGGAGACTAGTCCCGTGAGCACGTCGGTCAATTGAGTCAGAACCGATTCCGGGGAACGCACCCACTGGACTTCCAGAATCTCGCTCAAAGGGTTGGCGTTGCGCAACACGCTCTTCATCTCGTGCAAACGCGTTGGGATCTGGTTGGTTTGGTAATCGCAGAAGATCGCGTAGCGGTTACTGGGCTGAATCCAGTGGGTCAGTAACTGGAAGTAGAACTTGTAAAATCCCAATTCCGCATCGCCCTTGTGGAATTGGGGCATGTTAAGCTTCTTGGCTTCGATCGTGATGACTCGAAAACGCAAATCATCTCCCTGATCGAAAAACCAATCGCAAAGGGCTTTGTAAAACTCAAGGCGCGAAGGGGAAACCTTCCGCGATTTGATCTCGCCGCCGACCTTGTAACGGTCTCTCAGGGCATGGATGGCCGCCTTGAATTCGGTCCGCTTTGCGGTGGGCAGCCAAAGGCTGCCGATGAGAGCATAGCGGGCTTGCGGATTCTCCGAGCAGAAAAGATCGGGAAAACATTCGTCGCAGTAGATGTCGAAGTCCATATGCTTGGATCAATAGGATTCGGAGGTTCAGTTCGCTTCGTAGGATTGCTCGATCAGATGCCGGGCTTTCTCGACGTCGGCTTTTGAGGTGAGGGTCAGTTCCAGGTTGCCGGTGCCGAAGTGGCCGATGGTGGTCACGTCGCGGGCGAAGCCTTTTTCGGCTACCGAGGCCGGGTCGGGGTGTTTGACGAAAACGAGGAGCTTGCGAGTCTGGGTGTGAACTTCCACACAGGCGAAGTTTTTCAAGCGGCGGAAGGCGAAGTAGAGCTTGAGGGTCTTCATTTCCACCTCGTCTCCCATTTCGAGGATCATGGATTTCAGGGCGTCAAATCGGTCCGTTAGCTCCGTGTCGGCTTGGGCGAGGTATTCGGAGACGGTCTTGTAACTGCCTACTTTGGGGATCACGACACCGCCGCCACCCGTACCTGAACCGCCGCCCGTGCCGCCATTACCAGTCGTGGGGGCCGAGGTGCGGTTGATGAGGTCCAGGGCGAGGAGGTCGTCGCCATACTTGGCGTAGCGGATGAGCTCGATGTTGCGCTGCATCTGGCCGACGGCGTGGAGGTCGTATTTGGAGAAGTCGCCGGCGATGCAGAGCAGGCGCGGACTGCTCCAGTCGATGTTGGTGGCCTTGTCGGCTCCGATCTTCTTGGTGACCAGAAGCTCGAAATCGCCCCGGTGGTCGAGCAGCCAATCGAGGTAAAAGAGCCCTTGGTTGATGACGTTGGCGTTGGTGGCCTTCTTGTATTCGATAATCACGGGTGCGCCGTTCTCGTCGATGCCGAGGGTGTCCATGCGTCCGCCGGTCTTGGGGCCGGTCGAGAATTCGGAGGCGAGAAAGGTGATCCCGAGGAAAGTGTCGAGGTGCTTCTCAATGAGGCTTTGGAGGGATTTCTCCAGCGCCATCGAGGAAACCGTCAACTCGGTGACACGATCGACGTTGAGTTTGAAAAGTTTGAGGTCGGACATGGAAGGAAGTTTATCAGCATTCTTCAGGCGATGCGCAAAGTTCGGGTATGCCAAGTCGAATGAGCGTGGCACGAGCGGTCTTAGCGTAGGGGCTTTGTGGTCGAGTTTTATCTTTAATCATTTGAGCCTGCCTCGGAACTGGGAGCGCGTCAGCCAACGAGGCCGGAACACCGCCTACTGATGCTGCGGCAACCATGTCGACAATCACCTCAACCATGCCCGTGACCTCACGAGCAAGTCGCATCCGTGCTTCTTGTAGTTTCGGGAGATTCAATCCGTAAACCTCGCAAGATCTTTCAACGCGCAGGAGAGCACTGCCCAACGCAAACCGACTCGCTACTATGTATCCATTGGCGTCCACTTCCAGCAGATCGACATCAGCCGACACAACTGGATCAAGCAAGACAGGCTTTTCGTTTAGTTCGCAACGATTATCCCAACTTGCTTTGACGCTTCCTTCCAAGAGAGGAAACCAAGATCCCTTTCCCTCTACTTCTTCGGTGTCTTCGTTTGTGGATAATCGGTTCGAGCGAGTTGCAGCGTACCTAAAGTTCTCCCATGAGAACGCAAGCCACTCATACCCATGGTCGATTTCCCCTTGTGACCTTTTCGCCTCATTCTTTGGCCTGAAATGGTCCACATCGAAAAATGATTGGGCATCGTGGCTTTCCGAGTACCAACATTTACCATAAGACATTTGGCAGAGATACTGGGCGAATGCACGCCAAAGCGGAGCTTTTTTCTTTATGAAATCCTTCCGCTCGTTTTGTGGTACGCTTTCTAATTCCGCCTGTGCGGCTTGAGCCGCTGAAATAACTTCGGCGGGGATCAAACTGGCATCACGCTTAACGTAAATCATTCTGCCCCTCCTTTTCCCGCCGTGAGCTGTTTGATAAGAAGAGACATAGCATTTCGCCGGGCTTCCACCTGCAAAGGATTGAGAGGTGGCTTATCTGCGTAACGCACGTCTTTCCAGCTCTGAAGAAACTCATTATAAAGCGGTTCCCGGTTCTCGATCATAAAGCCAAGGCGATTCAGCTTATCGTTGATGTTAATAAGTTGCCGCTCTTGCTCCTCGCTACGTTCCCCAATTTGGGCAAGTTTATTTCGATCATCAACAGCGCGTTGGGTTGCAGGATCTAGGCTCGTGGGCAGGCCAAATATCTCTGTGAGGGTTGCGGTGAAACCCATTCCTCGCGGATCGGTGTATGGC
>CALMKO010000120.1 GCA_937867415.1 uncultured Verrucomicrobiota bacterium | reverse complement strand
GTGGCGGAGTAGTCCTGGTAGTTCGTCGCCGTATTCGGTGGGGCGAAGCTTGCGATCACGCCCCCGTTGATGCGGGCGTCCCAAGTTGGGGCACCATAACCGGCCCGTTGGGCGGCGGAAAAGACCAGCAAATACTCCGCCCCCGGGGTGAGGCCATTGAGCGGGGTCGAGATCACCGCATCGCCACCTTGGACAAATGCCACCTGCAAGCCCTCCGGGGCCGGCGGATTGGCGAAGGTGAAAGCGCTGGCGTTTCTGGCGACGCCTGAGCCGTCGTTGAACGTCCATGAACTTCCGGTCGGGTAGTATTGGAAATTGGGCGTTGCCGGATTCTCGAAACCTGAATCTGTTAGCGAAACAACCCCTTGCACACCGTTGATGGGAGTCACCAAGCTAACAGGACCTAACAATCCTGACGGCTGGAGCGGGGTTTGGGCCTTGAATGGATTGGTGGTGATGAACGTGCTTGGGGTGACGCCGGGCTGACGGTCGCCGACGAGGCGGTTGTGCCAGGTGTTGGTGACCTCGACTTCCAGGGTGTTAGAGCCAAGTTGCAGCGCGGCGGTGATGTCCGTGGTGTAGGGTTCTTTCCAGAGGGTGGCGATTTCCTGACCGTTGACTCGGACCTTGGCGATGGCGTGAACGGTGCCGAGGTCCAGGTGAATTTGAGATGTAAGATTTGAGATTTGAAATGTCTTCGAGTAGGTGGCGGAGCCGGAGAAATACTTGATGGCGGGATCCGGGTGATCGGGCCACGAGATGAAATTTCCGAAAGCGAGCGAGTGCCCCGGGAAAGTGACATTCCACGGGCCAGTGATTCCCGGGCTGATGGGGACCCGCAGGTTGGCGTATTCGGACTGGGTGTCGAGTTCGTCCAATGTCCGTGGATGGCGGAAAACGACGAAGACCGAGCCTTGCGATTCGAAGGAAACGGGCACGTGGAGTCGACCATTGACCAACTGGTAGTCGGCGATGGCTTGGATCTGCCCGGTTTCTGGAAACCAGAGTTCCGGAGTGCGATCGTGGACACGGAAGGAAATCGTCTCGGTGCGGGCGGATGAGCGGGCATTTGAGAGGAAATAGATGTCGGTGTTTCCATCGCTGCGGTGTTTCCAGCGCAGGTCGGCGGGGACAACGATGTCGGGCGTCGCGTTGAGTTGTGCGAGCGCTTGGGTGAGGTTGACTCCGGTCATCACCTGGTTGTTTGCCCAGATTCCGGCGGCGAGGGTTTGCACCGTCGCATCGGCGGCGGGGAAATTTTCCAAGCTGGGTGAGCGGGTCGGTGCCGGGCCGAGGACGGCACCACCGGCGGCGACGAGTTGGCCGATTTTTTGCAGCACGGCAGGGCGCATGGTGGCGGATTCCGGCAGGACGAGCAGGCGGTAGCTCATGCCATCCGGCAAGACGAAACGGCCGTTCTGCACGGTGAGATGGTTTTCGATGACCTCGGAGTTGATATAATCGTAGTCGTAGCCGGCGGGCAGTTCGGGATTGCGGGTGCCCGTCATTTTCGGCGCATCCTCGCCGATGTAGTAGGCGACGTCCGCGACATGCTTGCCGGTTTGGAGCATCACCGAGCAGCGGCGGAGATAGTCGATCCAGGGTTTGGACGATTCGAACCAGGTGTTGTGTCGGTTGAACTCGGTGCCGAACCAGGCGTTGACGCCGGGTTTGGTGTCTTCCCACGGTTGGTGGATGAAGACATGGAAGACGAATTGATTCACGCCTTCCGAAAACGACCAATCTCCGAGATTTTTCAAATCGCGCGGGGTGTTCGCGAACGAGGGACCACCGGTGAAAGCCTCCGCCCAGACGACGGGTTTGCCGTAGGTGTGGGCGGCGCTGGATGCGGCGCGCAGTTCTTTGGTGCCTAGGTTGCTTCCCACCCAGAACTCGCCACCGATTTCATCGCTCTGGCCACCGTATTGGAGGAACTCCGCGGGAAACCCCCAGTGGCCGTAGTTTTCAAGCCATAGCTTCAAGCCTGCCTGATGGCAAAGGTCGCGCAGGCCGCCGACGTACTCGGTGGCGATGCGATCCGCGACGAAGCGGCGGAGGTCCCAGAGAAAGCGTTCCGATTGATCCGCGCTGCCAACAATGCGGCCGCCCATGACCGGCAGGAAACGCAGTGGATCGTAGCCAAAGCGGGATTGGAAATCCGCCGCGAAGTCATCCGTCCAATTCTGTGGGCCGGCCTCGTAGCTATCGGCGATGACGTGCGTCCAAGACACCCGCTCGGCGGGGCTGAGCCGGTTCAGAAGCGGAGTGATGTAGGCGTCGAAGTGGGCTTCGAGCGCGGCGCGGTTCATCTTGTCCACCTCGAAGCCGGTGGCCTCGGCGGGCGCGGGCGAGTTCCGGGTGCCGGTGGGCACGAGGCCGCTGCGCAGGATGATCCAGTCGCCGGGTGGGACCTGCCATTGCAGGGTGCCGTCCGGCTGCAGGTTATCTGTTAGATCAATGATGGATGCCGGCTGAATGCTGAAGTCCGGCGATTCCGGCTCCGCCGCAGCTGGCCAAGTGTAGAAATCAAAGGGTGGCAGCGGCTCTTGATACATCTTGATCAGGGATTTCTCGGCGAAACTTTCCACGCGGGCGGCGGCGGAGAGTTGCACATCGCCGAGGGCATGCGCCGAAGAGCAGAGCAGGCGGAAAAATCGATCCGCGACGGCAGGGAAAGTGATCACGACCGGCGCGAGTTGCACCGGGCCGACACCGAGCATCATGTTGTAGCGGGAGATTTGGAAATTCCGGATGGTGCGGAAATTCGTGCCATCGGCCGATGCCTGAAGCTCGGCAGCGGCATTGACCGTCGTGGACGGACGCACCGTGATGCTGCGGGCGGAGCTATTTTCCGGCATTTGGAAATGGATCGAGTTCGCCGTGCGCGACTGGATCACAGCAACGGCGGCATCACCAGCTGGAGCGGGGAAGGCCTGGATCGTGAGCGGTTGGAATCCTTCCTGAGGTGCGGGCAGCGCCGCCGAGAAGGCTTGCGGGCCAGTCACCGGTGTTTCGGTTTGCACCACGTAGCGCATCGCCTGCTCAGGAGTCACCCATGGTCCGCCGGTCTGGCTCCAACCGGGGGAATTGAACAGTCCGATCTCAACGCCGATGCGCGATGCCTCGCGGATCGCATGCTCGATGAACTCCCACCACTCCGGGGTCAGCGCCAAGGGATGGGGGTTCGCAGAGATTCCGCTTTGGCCACTGATGATGCCGATAAAGGCTCCGCCGATGCCCACGCGTTTCATCGCCTCCAAATCCTTGGTGATGCCAGCTTTGCTGATGTGCCCGTCCATCCAATACCAATAACAGCGCGGCTGGGTGGCGGCAGGCGGTTGGGCGAAACGACCTGCTAGATCGTCCGCCGCGCGGGTTTGAATCGCGGAAACGGCGAGTAAGCCGAGTATTGCGAGTGAGCGAAGGGCGGAC
>CALMKO010000119.1 GCA_937867415.1 uncultured Verrucomicrobiota bacterium | reverse complement strand
GAAAATTTTACCAGTTTGCTGGTTTACGGTCAAAAAAGAAGCTCAGAGCAGTCTGGGAATTTTAGAGCCAGGCTGTCTCGATCACCTGCAAATACAAAAGCCAATCAACCTGGAATCCCGCAAACCAACACCTCGCCCCCAACTTGGATTACCGGAATCCACTGCCGCGTGGGCGGAAACCTGCGCCACCCCCGCGCACCCGGAATTTCCTTCCTCACCTCACTCACGCCTCCACCTGACAGCCCAGCCTTCGCTGAAGCTACGGCGGGCAGGCAGGCTGTCTCGGCCAAAGCGGCAGCAGGCTGCACGCAGTCCAAGAGAAATCCATGGGTTCCGGCACCCTTTTCCGCGCGGCCAAAAAATTTTCAAGAAAGTTGGCGGGGTTTTTCCCGCTCAACCCCCTTACAGGGGCGAAGGCTGCTTTTTCAAGGCGGCAATGCCAACGTGCCACAATCCGAAAACCTGATACATTCCTATGAAATCAAAAACCATAGCCCTCGCCGCCCTCGCGGCATTCACCCTCGCCGGTTCCGCTCACGCAGCCACCATTTCATGGACCAGCGCCGCATTCCTCACCGACAACACGTCCCCATGGGAATTTATCGAGGGACAATTCGCCACAACTGGCACGCAAATCTTCGCTGAAAACTCAGGGGGTGGAGCCGTCAGTTCTGGCGGGATTAGCTTCACGGCCCCCACAGTCGGCGTCTTTGACGCTCCTTTTAGCGGTTTCCATTCGGGCCTGCCAGTCACACTCGCCTCAACCGGAACTTACATGGACGCCAACGCAATAGGCACCATCAGTCTGACCGGCTTGACGGTCGGCTACACCTACCGCATCCAAGCCCTCGTGATCGATGGCCGTCCAAGCGATGGCTTTCAAACGATTACCGGTAGGACGGTGTGGTTCGACGGCGTCAACCAAGGAGTGTATGCCAATGGAGTTTCGGGCGTAACCTGGGGAGACGGCATTCTCGCGACCGGGACTTTCATTGCGGATGCCACCACCCAGAGCTTCACCATACAAACCAGAAATCCTGCTGACACTGCTAATACAGGCGGACAGCTCAATGCTCTGACCCTCTATCAAACGGCCATCCCCGAGCCCTCCGCCGCGCTGCTCGGTGGCATTGGCGTGCTCGCGCTGCTGCGCCGCAGGAGGTGATTTCGAATGTTGGATTTTGAATGGAAGAGAGAAAGATCCGGCGGCTTCGGCATCTCGCTTTCTCTCTTCCTGACTTTCGACCACTTCATTCCCCCCCTTCGACGCGGCCACGGGATTTTTCGGCAGCCTTCACCGCAATTTCACTAACAACAATTCTCCCGACCCTACTTCTCCCATGAAACCGAAAGCCCATCCATTCCTCCGTCATACACTCGCCCTTGCCGCATGTTCCACCATCCTCTCCATGGGTTCCGCGCACGGACAAACTTTTTACTTCGATGTCAACGACACCGCCGCCGGCGCCGGGATTGCCGAAGCCGGAAGTTACGACTGGCACGGTGCCTTTTGGGCTGACGACAACACCGGCACATCAGTCACAAGCACCAGGGGCTGGGGTGCCACGGGGAACAGCGTCGTGTTCGCCGCCACTGCGGATGTCGGGGCCAACAGCTACACCGTTACCCTCCCGGGCGGTTTCAATCAGACCTGGGTGAAGGACCTCACGGTCAACAGCGGCAACCTTTCCATCTCGAACGGATTCCAAGCCAACTTCGTGCTCGGCGCAAACAGCACATGGACCGTGGCGAGCGGTTCAAGTTTGTCGATCAGCTCCAGCGGTTGGGACTGGCGGGCGGTTAACATGAACGACAGCTCCCTGGTTCTAAACACTCAAGGCACTGCCACCGCCTCCATCGCGGGCCTGAACAACGGCAGTGGCACGCTCACGAAAACCGGCGCAGGAACGCTCACACTGACGGATAGCAGCAACTACTCCGGGGACACCACCATCAGCGCCGGAACTCTGCGCGTTGGCAATGGCGGTAACAACGGCTCGCTTTACTCGGCTGCGGTTGCGGCTGGCAACCTCACCTTCGGCTCTGCGGGTGCGATCATCAACAACAGCGCGCTCGTCTATCACATCGCCGGCGGAGACGTAGCCGTAAACCAAACCATCAGCGGCACCGGAACCCTGAGCGTGACAGGCGATCAGTCCGTCCATTTCGCCGTTGGCACGTCGATCACGACCACCGGCTCGCAAACCTACAGCGCGACGGCAACCGGCGGCCGCTACCACGGCTTCAATCTGGCTGATAGCGCCACCGTGACGCTCACCTCGACAGCGGGCGACATCTCAATGACTGGCTATCTTGGAACCGCCAACGCAAGCACCGGCAATCTGTTCATCGACACCAGCGCCGGCAACGGGAACATCACCCTCAATACGCCGACGGGGATGATCGGTGTTGACTTCGGAATAAATTCGTTGAGCGCCGATGCGGGGTCCGGGACGATCACGCTCGGGACGTATAACGGGCAGGACTGGATCACTTGCAGTTCGATATCGTTGACCGGTGGCACCATTAACTCCACCGCCAATCTAACAGACTTCACCACCCTGGCCGTTACCAGCTCCGGAACCAGCACCTTCAGCGGCAATCTCACAGCTGCGGGAGGTTCACTGATCAAAGACGGCACCGGCACCCTGACACTCAGCGGCGAGGCCAGCTACGGCGGCAGCACCACCGTCAACCAAGGCACGCTCATCCTAGGCGATGGTACCAACAACGTCGGCCTGTCCGATTCCAGCGATTTGACTGTCGAATCCGGAGCCAGTCTCCAGCTCAACTATGGTGTTGGCAGTCCCGACAGTATTGATGAACTTTGGCTCGGTGGTGTGCAGCAAAACGCCGGCACCTATGGCGCGGGCACCTACTCGGGCGTCACCATCACCGGTACCGGCCTGCTCAACGTGCTCAACGGTCCGATTACCGATCCCTTTGCCAACTGGATGGCCACCAACTACCCGGCCATCGTTTCCCCCAACAACGCACCCGGCGCGGACCCGGACAACGACGGTATCGCCAACCTGATGGAATACGTCCTGCAAGGCGGCAATCCCAGCGTTTCCACCACTGGCACTCTGCCAACGCTCAATGCCACCGGTGCGAATTTCGTATTCACCTACTTCCGCCGCGCCGCCGCCACCGACACCACCCAGACCTTCGAACACAGCACCACCCTCGGCGCCGGATCCTGGACTCCGGTCGCCATTCCCGGGGGAGCCGGTGTCACCATCGCCAATCAGGGCGGCGGAATCGACAAGGTGGAGATCACCGTCGCCAAAGGTTCCAACAACCAACTCTTCGGCCGCCTGAAAGTGGTGAAATAACCCAACTCTTCATCCAAGTTGCACGAACTGAAATCCTCACAGCCTGTCTCTTATACACATCTCCGAGCCCACGAGACAGGCAGAAATCTC
>CALMKO010000118.1 GCA_937867415.1 uncultured Verrucomicrobiota bacterium | reverse complement strand
CACAATTCTAGTATCGGTCATCCGGATGAAGGCGATTGCCAGCTTGCTCGGCCCAAGTGGCATGGGCTTCGTCAGTCTAGTTTCAAGTTCCGTTGACCTTACACGCGTCCTTACCAACCTAGGCGTGGACAGCGGTGTGATTCGAACCATATCCGCCTCTAATGCCCAAAACGATCTGCAAAAAGTATGTGTCACCTACCATGTGGCCGTCCGCACGGCATTGGCGGTAGGATTTCTGGGCTTGATTCTTATTTCCATTGCTTCACCGTGGCTTAGTCGTGCCGCCACGGGTGATATGGATCATGCTTGGTTGTTTCTTCTTGGCGGAGCCTCGCTGGTTTTCAGCCACCTTTTAGGGGTTCAGCTAGCCCTTCTGCAAGGGATGCGCCAGATCCGCGCCCTTGCGGCCTGTCAGTTGTTAACTTCACCTATCGCTGCGGGGGTCAGCATACTGTTGATTTTCCTATATGGAGAAGTTGGCGGAGTGGCGGCACTCGCAAGCACCTCATTGACGTCCCTGCTCGTCCATTTGCGGTTTGTTCACAACCATCGCCCTAAGGTCGAGCTTCCCCGCTCCATTCCATATAGACAAATTATTCGCAACAACCTCAAGGATGGGTCGGGTTTCGCAATCAATGCAATCTGGCTCACCGCGTCGGGTTGGCTGAACCTCCTATTGGTTCGCCATTACTATGGGGAGGAAGGAACCCTCCATGTCGGCATGTTATCAGCGGCTGCAATGCTCGCGAACTTTTACGTAAGTATCGTAATTTCTGCTCTTGGCACGGAGTTTTTTCCGAGTCTCTCGGCCGAATCCGAAAACCCGGACCGAATGCGAAATCTCTTGAACAGTCAAGCTGTTCTGGCACTCGACGCGGGGGTCGTGGCATCCCTCATGCTAATGGTTACCACCCCCTGGATACTCACCCTTCTCTACAGCGCCAAGTTTACTCCAGCTACAGACCTGATGCGCCTTCTCCTGTTTGGCAGCGCCATCCGTTTCGCGGCTTTTCCCCTTGGGTTCGTTATTCTCGCGCTGGGGCGAAGCAAACTCTTTGCCCAATGCGAAATCGCCATGGGGCTTATGACCATCACTCTTTCCTGCCTACTCATTCCACAGTTCGGCCTCACGGGCCTAGGCATCGCCTTCATCTCCGCCAATTTCCTTCAAGTTGCCGGGCTCTGGCTGCTCACTCGCAAGCTCAATGTATCCTGGGACCAGACCACCCAGCACGCAGTCATCAGAGCATTGATCTGTCTTGCGCTAGTTTTGGGAATTCTATCCATGAAGATTCCTATTTACGGGTTGCTCGCCGCGGCTTCTATCGTGGTCATCTATAGCTGGGTAGCAGCACGGCGCATCCAACGCAGTTCGGGCCTCACACTTACTTTCCTTCTTCAGAAATTCCGTCATAAATCCGCCAATTAACTCCCGCCATGTCTGTCATTCAATCGCTCTATCGAAAACACTCTGCTATACGGGTTCTACTTTACCCCGTCGTCAGAATCCGGCGAATGCTCGGAATTAACAGCTCCAGCAAACAAGAGCTTTGTGATCTCCATCAAAAAATCATCGTCGAGCATCTGCAGTCCCTGCTGGCGGAAGATCCGGTCCTCACTGTGAAAGATTTCGATGGCAACTTCCGGATGAGTCCCAGCAGCCATCTCTTCGTGCGAATCCTCCGCGAGGGTTCCTATGAACCCCAGATCGCAAAATTGGTGGAGAAGTTTGCCCCCACCAACCGCGATGTGATCGATGTCGGAGCCAATATCGGGTTTTTTACCGTCAAAATCGCGAAACATCTACAGCAGGGCAGGGTGCTCGCGGTGGAACCCACCCGCAATGCACTGCTCCGCTTGAAGGACAACATCGCCCGCAACGGCGTTTCTGAGAAAGTTCTAATTTTCGAGGGTGTGGCCACCAACCGGGAAGGCCATGAAAATATTAACTTCATCGAGGGCAA
>CALMKO010000117.1 GCA_937867415.1 uncultured Verrucomicrobiota bacterium | reverse complement strand
GGGAGCCGCGGCGGCGGGGATGATCTGGAGTGTGAGGGATCTGCGCAAGGAGGTCTGTTGAATCCGTAAAATAGAGTCTATGCGGCAAGAGATCCCTGATCTCGGGTGATATTTGAGGTGTTTTTCAAACGATGAAATGGGTCTTTGATGGGGGTTTCAAACCTCGTTTTGGCCAATTTGACGCGTGACTCAGTCACCCATTCGTTCGAGCCATGACTCGATTTAGAAGCCCTCGAAAATCTTCGATTCGGACAAGAGGGAAATCTAACAATTGCGGTTACCTGCTATCGTGTTAAAGATACAGCGAGAGTTTGATTTCAGCCGAAGCACCGTAGCCATAGCACCGGATTCATGTGGATTGTTCTTTTTGCCCTACGTTACAAATACACCATTGGTGTTTTGGCGATTTTGATGGTGCTTTTCGGGATGCTATCAGGGCGTCGGATGTCGACAGACATTTTGCCACGGGTGGAGAGTCCGGAGATTACATTGGTGTGGACTTATGCCGGCCTCAATGCAGCGGAAATGGCATCAAAAATTTCTTCGTTTTCAGAAATTGCCACTCTCAATAATGTCGATGATCTGCGCGAAGTACGGTCCGAGACGTCAAATGGCATCGCTTTGGTAAAACTGAAATTTCAGCCGTATGTGGACATCAACACCGCGATGTCTCAGGCTACCGGGGTATCCCAAACCATCTTGAGGCGCATGCCCACGGGGACCACCCCGCCTCTGGTGGTGAGGACGAGCCCTTCGGGCGTTCCGATCGTGCAGTTGGTGATGGCGTCAGACACCATGACGAGTGGCCAGCTTTTCGACTACTCGCGACTGGTGCTCCGCGCGCAGTTGCAGAGCATTCCGGGGATGCGAATTTCACTGCCTTATGGCGGCGCATCCCGGCAAGTGATGGTGGACCTTGATCCTGATGCCCTCAATACCTATGCGATCTCAGCAGCTGAAGTGAGCGCAGCGATCAGCAGGCAAAACCTCACGCTTCCCGCAGGCTCCTTGCGCGAAGGTGGACGGGAGTTGCCGGTCGAAATCAATGCAAGTCCTGAGAACATTCAGGGATTCCTGGATCTGCCGTTGCGTTCGGTCGATGGCAAGATCGTCCTGCTGCGAGATGTCGCCAATGTGCGTGATGGTGAAGCCATCAGCAGTAACATCGCCCGTTTGAATGGTCGTAATGCGGTGATGGTTTCCATTCTCAAACTGGGCAGCGCATCCACGGTGGATATCGTTGACGAAATTCGCGATCGTCTGCCGGAGATTCGTTCCTCGGCTCCGCCGGGCATGAGTATCGAACCGATTTTCGATCAATCCATTTTCGTCAGAGCAGCGGTAGTCGGAGTGAAAAATGAGATTCTGCTCGTAGCTGGGTTGGTGGCGGCCGTGGTTTTGTTGTTTCTCGGGTCTTGGCGCTCGACGCTGATTGTTCTTACTTCCATACCGCTGGCCTTGCTGTGCTCCATCATCGGGCTGAGCTTGATCGGAGCTACATTCAACCTCATGACACTGGGTGGGCTTGCGCTCGCGATTGGCATTCTTGTGGACAATTCCTTGGTCGAAATCGAGAATATCAAGCGCCAGATCGCGCTTGGCAAGGATGTGCAGCAGGCGATCATCGATGGTGCGCGTGAGGTGGCGTTTCCAGAGTTTGTCTCCACACTGTCGATTTGTATTGTTTTTCTGCCGATTTTTTTGCTCAGCGGTACATCGTCCTTTGTCTTCAGGCCCATGGCGCTTGCGGTGGTGTTTGCGATGATTGCGAGCTATCTGTTAGCAAGGACCTTGGTTCCTACCTTGGCCTCGATCATCCTACCGGCCGAGGTTCGTGCGGAGGCTCATCACGTTGGGAAGAAGCCGGGTATCTTGGTAAGGTTTCATCATGGGATCGAGCATGGGATGGATCGCATCGCGGCGGTGCAAGGGACCATCTTACATTCTTTCATGAGGCGTCCATGGTTGGTATTGATCCCTGTGGCGACGGTGCTGGGGCTGGGAGTTTTTTCCACGTTTCAATCCGGGCAGGAGTTTTTTCCCAAGACTGATGCAGGTCTGCTTCGTTTGTTTGTGCGGATTCCCAGTGGCACCCGGATTGATGATACCGCGCAGGTGATGGCGGAGATGCAGCGTGAAATCCTTAGGATCATTCCCGCGGATGAATTGCAGTTTGTGGTGGAGAATATCGGCACTCCGAGTTCCGTCAATCAGGCTTGGGTGGAGACAACGGCGATCACATCAGCCGATGGTGAGATTCTTGTGCAGCTTGCACAGGGTCATGCACCGAGTGAAGAATACGTGGAACAGATCCGAAGCATGTTGGCTGAAAAATTTCCAGGTGTTCAATCGTTTTTAAGGCCTGCGGACGCCACCAGTCAGACGTTGGCATCTGGCGCACCGACGACCTTTGAGGTTCGGATCATGGGGCGTGATGTTTCGGGGAATCTCGCATTTGCCAGGAATCTGCGCGAGCGGTTTGCGAGAATTCCTGGGGCGGCCGATGTCACGCTGCGAGAAGTGTTAGATCAGCCGGGTTATGCGATCCGAATCGACCGGTCACGCGCCGCGAATTTGGGCGTGAATGCGCAAGATGCAGCGAACGCCTTGCTTGCGGCGCTTGGAAGTGGCGGTTCGGTGGCTCCAAATTACTGGTCGGATCCTGCGACAGGTGCGGCCTATGACGTGCAGGTCATCGCCCCGCCGGATGCCTTGAAGTCGGTCGAGCAATTGCTCAACCTTCCGGTCCGTCCATCCGCGGGTGGGGGTGCTCCGGTTCCGTTGCGTTCGTTTGCGACGGTTTTCGAGAAACGTGCGCCGGCAAGTATCAGCCGGACCTCGTTACAGCCTACCTATACCGTGGTGGCGAATGCTTCGGGAAGGGACATCGGTGGCATCACGAGAGATCTTGAGGTGATTCTATCAGAAATCCGCAGCAAGCTCAAACCCGGCAACAAGATCGAGTTGGCGGGTCAGGCCGCGTTGATGAAAACGTCGTATGGGGAGTTGCTTGGGGGTCTTGGTTTGGCTTCGGTGTTGGTTTTCTTGGTGATGGTGGTCAATTTCCAATCATGGACTTTGCCTTTGGTCGCGATTGCCGGATTGCCGGTTTCGATATCGGGAGCGCTTTTTGCGCTTTGGCTCACGGGGACACCGCTTAGCGTGCCTGCCTTGATGGGGATCATCATGGTTGTCGGGGTTTCCACGGCGAACAGCGTGTTGGTGAGTAGTTTTGCGCGGGATCGATTTGATCAGGGAGAAACCGCGACCGCTGCTGCGATCGAAGCCGCCACCACCCGACTGCGGCCCGTGATCATGACGGCGTTGGCGATGATCCTTGGGGTGATTCCCATGGCCCTGGGACATGCCGAGGGTGGCGAACAAAATGCGCCGCTTGGCAGGGCGGTGATTGGTGGCTTGTTGTTCGGCACTTTCGCTTCGTTGTTTCTTGTGCCGATCGTGTTTGCCGTGGTTCGAGGTTTCACCCACCGGCGTCAGCTTCGTTTGTTAGAAAAGGAAACTGCCATGCAAGCCCTCATTCATCCATGATCTCTGATTTATCTATGAAACGACCGACCATCATCCTCACGATCCTCGGGTGGGCTGTGGTGCCCTTCAAGCTGCTTGCGCAGGATCCGGAACCCGTTGCTGTCAGCACCGTGCTTCCAGCCTTGAGCCGTGCGGCTGGAGCTTATGAATTGCCGGGTCGTACGGAGCCGCTGGAGCAGGCCACGATTTTCACCCGTGCCACCGGGATCGTGAGTGAGCGGAAGTTCGACATTGGGGATCAGGTTCAGGCGGGAGAGGTTCTGGCAGTCATTGAAGTTCCGGAAATCGACCGCGAAGTGGAATCAGCCAAGGCGGCGGTGGATCAGGCTGAGTCGCGTGCGGCGAATGCGCGGTTGATTGCGGAGCGGGCGGAGGAATTGATAGAATCGAAGGCGATTTCTCAGGAAGATTCCGAGTTGCGGACAAGCAGCTCCGAGATGGCGGAGGCAGCGTTGCGGCTGGCGAAGTCTGAGCTCAACCGGGTCGGGGAATTGCAGAAATTCGCGACCGTTACGGCACCCTTCAGTGGGACTGTTACCGCGCGGAACTTTGATCGTGGAGACCGGATGCGGGGGGACTCCTCGACGGCAGAGGGATGGCTCTATCGATTGGCGCGCCTTGAGACCTTGCGGTTTGTGATCGGTGCCACGCCGGATCTTGCTTTCCGGCTATCCAAGGAGAACGAGGCGGTGGTTCGTTTCAACGAACTTCCCGGGCGGACGTTTGTCGCGCAGATTTCCCGGACGAGTAAAGTATTCGACACGGTTTCCGGCACCATGCGTGTGGAGTTTTTGATTGAGAATAAGGATTTGCAGCTTCCTGCGGGTCTATCGGGGACAGCCGCCTTGAAGTTGCCGCCGATGGATGGTACGTTCATTCTACCTAACAACACATTCGTCATTCGCCAGGGAAAACCGCTGGTTGCGGTGGTGGATGCGGGAAAAGTGGTGTTTCTCGAGGTGACGCCTGGAAGGAATCACGGGGCCACCGTGGAGGTCACCTCGTCGGCGCTTACCGGGGAGACGCCCGTCATTATCAACCCGAATGCCATGCTCAAGGAGGGTGATCGTGTGAAAGCCACCGCCGTGGTGACGGGTAAGGCCGGCAAGTGAGGGTTCTGTATTCTATGGCAAGCTGCTTGTTTATTTCCGGAAAACCGCCATGAATTCGTGCGTCATTCATGAAAGTCGCCTACACCACTCATTTTTCTGCTGACAACCTGCATGCTTGGTCGGGGTTGATCTACTATATCCGCGAGTCCTTGAGAGAAGCGGGTTGTGAAATCCAGACGATTGATGGACTTCGGGAAGTTGGTAAAATCTCTGGCAAGTTGAAGGAGATGGCCTACAAGCGCTTGTTAGGAACGACCTTCCTGAGGTACCGGCGGCCATCCACCCTGGATGCGTATGCAAGGCAGGTTGAGACGGCTCTGTTAGGCAATCATGCGGATGTGATTTTCAGTCCGAGCACCATCCCGATCGCCCACATCAAGCCGGGAATCCCGACGGTGTTTTGGTCGGATGCGTGTTTTGCGGGATTGATAGATTTTTACCCGTATGCGACGAATCTTTGCAAACAGACTTTGCGGGATGCGAAGGTGACGGAACAAAATGCGTTAGACCGTTGTTCCCTGGCGATTTATTCTTCGGAATGGGCTGCTGAATCCGCGCTTGAGAATTACCGTTTGGATCCGGCAAAGGTGAAGGTGGTTCCGTATGGGGCGAATGTAGAAGTAGCCAAGTCACGTGGGCAGGTGGAGGCAAGTTTGGACATGCGTCCCCGTGAGCGTTGTGAACTGCTGTTCATCGGCGTCGAGTGGGAACGCAAGGGGGCGGATATCGCCTTAGAGGCGGCGGTCGAGTTGAACCGTCGGGGGATTCCGACCCGGCTTCATGTGGTGGGTTGCGAGCCACCCGGAGGGGTGCCGGACTGGGTGACTTTGCATGGATTTGTTTCCAAGAAAACGCCGGAAGGCAGAGCCAAGATGGAAGCGCTTCTTGCGGGTTCGAATTTCCTCATCGTGCCATCTCGGGCGGAGTGTTACGGGTTGGTGTTTGCCGAGGCGAGTTCATTCGGCCTCCCATCACTGGCGGCAGATGTGGGCGGGATACCGTCGGTGATCCGGAGTGGAGTCAATGGCCAGCTTTTCCCGTTGAGCGCGCGTGGCGAGGTGTATGCGGATGAAGTGGTGAGGTTGATGGAAGACCCCGCGAGGTATCGGAAAATGGCGCTGGATGCCTTCGCGGAGTATGAAACCCGGCTGAACTGGCGGGTGGCAGGCGCGACGGTGGTCGAGCTACTCAAGCAACTTTAGCGTACCACCCGGGCACCGCCGCCGCTGATTTGTTTTTCGACTTCCTTGCGAGTGGCCATGGAGGTGTCGCCGGGTGTGGTTGACGCGAGTGCGCCGTGGGCAGCTCCGTAATCCACCGCCTTTTGGGCGTCGTTGAACTCCAGGAAGCCGAATTGCAAGCCGCTTGCAAAGCTGTCCCCCCCGCCGACGCGGTCGAGGATCTCGAGGCCGGGATATTTGCGGCTTTCGTGAAACTTTCCGTCATGCCAGAGGATCGCAGACCAATCATTGACCGTCGCGGAAATCACTGCACGCAGGGTGGTGGCAGCGACCTTGAAGTTGGGGAAGGCCTTCACCGCCGTCTCGATCATCGCCTTGAAAGCATCCAATTCAATCGATGAAATGTTATGATCCACGCCTTCCACTTCGAAGCCGAGGGAGGCGGTGAAGTCCTCTTCGTTGCCGATCATGACGTCGACGTATTTGGCGATTTCCTGATTGACCTCCTGGGCTTTGGCAAGGCCGCCGATGGTTTTCCAGAGTGAGGGACGGTAGTTAAGATCGTAGGAGACGATCGTGCCGTATTTGTTCGCTGCCTTGACGGCTTCGACGGTGAGAGCTGCTGTCGATTCCGAGAGCGCGGCGTAGATGCCACCGGTGTGGAACCAGCGGACGCCGAGCTTGCCAAAGATGTGGTCCCAGTCGATATCGCCAGGCTTGAGCTGTGAGGCCGCGGTGTTGCCGCGGTCAGGATTTCCAACCGCACCGCGCACGCCGAAGCCGCGTTCGGTGAAGTTGAGGCCATTTCTCACGGTTCTGCCGATGCCGTCATCCTCGCGCCATTGGATGAAATCGGTGGCGACACCGCCTTGCATGATGAAATCCTCGATGAGGTGTCCGACCTCGTTATCGACGAAGGCCGTTACCACGGCGGTCTTGTAGCCGAAGCATTTTCTCAGTCCCCGAGAGGTGTTGTATTCACCGCCGCCTTCCCAGGCTTGGAAATGGCGGGCAGTGCGGATCCGGCCTTCACCGGGATCGAGACGGAGCATGACTTCACCCATGGAAAGTTGATCAAAGGTGCATTCGGATTTGGGTTTGATGGCTAGAGGCATGGTTTTGAAAAGTGGTGAGGGCCACTAAAATCCGTGGGCTTCCCGGTGTAAAGCATTCATGAATTTAGGTTGGTTGGCCGGAGTCGGTGCCGTAAGGGTACTCGAATCCTGGAAATTGCGCCATTTGTTTGAAATCATGAGCGTTGACGGGCTCGGATTTTCATTCATCCTGTCTCTGTTACCCCGTTTTTTTAGAACCTCAAAACACTTATCAAATGACCCTCATTCGTCGTTTTCTTGCAGTCGCGCTCGCGGCTTCATTCACCACCATGGCCTTCGCGGCGGAAGGCAAGCTCAACATCGCCACTGTGGATATGCAGGAGCTTTTCAAGCAGTATTACCGGACCAACGAGGCGCAAAAGCAGATCAACGTCGAGCGCGCCCGGATCCAGAAGGATAACAACGAGCGCCTTGCCCGGATTCGCGAGCTTGAGGATAATCTCGGGAAGCTCCGTAAGCAGCTTGAGGACCCTTCGCTCAACGACTCTAAAAAGCAGACTCTCTTCAAAGAGTGGCAGGTGCAGCAGCAGGAAGGCATCGCCCTTGACCGCGAGCGTCGTGAGTTCCTTCAGCGCCGTAACCAGGCACTCAACGAGAAAATGGTGCAACGGATGAAGGGCATCCTCGAAGAAATCCGCAAGCTGGTGGAAGAAAAAGCGAAGTTGGATAACTACGACTACGTTTTCGACAAGTCCGGTCTGAGCACCTCGCAGGTTCCATTTCTCCTTTACACCAAGGATGCCACGGACATCACCGCCGGCTTGCTGAAGGACTTGAACAAGGACGCGCCAGCCGAGTCGCTGCCATCGGCCGGTGATCCAGCGCCGGAGATCCCCGCACCAGCTCCTGCACCGACGGGTGCTGAGTGATACCACTCAATCCTTCACTTTTCCTGAGTTGGCCGTAGCCCTCACGCTTTCCGAGCTCGCCCGATGGGTCGATGGTGACATCGTCCGGGGCGAGCTCGATTTGTCTCTGACAGGAATGGCGGCGCTAGATGCCGCCGGTCCCGGCGATGTGAGCTTCCTCGGGAATGAGAAATATCACGGGCAGTTTCTGGTCACCAAGGCGGCAGCGGTCATCGTTCCGCGCGGACTCAGGGATGGTCCGGAGCATGTTGCGTTGGTCGCCGTGGAGAATCCGTCTCTTGCATTCGCGACCGTGGTGAAGCACTTCGCCAGCGCGGCGCAAAGTTTCGTCCCCGGGGTGCACCCCCGCGCTTTTGTGGATCCCACGGTGCGGATGGATGCGAGTAAGGTCCGTATCCAAGCGGGCGCTGTGGTCATGGCTCATGCAAGTATCGGCGATGGATCTGACATCGGGCCTAACAGCGTCATCGCGGAAGATGTCCACATCGGCAAGAATTGCCGGATCATGGGTAATGTTTCCGTGTATGAGCGCTGTGTGCTTGGCGATCGCGTAATCCTACATTCCGGGGCTGTAATCGGGTCGGATGGCTATGGCTATGAATTTTCCGGTGGCCGTCACGTTAAGATCGATCAGGTGGGAATCGTCGAAATCGGCGATGACGTGGAAATCGGCGCCAACTCTACGATTGACCGGGCACGCTTTGGTAAAACCGTGATTGGCGAAGGAACCAAGATTGATAATCTCGTGCAGATCGGACACAATTGCACGATTGGCAAACACTGTCTCATCGTCGCCCTTACGGGGATTGCAGGGAGTTCTCGCGTGGAGGATTACGTGACGCTCGCCGGGCAGGTGGGTGTTGCCGGACATGTCACCATCGGGTCGAAGGCGATTCTCAGCGCCCGGACGGGCGTTACGAAGAGCATCCCGGGCGGACAAGTCTATGCGGGAAATCCAGCCCAACCCATCCGCGAGGATATGAAATTTCATGCAATGCTCCGGCGCTTGCCAAAACTCGTGGAACGGGTGAAGGATCTTGAGGAGTCGGTGCGGAACTCCGGTCCGCAGAGCTGAACGATTTTCAACCAAAAAACTTCTTTAAACCATGGGCAAACCACCACTTTCCGCGTATCAGGAAACACTCGGCATGATTTACTTCGCCAGGATGCTGGATAAAATCCGGCTCAATGCGAAGGGCGAGCTCGCGGAGGATTTCCGAGCGAATCTAGGAGCGGGTTTTGACGAGCGCTGCGTCGATTACCTGCGGGTTTCCTATCCTGAATTGCAGCAGCAAACCTTACAAGGCGGCTCGGATGAGGATCTTCTCCGCTGGTGTTTCGAAAACGGCCGCCAGCTTTCAGAAGGTGATCTTCTGATATGGAATCAATTTCTATCAAAGCGTGGCTGGAATGACGAAGTCAGCGAGATTCTGACCCGGCGTAAAAAGGAAAGCGGGCTCGAAGCGCGGGATGAAATCCAGACCATGATCGAATACTTTGAGTACGACGAAGGTCGTAAGTCTTAGTTCTTCCGAAGCAGGCACTGTTTCAGGGGCGAGGGCGACAGGTCATCTTGCGGGGAGTTCCGCAGCGCCGAGATGGTGGCGGTGGGATCGAGCCGATTGAGGGGGAACATGGTATAACCCGCGCCGATGTCCACCCCGTCGCTGGTGCGCATTTCGAAATGCAAGTGCGCGGGATAATATCCATTGGCCGTGCCCACGGTGCCCACTTTACCTCCGCGCGCCACCAAGGATCCAAGCGTCACATCGATTTGATGCAGGTGGGCGTACATCGAGTGCAGCGGCCGGCCGTCGGCGCTGGTGTGGGCGATGACCACCAGCTTGCCCCACCCGGGAGAAGGCTCGCCTGCATAAATCACCAACCCGTCAGCGGTGCTGAAAACGGGGTCACCCAAGTCCGTATTCATTCCGCCGATGCCGTTCAAATCGTCGCCGGTGTGATGCCCGCCGCGGCGTTCGTTCATTTCCCAGAATTTTTGGGCGTTATAAACGAGTCCCGCATGATCCGAGCCCATCGGCGGATCAAAGCGCAGCGCGCGTGGGACCTGCACCGCTTGCCACGGCGATAGAACATGAAAGCGGTGGTCCACTTCACCGCTTACCGGCATTTCCAGCGGGGCATCGCTCATGGATTTGGAAGCTCGTTGCTGATCCACCCAAACCACCGCCGCGACCATGGTCGCGACGCCGAGGAGCAACAGCAGATTGAAGGAGCGCAGACTCACGGGGGTGAGCTTGATCCCATTTGCCGGATCATTCAAGGTCAGGCTTGGCATTTGCCCGCAGGATCCGGGACGGCGTGTGATTCAAGGAATAAAGAGCCTTGCCCGGGGCTCATCCGTGTGAATGAGTAAGCTCATGAATATGAAGCTGATTTACACCATCCCGCTCCTCGCGATTGCTGCGGGGATCTTCGCTTTCACTGTGGCCAAGGGCGAAGACACGCCTACCCAGATCGAGCTAAAAAAAAGGCTGACAGCCATGCAGTATAAAGTGACTCAGGAAAATGGCACCGAGCCCCCTTTCCAAAACGAGTATTATAACAACCACCAGCCGGGAATCTACGTTTGCATCATCAGCGGGGAACCGCTTTTCAGCTCGCAGGACAAGTTCGACTCCGGCACCGGCTGGCCGAGTTTTACCAAACCGATATCACCCACGGTCCTGAAAAAAGAGTCGGATACCTCCGCGGGGATGACTCGTGATGAAGTGCGCTCCGCCAAGTCGAATTCCCACCTGGGTCATGTGTTCGACGATGGCCCGGCTCCCACCGGGCTCCGCTACTGCATCAACTCCGCCTCCTTGAAATTCATCCCCGCGGAAAAACTCGTTGAAGCCGGATTTCCCGAACTCGCCAAGACCTTCACCCCGAAAGACCCCGCCAAATGAAATGCTTGTCAATCGCCCTAACAGCAACGTTGCTTTTTACAGCGGGCCTCCATGCCGTGGAACTGAAAAAGGCCACCTTTGCAGCGGGCTGCTTCTGGTGTGTCGAGGCGATTTTCGAGCGGGTCCCAGGCGTGACCGACGTCATTTCCGGCTACACCGGTGGTAAGGAGAAAGATCCGACATACGAGCAAGTTGGCGGCGGCAACACCGGACATTGCGAAGCGGTTGAAATCACCTACGACGCGGAAATCACCAGCTACTCCAAGCTTCTCGATGTCTTCTGGAAAAGCCACGACCCCACCGACGCACGCGGGGTCGCACCCGACTTTGGCAAACAATACCGCTCGGCCTTGTTCTACCGCAGTCCGGAAGAAAAGGCCGTCATCGAGGCCTCGAAAACGGCTTTGGAAAAGAAGTTGGGCAAAAAAATCGCCACCGAAATCAGCGCGTTTGAAAAATTCTACCCCGCGGAAGCATACCACCAAAACTACGTGAAGCTTAATCCCAAGAATCCATACGTCAGAAACGTCTCGATCCCCCGCTTGATCGAAGCCGGTTTCAAGGAGTAAGCCGGGCCCCGGCGGTTTTTAGCAGCCGTGAAGCCTCAAGCTCTCCAGATCGATGAATTCCAAGGCGGATTCATGCGTCGCCTCTAGCACCACGGTCGGTGCGCAGCCCGCCTCGAAAGCCTCCTGCCAGCGTGCCGCGCAGAGGCACCACTGGTCACCCGGATTGAGGCCTGGAAAACCGAACTCTGGCCGCGGGGTTGTCAGGTCATTGCCGCGGCGTTTTGAGAAGTCGAGAAACTGGGCCGTCACCCGGGCACACACGACATGCACGCCATGATCACCCGCGCCCGTGCGGCAGCAGCCGTCCCGGTGCCAACCCGTGAGCGGTGCGAGTGAGCAGGGCTGCAGGACGGATCCAAGAACATTGCGGGTTTCGATGGCCATGCGCGGAGTATACGCCCGGTTTCCGTTTCCTCCAACCCAAGAATTCCAGCCAACCCTCAAGCCGCCGGTTTGAGAAGCCGGAAAAGCCAGAGGCTGGCGATGCTCACGCCGATGGCAAGCCAGCCGAGGCGATCAAAATGCAGGATTTGCCCTTTCGCCCCCTCGACGACGACGTGGCCGCCGATCGCGGTGGTGATGCCTGATGCAAGGTCGCGCGAGCAGGCGACCAAGCTCATGTAAGCACCCCGTTTGTTCGGTGGAACCGCCATCGAGATCACCGCCTGACCCGGGATGAACCTCCCGCTGGCAAACGCGAAAAACAACCCTGCGAGAATCAGGCAGTGCCAAACCGGTAGTGGACCGCTGGAAGTGAGAAGCCGGATCACCACGCAGGCCCCGGCGACCAGGATCGCATAAAGCAGAAAACGGCCATGCCGATCCGCCATTTTCCCGATGAAGGGACCTGTGAAAATCGTTACCAAGCCCCCGGTGAGATAGACCAGGAACAAGCTTTTCTCCGGCAGTCCCACATTCCCGACCAGAAATGGCGACAAATAAGGGATGACGGTGAAGTGACCGAAGACCATGGCCATCATCAAGCTCAGTCCGACCCACGCATTCCGATTTCCCAGCAAGTCCAGAAAGTCCCGGCCCGACTTGATTTCACCACCCGTAAGATGCCCCCGCACCGAGGGAAGGATCCGGTAAAGGCCTACCCAAACCATCGCCGCGATCGCAGCGACGACGAAAAATGGCGCTTCCCACTTCCACATTTGCGCGAGTTTCAGCCCGAAGGGGACTCCCAACGCGGCCGCTGCGGAAAAGGCGGTCATCACGATGCCCATGCCCCGGGCCCTTCGCTCGGAGGGCACCACATCCGCGATGATGGCCATGATCGTGGCTCCCCCTACCCCGCCGAAGGCCCCGCAGATGCCTCGCGCCCACAGCAGAGTCGCACCGCTATTCGCAAGCCCGCACGCCAACGTGCCAAGCGTGAATCCGGCATAGCAAATAAGCAGTAGCTTCCGCCGGTCGAAGCGATCCGTGAATGGGGCCATCGCCAGACCGACAAGCCCCGCAGTAAGGGCGAAGGACGAGATCAGCCCGCCGAACTGCTGCGCAGTGATGCCCAACTCCCGCATCAATTGCGGACCCAGCGGCATCATGATCATGAAGTCCATGATGTGGGTGAACTGGACTGCTGCGAGGAGCAACAGAAGATTGCGTTCTGAAATGGCGGTTTGTCTCACAAGGGAAATGAGATGAACCATAGGATCAGGCGTTGATCAATGCTAAGAAAATGGATCGGTGCCGCAGCGCCACGCGCTTTGACCACCCCCGAGGGAATCAATCATCAAGCCCCGCAAGACGGATCTTTAAAATTTGACGGGCACGATAAATGCGGGTTTCCACAGCCTTTGGCGTGCACCCAACGACTTGTGCGATTTCGCGGTAACTCAGTCCTTCGTCCACGAACAGCGTGATCGCTTCCCGCAAATCCACAGGCAGCGAAAACATGGCCCCCAGGATGGTTCGAAGGGCTTCATTCGTCTCAAGGGATCCACGCGGATCGCCCAGATGGCTCGCGATGAAAGCAGGATTTTCCCGAGTATCGAAATCAGGATCGTCCAAAGAAACGGTGGGATGGCGCATTTGCCACCGGCGGTGATTTTTCACCAGATTCGCAGCGATGCCGAACAAGTAGCCACTGAAAGAACCCTTCGCTTCGTAACGCGTTCTCGCCTGATAGAGTTTCACAAAGGTCTCCTGCGCAAGTTCGTTCGCAAGAGCGTGGCTGCCTGTCATTTTGAAAACAAACGACGCCACCCGACTTGACCAGCGGTCCATGATGATGTTGAGCGCGAGATCATCGGTTTTGAGTTGTTGCATCGAGCGGGCATCAAGATCCGGTGTGGATTCACTGCCCGTTGGATCAGCGGTCATGACAGGAATCCGGTTCATCACCATGGTAGCCACCGAGGGCGGCTGGCAAGGTGGCTTTGAGAAAGAGCTCTGCTTTTTCCTGCCTCAGGACCGCTGCGGTTGCGTAGAGATGTTGTAACATCGCCCGTTGGCAATCCGCTTGGACTCTCGCGTGTTCTTGCACGGCTTGCTCGAGACCTGGATTCCATTCCCGCTGCGCTTGCGCCGCTTCCTGCAACTTCTGCCGCGCCTCGGCGATGCCCCTGCACATTTCCAAACATTTCGGACGATAGGCCAGATGGAGCGCTTTGACCTTCGCAAGTTCCTCGTCACTGAGGTGAATTTCGGATTTCAGCCAGGCAAGTTCGGGAAGTTGATCCACGACCAACGCGCTCCTCTTGTTTTCGAGCGTCAGACCGCGCGTCGCGAAAAATGCCAGCAAACCCGCCAACAACGCGAGTCCAAGTCCGGACAATCGCTTTTTCATCGCGCCTCAGGGTGGATGAAAGGACTGATGGACTCAACATAAGAAAGCCGCGCGTCCGCAGGTTCGGGAACGGTGACCGCACCCAAAAACAGTCCAATCACAGCCATCGCGGCTACCCCGGTGGCCATGCCGAGCGGCCAAGTCACCCATTCCAAGAACCCTCGAAGGAACCTGGATTCCGAGGACTCAGCCTCGATCCGCGACCAGACGCTGTGCTGAAAACCATCGGCGACCTGAAAATCGACACGGGCCGAGCGCAATATCACATCCACTTTTTCATCGTTCATAGCATCTGATCGTTTTACAAACGGCCTGTTGATTTTTACTTCGCGCATTTGCCTTTGCAACCTTCGCAAACGCACTTTTTGCTGCCATCGCAACAGCCGTCGCACTTACACGATTTCGCTTCGCAACAGCAACACTTTTTAGGAGCCTTAGTTTCGGCAATTCCCATTGGAGCGAGTGACGCAATGAGCAAGGCCGCTGCACTGGTGATTTGAATGAATTTTGTTTTCATGGTTCTGCGTTTCTTGGATTGGCGGGATGATCTGCACGACACAGAATCTCCACTCACCTGGTAGAACACCCGGCAAGCCCCAAACCCTTGAAAAAATAATCCATCACGGCGAATCCCGGTGCGCACACTTCGGATCATTGGAAACATTGTCCAATCTTCCATTCCATGCGGGCTTGCACCCACCGCTTGGAAGAATTAGCCTGACGGTGTGATACGAACCTTCTGTGGGCTGTTTACCACGATTTTAACCCTGGCATCCGGGATGCCCTTGGTCGCGGATGACGCCATGGTTTCGCGATTACAAACCTCCGCGAAAGTGGTGGTGATTCCGATCCGTGCCCAAATCGCAAAGCCCGAACTCTTCATCCTGCGGCGCGGACTCAAAGAAGCCATCGAACAAAACGTGGACACCATCGTGCTCGACATGGAAACTCCGGGCGGCGCTCTGGATGTTACTTTTGAAATGCTCAAGGCTCTCGAAAAATTTCCCGGCAAGACCGTCACCTACGTCAACAGCGAGGCCATTTCCGCAGGAGCCCTGATCGCCGCCGGCACGGATGAAATCTATTTCGCCCCCGGTGGCCTGATCGGCGCGGCCGCTCCGGTGTCAGCCTCGGGCTCGGAAATCGACCCGATGATGCGGGAAAAAATCGTCAGTTACCTCAAAGCCCGGGTCCGCAGCATCTCCGAGGGAAAGGGATACCGCGGCGATGTGATATCCGCCATGATCGACTTGGATTCCGAGTTTAAAATCGGCGACAAAATCATCAAGGAAAAGGGGGAACTGCTTTCCCTGACCGCCACGGAAGCGGTGAAATCTTTCGGCGAACCCGCCTTCCCGCTTCTGGGAAACGGCATCGCCACGGACATGGATGACCTCCTCAACAAGCTTCATGGGGCCGGAAACTACTCGGTCCGGAATCTGCAGGTGACATGGTCGGAACAAGTCGCGCAATACCTCACAAGCATCGCACCCATTCTGATGGGCATCGGTCTGGTCTTGCTTTTCATCGAGTTCAAAACCCCCGGATTCGGCATGTTCGGTGTGGGTGGGTTGGCGATGCTTGCGGTGGTGTTCTTGAGTCAGTTTGTCGCCGGGCTCTCGGGTCATGAGCCGATGTTGTTTTTCCTGTTAGGCGTTGTCCTGCTGGCTTTGGAGATCTTCTTTTTCCCCGGCGTGATGGTCCTGGGCCTGGCAGGAGGGACCTTGATGTTAGGCTCGCTGATTTGGTCGATGGCCGATCTCTGGCCGAACGAGCCGATTTCATTTTCCGGCGAGGTTTTCGTCGGACCGCTTTACAGCGTCCTGGCGGGAGTCTTGCTTGCCGTCGTGTTGTTTTTGGCGATTTTACGTTACCTTCCGCGCGGTGGGCTGTGGGGCAAGATGGTGCTGGATACGGCGCTTGCCGGAGTCCCTGATTTCACGCCGAGTCTGTGCGGTACGCCCTCGGAGGCGGATCTTGTCGGCCTCACGGGACATGCGGTGACTCCGTTGTTTCCGAGCGGGCAGGTGGAAATCGCGGGCAGTCGCTACGAGGCCCGCCTGGAAATGGGTTCTGCCGCTGCAGGGGCCCGGGTGAGGGTGGTCAAAAACAACCGCATGTCTCTAACCGTGGAGGTGCTGTCATGACGCCCATGCTGTTGTTGTTTGCCGTCGGCATCGTTTTCCTTGCGGTGGAGGTCATCGTTCCGGGTGCGATTCTCGGTTCGATCGGGGCCTTGCTGATGTTGGGCGGCTGCGTGCTCGCGTTCATGGATTACGGCACCGGCGGTGGAATCATCGCGCTGCTCGGTTGTGCCGCTTTGGCTGCCTTGGTGTTCTATTTCGAATTCAAGATTCTCCCCCAAACGAAGCTCGGCAAACGCGCGTTTCTCACCACGGAAATCACCGGAGTGGCCGCTGCCCTCGGAGATGAAGCGCTTGCGTTGGTGGGCAAATCGGCCCAAGCTCTCACCATGCTCTCTCCCAGCGGCTACATCCTTGTCGATGGCCGGCGCTATGAAGCTTTCTGCCAATCCGGCCAAGTCGCCGCCGGATCCGACCTCCAGGTCGTGGGCGCTGATAATTTCCGCCTGATCGTTACTCACACCACTCCTCACTAACTACCACCATGCCTGATATCTCCACCATCATCCTCGTCGTCATCGTCATTCTTGGATTGTTGCTTTTCGGCATCATTCTTTCCTTCTTCAACGTCTGGCTCCGCGCCTGGCTTGCCGGGGCCTATGTCGGGTTCACGGAACTCGTGGCCATGCGTCTCCGCCAGGTGCCCTACGGCATGGTGGTGGACGCGCGGATCACCGCGAAGAAGGCCGGGCTGGAGATCCCGATCAATGATATCGAGGCGCACTTCCTCGCAGGTGGTAATGTCATCCCATCCATCCAGGCACTCATCGCCGCGCACAAGGCGGGCATCACGCTGGATTGGAACCGCACCTGCGCGATCGATCTGGCGACCAAGGGCTCCGGAAAAAGCGTGGTCGAGGCGGTCCGCACTTCGGTCGATCCCAAGGTGATCGATTGCCCGAATCCGGCAACCGGCCGCACTACGATTGACGGCGTGGCCAAGGACGGCATTCAAGTGAAGGTGCGTGCCCGCGTGACGGTCCGCACCAATCTCGATCGCTTCGTCGGGGGTGCCAAAGAAGAAACCATCATCGCACGGGTGGGTGAAGGTATCGTGACCACCATCGGCTCGGCAGAGTCCTACAAGAGCGTGCTGGAGTCGCCCGATAGCATTTCGAAGGTGGTCCTCCATCGTGGCCTGGACGTGGGAACGGCGTTTGAGATTCTCTCCATCGACATCGCGGATGTGGACGTGGGTGAAAACGTCGGTGCCCAGCTCCAAGAAGCACAGGCCGAGGCGAACAAGAACATGGCTCAAGCCCAAGCGGAAATCCGCCGTGCGGCTGCTGTCGCGCTCGAACAGGAAATGGTCGCCCGCGTCGCCGAAATGAAAGCCAAGGTCGTGGAGGCAGAAGCGCAGGTCCCACTCGCCCTCGCAGAAGCCTTCCGCAGCGGCCGCCTCGGAGTGATGGACTACTACAAAATGGAGAACGTCAAGGCGGACACCCAAATGCGCAGCAGCATCTCCAAGCCGGAAGCCACGTAATTCTAACAAACGTTTCCCATGGATTGGATTTTCGATCACCTCAACGTCGTCTTGTTCGTTGTCATCGGGATTGTCTCGGTTTTTAAATCGATCCTCGATTCCAAGGCGCAGAAAAAGGCCGAAGAGCAGGAAACTTCCTACCCGGAGGAGCCCTTCGAGCCTGAAGAGGAGGAAATCTATCCGCAGCGACCGCAGCCGTCCGTCCCGCCTCCCTTGACATCGGGTGGCGCCAGTGGACCACCACCCTTGCGCCAGGCGGGCTATGAAGCCGCCGCTGCGGAAGAGGCTGCCCGCGCACTGAAACATCAACAAGATCTCGCTCAGCGCTTGCAGCAGATCCGTGAAACCAAGGCGACTACCACCGGCGGTGCCGCCGCGACCCGGGCGCGGGTCGAGCGCCGGGGCTCCGCCAAGGTTGCCTCCCCTGCCCCGGCAAGCATTCGCGCCCGCTTGAAAGATCGCGGCGAGTTGAGGCGGGCCTTCATCATGCGCGAGATTCTTGATCCGCCAGTCGGACTCCGCTGAAATTTTGAAAATTTTAATGAACTTGCCTGAATGTCTGGATTCGCTAAGGTTCTGCTGTTCCCTCACCGCCCATGTCGATCATTGCCACCACCCTGCAAGTCATCCTGCTGATCGTCGTCGTTCTGACGATTTTCAATATCATCATCTTTGTTCACGAACTCGGCCACTTCCTCGCAGCCAAGTGGCGTGGCTTGCGGATTGATCGTTTCCAAATCTGGTTCGGCACGCCGATTTGGAAAAAGGAAATCAATGGGGTGCAATACGGCCTCGGCTGGATTCCCGCGGGCGGCTTCGTGGCCCTGCCACAGATGGCCCCCATGGAAGCGCTCGAAGGCGGCACCAAGGATGAAAAACCGCTGGATCCGATCACTCCGCTCGATAAAATCATCGTCGCCTTCGCGGGCCCGCTTTTCTCGATGTTGCTTGCCTTGCTGGCCGCCGTGGTGGTCTGGGGTGTCGGCAAACCCGCGGATTTTATTGCAAATACCCAGATCGGTTTTCTTGAAGCGGACAGCCCTGCCCAAAAGGCCGGGCTCCAGATCGGCGATAAAATCACCGCCATCAACGGCACGCCGGTCAATGGATTTGCCGGCACTCTCAACTCGATCAGCGAGCGCATCATCCTCAGCCGGGGTGAGCAAATCAGTTACACCGTGGAGCGCCCGGGAGTCGCCGAACCCATCACCCTCAAATCCGGATTTGAAACCGAGAAAACCCACTGGTTCCAGCGCCGCGGCCTCCGCCAAGTCGGAATCGAACCGGCCGGCGACGCCATCGTGGGCGATGTCAGCCCCAAGAGCCCGGCCGCCGATGCCGGCATCGTCAAGGGCGAGCGAATCGTCTCGATCGATGGGATCAAGCTCTACAGCTTGCAGCAATTTTCCCAATACCTGCGCGACCAGAAATGGAAGCCGGTCCGCCTGAGCGTGGAAAACTCCTCCAAGCAGCTGCGCGAGGTGGAGGTCACTCCGGAAGTGCCGCTGAAGCCCGCTGGCTCGGATCCCAAAGTCGGAATTCTGTGGGACAGCAAGAGCGAGGTGGACATCCGCATCGTCCATCCCGGTCCGATCCAGCAGGTCAAAGACAGCCTGCACATGATGTGGGTGACGATCACCAGCGTGGCCGCCCCGGATTCCAACATTGGTGTGGATCATCTGAGCGGCCCGGTGGGCATTGCCAAGATGCAGTATCAACTCCTCCAAACGGAGAACGGCTGGCGGCGGATTCTGGCGTTCATGGTGCTCTTCAATGTGAACCTCGCCGTGCTCAACATGATGCCTTTCCCGGTGCTCGACGGCGGCCATATCACCCTCGCCATTCTGGAAAAAATCTTCGGTCGTCCGGTGAAGGCAAGGCCCTTGGAAATCCTCCAAACCGTCTGTGCGCTTGTGTTGATTTCCCTGATGCTCTTTGTGACCAGCAAGGATATTGGAGACAGCTTCGGCCGGGGCAAGGATAAGACCCAACACGAGACCGTCTTCCCGTGATGACGGTGATGCTCGCGCTCTGGCACCTGTGAAAAAAAACCGCCGCCGCCTGCTGGTATTCCTGATCATCGCCGGGGCGCTGGTCGGCTTCGCATGGAGCTTGCGGACTCGTGCGCTCGTTCGAGAAGCCGCTGCACGGCCCCAGCCCGATCCACAGGCCTATCAAGCCCTCACCCGGGATCTGGAGCATCGCAGAGGCGGTCTGGCCGAGCGCTATTCCAAGGCAAAAACCGCTGAGGAGAAGGGCGCGCTGGAAAATGACGCCCGAATCCTGTTAGAGCACTACCTCCCTGAGTTCATGCGTTGTTGGCTGGGAACGCCATGGGATTTCAACGGCACGGCCAAAGCCCCCGGCGCTGGGAAGATCGCTTGCGGTTACTTCGTCGCGACCCTCCTCAAGGACGCGGGATTCCAGGTGGATCGTTATCAACTCGCCCAACAGCCCTCGAGCAACATCCTCCACACGTTCTTGCCTAAGGCCTCCTGTTCACTAACCACGGGTGAAGACTACCAGGCGTTTTGTTCACGGGTGGGCCTGCTGGAGCCGGGAGTTTACCTTGTCGGCCTGGACACTCATGTGGCCTTCATCGTAGTGGGCCGTGGCGACTTTCGTTTTGTGCATTCATCCGGATCCAAGCCATGGTGTGTGGTGGACGAAGACGCGGCCCGGGCGGTGGTGCTGCAAAAATCCAGCTGGCGGATGTTGGGAAATCTAACGGCAGACCCCACCGTGCTCAGCCGCTGGTTACAGGGGGACAAGATCCTGGTCAAAGGCAGCTGAGATCACGAAAAACAAAAACGCCCGTCTCCCAAGGCGGGAGACGGGCGATTTGGAATTCAGAAACCGGATCTTATTCGCCAAGCCCGAAGCGGACGAAGCGAGTCACGGTGAGGGTATCACCCAGCTCCTTGCCCTTGGCTTCGAGCAGAGCGGAGACCTTGATGTCGGAGTCCTTCACGAAGCCTTGCTCCAGGAAGCAGCTCTCCGCGAAAAACTTGCCGATTTGACCCTTGAGGATGTTTTCGATGATGTTGGCAGGTTTCCCTTCCGCGATGAGACGGGTGCGGAAGATGTCCAACTCGTTGTCCACCACGGATTGTGGGATGTCCTCGCGGGAAAGTCCCTTGGGAGCGCACGCGGCGATGTGCAGAGTGAGATCCTTGATGAGCTCTTTGAAAGTGTCGGTGCCCGCGGACTCCGGCTTGGTCGTGCCGACTTCGATAAGAACCCCAACCTTGCCACCAAGGTGAATGTAAGAAGCGACCACGCCGCCCGGGGCTGCGTCGAAGCGGACAAACTTGCGGAACTGAAGGTTTTCTCCGACTTCCCCGACCTTGGCCTTGATGGTGTCCTCGATGCTTTGCTCACCGTGTGGATGCGCGAGGGCGGCTTCGTGGTCAGCGGCAGCGGATGCCGCCAGAGCGTCGGCGATTTCACCGACGAAGGCTTGGAAGCTTTCGTTTTTCGAAACGAAGTCGGTTTCACAGTTCACCTCGATGAGGAGCCCGGAGGTGGCTTCGGCATTGACGCGGGCGGTGATGACACCCTCGTTGGCGGCACGGTCGCTCATTTTGGCGGATTTCATGATGCCCCGCTCACGGAGGAGCTTGATGGAGGCTTCGAGGTCGCCGTTGGTTTCAGTGAGGACTTTTTTGCAGTCCATCATCGGGGCACTCGTCTTGTCGCGAAGTTCTTTTACAATTGCTGCGGTGATCATTGGGAAAGTGGGTAGAAAGTGGTAGAGAGGAAAAACGGGCGGCCCGTCAAAAGACAGGACGCCCGTGTGACAGAATGGTTAGTTTTTGCGGCTTGCCACCATGGCATCCACCAGGTTCTGGAGGATGAGGCGGATCGAGCGGATCGCGTCGTCATTTCCGGGAATCGGGAACTGAACGAGGGCTGGGTCGGCATTCGTATCCACCAGCGCGATGATCGGGATGTTCAAGCGGCGGGCTTCTGCCACGGCGATGGTCTCACGAGCGGAGTCCACGATGACCACGGCGTCGGGCTTCTTGTCCATATCACGCACACCGCGAAGGTTGCGGAGGAGCTTTTCGCGCTCACGGCCGAGGGCGGCGAGTTCCTTCTTGGACATGGCCTTGAATTCCGGCTGCTTCTCGATGTTTTCGAGATACTTGAGGCGCTCGACCGACTTGCGCACGGTGAGGCTGTTGGTGAGCATCCCACCCAACCAGCGGTGATTGACGTAGTGTTGACCCGTGGCCTCGGCAGCCTCGCGGATCGCATCCTGTGCCTGGCGCTTGCAACCCACGAAGAGCACCTTCTTGCCCTTGCCGACGAGGTCGGCGAGGAAATCCGAGGCTTTATCGAGCTGCTGGACGGTTTTTTCCAGGTCGATGATGTAGATCCCGCCTTTGTCCTTCATGAGGAAGGGCTTCATGCGCGGATTCCATTTTTTCGTTTGGTGGCCGTAGTGGACGCCGGCGTCCACCATTTCGTTGATGAGTTCGTTGATCATGTTTTGTTTGGTTTCCCGCCTTGAATCAGGACGGGCGATGCTTGAAGACTTGCTGCGCGCGGAATCCCTCCGGGTCTTCGTTGGTGAATCAGGCAGCTTGAAGAGGGGCGGGGAAACTGGGGAAATTGGCTTCACTTGGCAAGGGAATTCCTGTGCGAATGCTAAAATTTCCTGACGCCGGGACGCGAGCAGGGCGCCTGAACGACGGCCCACGAAAAAACGGGCACCCGCGAGCCGAGCTTGTTTCCGGTCCTGAAATCACAATCATCTCCCTGAACCTTCCCGTCCCGCAGCACCATGACCTCCAACCATTCCAACAGCATCGCCTTGCTCATCGACGCCGACAACGCGCCTGCCGGGAAAATCGACTTCATCCTCTCCGAACTTGCCGCCCACGGCGTGGTCAACATCCGCCGTGCTTACGGAAACTGGACCAAGCCTGATCTCGGCGGGTGGATCAAAGTGCTGCACGAAAACTCGATCCAACCGATGCAGTCTTTTGATCTCATCAAAGGCAAGAACGCCACCGACATGGCGCTCGTGATCGATGCGATGGACCTGCTCTACACCAAGAAACTCAGCACCTTCTGCCTCGTCTCGTCGGACAGTGATTTCACCCCGCTCATCCAGCGCCTTCGGGCGGATGGCAAGGAGGTCTTTGGATTCGGTGAGCAGAAAACTCCGACTCCCTTCATCAACGCCTGCACCCGCTTCATCTACCTGGAGGAACCCAGGCCCGCGAAACCCGCTACCAAACAAAAAACCGGCCAAACCAAGCCGGACACCAAGCTCCAGACGGTTCAGAATCTCAAGAACAACACCAAGCTCATCACAACCCTCCGTAATGCCGTCAGCGCATCTGCCGATGAAGAAGGCTGGGCCAATCTTTCCAATATCACCAATCGCATCAACAATGAGAGCCCGATCGATCACCGCACCTATGGCTTCAAGAAACTCGTCGATTTGTTCGAAGCCATCGATTTGTTCGAGGTGAAAAGGGCAAATTCCGTGATCCTCGTCCGCATCGCCAAAGTCGGCGGGAAAAAAATACAACCCAGACCCGTGGTGAAGGAATCCTTTTACGAGGATTTCAATGACAATGAGGTCGACGATGACGATGAGATCCCGTTTTGAGTTGCGGAACATCGGCACCTATGCAAATTCTAGCCAGACTAGCTAGACTAGCCAGGCTGGCTACATCCGCAGTTGGAACGCGGATGGGGGCTGAATGGATGTCAGGTCACTGCTGACCGGGTTGCTTGCCTGAGTTGGGTCGAAGAGCAGCCCGGGAAGTGGTTTGCCCATGCTCAGGCTCAAGCCACTGGTAGGCCTGTTTGAGAAAGCTCATGAGAGGACCGGAGCACGGGGAAATGGGGGCTACCAGGCAGGAAACAGCGAAAGCTTGTAGGGGCGCGTCTATGACCGCCCAAGTGACTGAACAAGCGCCTCCCTCTTCAGCTCATGCGA
>CALMKO010000116.1 GCA_937867415.1 uncultured Verrucomicrobiota bacterium | reverse complement strand
AGGGAACCGCCTCTTCAGTCGCATCGGCGGTCATAGACACGCCGCTACAAGCTTTTCCATTCGCCTACCGCGCTTGAGTCGCTTGTAGGGGCGTCTCTGTGAGCGCCCAAGCGAATGAACAAAGAGGGAACCGCCTCTTCAGTCGCATCGGCGGTCATAGACACGCCGCTACAAGCTTTTCCATTCGCCTACCGCGCCTGGGTCGCTTGTAGGGGCGTCTCTATGAGCGCCCAAGCCAATGAGCAAAGCGGGAACCACCTCTTCAATCACACCGGCTACAAGCATCCACGGAACGGGTTCTCTCAGGGAAGGTTGGCAGGTTCGTTTGAAAGACTGATCTGCCAAGAACGTATTGGATCGGCCTTCATGATCACCATCCAAACATCTGCCAGCGTCATGGCTGTCATCCTTCTCAGCTCGGGATCCGCTCAAGCGGATGAAGGAGCGTTCCATCGTGATATGAGAAATTCCGGAGCAAAAATGCTTTTCCCGGAGAGTGTCGTCGCAGGTCCTGAAAAGAAATTGCCTGATTTCGTGATCGCGCAAGCCGCTGGGGAGGTCGATATCGAGCGCCACGCTCCGCGAGACTTACCTGCCGCCGCCACGACCGCCAGATCGCAGGCCGTTGCGCCACCCACCTCCGGAGAAAGGCTTGTTTTCATCGGGAACGGCCTCGCGGAGCGAGACGTGTATTACAGTCGTTGGGAGACCGAGTTCCATCTCCGTAATCCTGACAAGCAACTGGTGATCCGTAACATGGGCCGACCGGGTGACACCCCCGGCTTCCGCCCGCATCCTGCGCGGAAATCCCAGTGGGCATTTCCCGGTGCGGAGAAATTCAACCCGGACTACTCCAAACACTCGGGCGAAGGATTTTTCCCCACCCCCGACCAATGGCTCACCCACCTGAAGGCAGATACCATCGTCGCGTTTTTCGGCTACAATGAGTCGTTCAAAGGCCAACAAGGTGTGGCAAACTTCGAGGCGGAACTGGATGCCCTCGCCACCCACACGCTCAGCAAGGCCTACAACGGCACCGCCGCCCCGCGATTGGTCCTCGTCTCGCCGATCGCCTACGAAAACCAATCGAAAACCAAGGATCTCCCCGACGGCACGATTGAGAACGCGAATTTAAAACTCTACAGCGACACCATCGCCCGCGTTGCCAAAAAGCATTCGCTCACCTTTGTGGATCTTTTCACGCCGTCCCAAGCTCTGTATCTCAAGGCCAAGGTCCCGCTCACCACCTCGGGCTTCATTCCCACCGAAGACGGCTATCAACAGCTTGCAGGAATCCTCGCCGACGGGATCTATGGTCCCCAGCCACGCAGCACCCGCGCCGAACCCGGGAAGATCCTCTCCGCGGTCAAGCAGAAGAACTGGTTCTGGCAGAACGACTACCATATTCTCAATGGCGTCCATGTCTACGGCGGCCGCTACAAGCCCTATGGCCCGCAAAACTATCCGGATGAAGTTAAGAAAACCCGCGAAATGATGCTTCTGCGCGACCGACTCACCCACGCGGTTGCCTCCGGGAGGACAAGCACCGTGAGTGTCGATGACTCAAAAACCCACCCGCTGCCGCCTGTCCCGAGCAACTACAAGCCGAGCAAGAAGAACGGCGACCCGAACTATCTCTATGGCAGGGAAGCCGAGAAATCCCTCACCGTGCCCAACGGTTACAAGGTGGAACTGTTCGCCTCGGAGAAGGAGTTTCCCAACCTTGCCAACCCCATGCAGATGTCCTTCGACGACAGGGGGCGGCTCTGGATTGCCACCATGCCGACTTATCCCGCCTACCGCCCGGGTGATCGCCTTCCCAACGATAAAATCCTGATCTACGAAGACACCAACAACGACGGCCGTGCCGACCGGGAAATCGTCTTCGCGGACCGGCTTCACCTGCCGATTGGTTTTGAGTTCACCACCGAGGGCGTCTATGTCTCACAGGAGCCGAATCTTGTCCTCCTCCGTGACACCGATGGGGACGACAGGGCCGACGTTCGGGAAATCGTGCTGGGTGGTTTCGACACCCACGACACCCACCACGCCATCAGCGCCTACTGCGCCGATCCATCCGGCGCATTTCTCATGGGCGAGGGCGTGTTCCTGCACTCGAATGTCGAGACCGCCTACGGCCCTGTGCGTGCCATGGACGGCGGCTTTTTCCGCTACAATTCGACACGCAGCCACCTCGAACGCACCGCCCAGCTAAGTATCCCGAACCCCTGGGGCATCGCCTTTGACGATTGGGGTCAGGACTTCTTCCTCCACACCTCCAGCACGGGCATCAGCTGGATGCTCCCCGCATCCTCCCGCCCCACCTATGGCAGCCAGTCACCCTCATCCCCTGATCTGGCCCCGCAAGGTCATGCCGTCCGCCCGACTTCCGGTCTCGAATTCGTCTCATCCCGCCATTTCCCTGATGAAATCCAAGGCGACATGCTGCTCGGTAACACCATCGGCTTCCTCGGCGTCAAGCAACACTCCATCACCGATGATGGCACAGGTTACAAGACGGCATTCCGCCAGGACTTGCTGCAATCATCGGATGGAAATTTCCGCCCGGTCGATCTCGAGTTCGCGCCAGACGGCTCGCTCTACGTGGTCGATTGGCATAACGTCCTCATCGGCCACATGCAGCACAACGCCCGCGATCCGCTCCGCGACCATGTCCACGGGCGGATCTACCGGATCACCTATCCGTCCCGCCCGCTGGTGAAGCCGGCGCAGATCGAGAAAGCACCCATCGCCACCTTGTTGGAAAATCTCAAACTCCCGGAATACCGGACCCGTTACCGCACCCGCCGCGAACTCCGCTCCCTGCCTGCCGGTCAAGTCCTGCCCGCTCTGAAAAACTGGGTGGCCAAACTCGATCCCAAGGACCCACGCCACGAGCATCACCTGCTCGAAGCACTCTGGACCACTTGGGGCCTCAATCAAGTCGATGAACCCATCCTCCGGCAGGTGCTCGAGGCGAAGGACCACCGCGCACGCGCCGCTGCCGTCCGCGTTCTTCGATACAATACCCACCGCATCGCATCACACGCCGAACTCTTGGAAAAGGCCGCCGCAGATCCTCACGGCCGCGTGCGCCTCGAGGCCATCATCGCCGGCTCATGGATGAACAACGCCAAGGGCAAAAACATCGTCGCCATCGCCTCAAAGCTCCCTCTGGACGAGTGGAACAAAAACGCCGCCAAGACCGCCATGTCCCGCCTTGAGGGCGTGCAGGATGCCGTCGTCGATGAGCACCCGCTGCCGCCCATCCCCACCCATCTCACCCCGCCCGAGCAGAAACAATTCGCCGCCGGGCATGAAGTGTATTTCCGCGACGCACACTGCGCGACCTGCCACCAACCGGACGGCAAGGGCCTTGATCCGGCATTTCCCCCGCTCAACGGCAGCGGCTGGGTCACGGGCGACCCCCAGCGCCTCATCAAGCTGACCTTGCACGGCATGATGGGCCCCTTCGAGCTCAACGGGAAAAAATACGCCGGCCTGGTCCCGATGACCCCCTTTGGCAGCATGCTCAAGGATGACGAGGTCGCCGCCGTCCTCACCTACGTGCGTAACAGTTTCGGTAACAAAGCCCCCGCCATCCAGCCGGGCCAGGTCTCCGCCGTCCGGGAGGCCACCAAGGGCCAGCAAGGCTTTTACATGGCGGAGGACCTGCTCAAGGAGCACCCCATGGAGTGACTTTCCAGATCGAGTAGAAACCGTTTGCGCTCCAAGCCACCGCTGTAGCCCGTGAGCAGCCCGTTTTTCCCGACCACCCGGTGGCACGGGATCACGATCGGCAGCGGGTTCCGGCCATTTGCCAGGCCGATCGCCCGCACCGCCCGCGGCTGCCCGATCGCCAGCGCCTGCGCGCTATAGCTGCACGTTTGCCCGTAGGGAATCTCCATCAGCGCCCGCCAGGCCCGCAGCTGAAACGCCGTGCCTCGCAAGTCCAGCGGGATCTCAAACCGCCGCAATCTCCCGTCAAAATACTCCCGGAGCTGATGGATCACCGCAGAAAAACGGCTCGCGTCATCCACCGATCCGGAATCTAAAAAAGGTCGCCCGTCCTCATCCTCCATCGCAAGCCCACTCAGACCTCGTGCGGTCCCCAGCAGTCGCAGCCGCCCCAGTGGCGAGGGTATGACGCAATGATAAACTTCCATTTCTGTAAGGCGTTTCGCCGGCATTACCATCCATCACCCCAGGCATCCGGCGGAAAACATCTTGCCCGATGAATGCCAGCTTGTCACGTTCTCCCTAGATGATTCAATGGAAGATGCAAAAACTGGTGCTTGTGGTCATTTGGGTAACTTGTGGATTGATGCTGAGCCAGCCCTTGCACGCAGCGCAGGATCTCACCCCTGTTCCATCCTTCGATCAGAAGGTGGACGCCTGGTTCGGTGAAGTAACCAAGCCCTTCGTTGACTTGATTTTCTTCAAGGTGAAAATCGGTGATTTTGAGACTTTTGCGGTGATCTTCTGGCTTGCCGCGGCAGGGGTGATTCTAACGATCGCTTTCAAGTTCATCAACATCCGGGCCTTTGGCCTGGCCATGCGCACCGTCCGGGGCAAGTATAGCAGCCCCACGGACCCGGGTGAAGTAACTCATTTCCAAGCACTTAGCGCCGCAGTCTCGGGGACGGTAGGCCTCGGCAACATCGCAGGTGTCGCCATCGGTATCCAGAATGGTGGCCCGGGCGTCGCCTTCTGGCTTTTTGTGAGCGGCTTCATCGGCATGTCCACCAAGTTCGCGGAGTGTACCTTGGGCGTGAAATACCGCGAGTTCGACGCCGCCGGAAGAGTCCATGGCGGCGCGATGTATTACCTCAGAAAAGGCCTCGCCGAGCGCGGCCTCAAAAACGTCGGCCTGGTCCTCGCAGGATTGTTCGCGGTGATGTGTGTGTTCGCTTCTTTCGGCGGCGGCAATGTTTTCCAAGTCAATCAGGTCACCGCCCAGCTCATCAACATCACCGGTGGGGATCAATCGTTCTTCGCTGATAAACAATGGGTCTTCGGAACCATTCTCGCAGCCATGACCGCCATGGTGATCATCGGCGGCATCAAGGGAATCGCCAAGGTCACCGATAAACTCGTGCCGCTGATGTGCTTGGTTTATGTGCTTAGCTGCCTGACCGTTCTGATCGTCAACGCAGGAAGCATCATCCCGGCACTCGGAATGATCATCAGCGAGGCATTCCAGCCGCGCGCTGCCATCATCGGCGGGGTCCTGTCCGCATTCATCTGGGGCATGCGGCGGGCGACCTTCTCCAACGAAGCCGGCATCGGATCCGCGCCCATCGCTCATGCCGCCGCGAAAACCAAGCGCCCCGCATCAGAAGGTGTGGTCGCACTCCTCGAACCGTTTCTCGATACCGTGGTGATCTGCACCATGACGGCCTTGGTGCTCTGCGTGACCATGCACTTCGACGGTGCCAGCGCGAACTTCACCATCAAAGACCACCCCTTCGTGCTCGGCCAAGTCGCTGGCGACGGCACCAAATTCGGGATCGAAATGACCTCGCTCGCCTTTGAAACGGTCCACTCGACATTCAAATACGTCCTCTTCGCCTGTGTCTTTCTTTTCGCATTCTCCACGCTGGTCACCTGGAGCTACTACGGCCTCCAAGCCTGGCAATACCTCTTTGGAAAAAAGGAAATCACCGCCTGGATCTACAAGCTGATCTTCTGCATGATCATCGTCGTCGGCTCATCCGCCTCCATGGCGAATGCCACCGACTTCTCGGACGCATCACTCTTCGGAATGAGTATCCCGAACCTGCTCGGCGTCTATTTACTCCTTCCCGTCGTCCGAAAAGAACTGGCACGCTACATCGCCTTCACCAAACGCGTTGACGCCGGCGAATCCATCGAAGACGCCGAGCGCAACGAACGCCTCGAATCCGGATCCTGAACCACCCGTCCCACACGGGTGAATAATAATTGGAATAATTCTTGATATTGGTCGAGCGGCGCTTAGGTTGCCGCCGCCATGGTCTATAAAACCTCAGAAGTTCCTGCTGACATCGAGATTCCAGAGGAAATCTCGGGCCTCCGCATGACTCGCCAGCGCCAGGAGGTTTACCGAACCCTCATGCAGGAACGGAACCACCCCACCGCAAACGACGTCTTCATGCGCGTCAAGGACCGCCTGCCGAACATTTCCCTCGCCACCGTTTACAACTGCCTCGAAGCCCTCGTCCAGCATGGCATCATCCGCCAGGTCAACTTCGAGCGCGAATCCTCCCGCTACTGCCCGAACCTCAGCGAGCACGGCCATTTCCATGACGAGACCACCGGAGTCATCCACGACATCGACTTCAAACCCGGTGTCCACCTCGCCGATCTCCTCAACCTCCCGCCCGGCGCCGTCATCGAAGACGTCGAAATCACCCTCCGTGGCAAACTCCTCACCGCCTGATCTCAAATCTCACATCTCAAATCTCAAATCTCAAATTTTTCCCCACATGAGCCTACAAATCACCAACCTCCACGCCACTCTCGAAGACGGCACCGAAATCCTCAAAGGCGTCAACCTCACCATCCCCAAAGGGGAAATCCACGCCATCATGGGACCCAACGGATCCGGTAAATCCACCCTTTCCAAGGTCATCTCCGGTCACGAAAGCTACATCGTCACCGCAGGCTCCGTCACTCAAGACGGCGAGGAAATCCTCGACAAATCCATCGACGAGCGCTCACGCGGCGGCATCTTCCTCGCCTTCCAATACCCCTCGGAAGTCCCCGGCGTCTCCAATGCCAACTTCATCCGCGCCGCCCTCCAGGCCCGCCTCCCCAAGGGCCAGGAAATCGACGCCGTCGCCTATTACAAGGACCTCTACTCCAAGATGGACCTCCTCGAAATGGATCGCAAATTCACCGCCCGCGCCGTCAACGAAGGCTTCTCCGGCGGTGAGAAAAAACGCAACGAGATCCTCCAGATGATGATGCTCGAGCCCGAATACTGCATCCTCGACGAGACCGACTCCGGCCTCGACATCGACGCCCTCAAAATCGTCGCCAAGGGCGTCAACGCCATGCGCTCGGAAAACCGCGGCATGCTCCTCATCACCCACTACCAACGCCTGCTCGACTATATCAAGCCGGACTACGTCCACGTCATGGCTGAGGGGAAAATCGTCCGCTCCGGCGGCCCGGAACTCGCCCACGAACTGGAAAAAGACGGCTACGAGTTCCTCAAGGAACCCGCACTCGCCTAACGGAATGTTAGACCTTAAATCTCAAATCTGAAATCAAAATGTCCTACGATACCTCCGACGTGCTTGACGCAGACACCCGCGAAGCGATCGACATCGACCGCGCCAAGGGCGACTTCACCTTCCCGGAACGCAATAAGTTCGACGCCGGACGTGGTCTCACCTCCGCGACCATCGACTACATCTCCGACGTCAAGAACGACCCCGCCTGGGTCCGCGAATTCCGCCACAAGGCGCTCAAGGTGTTCCAGGAAAAACCCATGCCCACCAACTGGGCCACCAAGGACCTCGAAGCCATCGACTTCGACGTCATCCGCTACTATCTATCCGACGGGGAAAAACCCAAGCGCTCCTGGGACGATGTCCCCGCAGACGTGTTAGAGACCTTCGAGCGCCTCGGTATTCCCCAGCAGGAACGTGCCTTCCTCGCCGGAGTCGAGGCCCAGTTCGACTCGGAAGCCGCCTACTCCAACGTCAAGGAAGAGCTCACCAAACAAGGCGTCATCTTCTGCAACTCCACCGAGGGCCTCAAGGAGCACGAGGAGATCTTCCGCCCCTGGTTCGGCAAGGTCATCCCCACCGGAGATAACAAATTCTCAGCCCTCAACAGCGCGGTCTTCTCCGGCGGTTCGTTCATCTACATCCCCAAGGGCCTCAAGCTCAAGCAGCCGCTCCAAGCCTACTTCCGCATCAACTCGGAAAACTTCGGCCAGTTCGAGCGCACGCTCATCATCGCTGACGAAGGCGCAGAGCTCATGTACATGGAAGGCTGCACCGCCCCGAAATTCGAGACCGCAACCCTCCACTCCGCCGTCGTGGAACTCGTCGCCCTCAAGGGTGCCAAAATCCAATACGTCACCGTCCAGAACTGGTCGTCCAACGTCTTCAACCTCGTCACCAAGCGCGGCATCGCCATGGAAGACGCGGAAGTCCGCTGGATCGACTGCAACATCGGCTCCCGCCTCACCATGAAATACCCCGGCGTCATCATGAAGGGCAAGCGCGCCCGTGGCGAGGTCATCTCCATCGCCCTTGCCAACACCGGACAGCACCAGGACACCGGCGCGAAAATGATCCACGCTGCCGATTACACCACTTCCAACGTCGTCTCCAAATCCATCTCCGTCGGCGAAGGACGCTCCACCTACCGCGGCCAGGTTCACATCCCCAAACACCTCAAGGGCTGCAAGAACAACACCGAGTGCGACGCCCTCCTCATCAACAGCAAAAGCCGCACCGACACCTACCCCGCCATCACCGTCAAGGGCAACCAACACGCCACCCAGCACGAAGCATCCGTCTCCCAAGTCTCGGATGAAATGCTCTTCTACATGCAGCAGCGCGGCCTCGACGAAGGCCAGGCCATGTCCCTTGCCGTCAACGGTTTCATCAACGACCTCGTCCGCGAATTCCCCATGGAATACTCCGTCGAACTCAAGCGCCTCATCGACCTGGAAATGGAAGGCTCAGTAGGCTAACAGAATTAACTCTGCCAAAGTGTTTATGGATTCTTCATCACGTTCAGATTGGAAAATTGAAGTCTTCACTTCTTTCGAAGAAGCCGAAGCAGCTGAATTGCGTGAGCGAAAATCCCAGACCGGCGAAGAGCGCCTGCGAATCACTGAATTTTTACGAGCAACACACTATGGCTATGCAGAATCTGGAATTGAGCCGCGACTTGAGAGAGTTATTGAAGTGCTTCCTTTCCCGTGATGTGCATTTTTTAATCATTGGCGGACATGCTGTTAGTTTTCACGGATACCCACGGTTTACGAAAGACCTCGATCTCTGGATTGAAAGAAGTGAGTCAAATGCGAACAGAATCGTCGATGCCCTCAAGGACTTCGGATTCGACTTTGAAGATCTTTCGCCAGAAATGTTCACCGATGAAAGCCGGATGACCCAGATGGGAAAGGAACCTAACCGAGTGGACATTCTTCATACGATCAAAGGAATCCAATTTGACGAGTGTTACGTCAGGAGCCAGCGGGTCAACATTGATGGCGCACCTGTTCCGATCATCTGCAAAGCCGATTTACTTCTCAACAAACTTGCCACCGCCCGTCCGCAAGACCTCGCCGATGCGGCACAATTGTCAAAATCCGACTAACTTCCACCACCGAATGACCACTCTCGAAATGCCATCTCTACTCGAATCCGCACCTGTCACCCCGCCGTATCTGCCCGAGTGGTTCGCCACCCGCCAGCAGACCGCATGGAAACGCTTCCTCGCCACACCCGCACCCAAGCGCGGCGATGAGACATGGCGCTTCTCCAGCATCAAACAGCTCGACTTCTCCGCGTTCCAGAAGGCCCCCGCCGCCCACGTCAACGAGCTCATCCCACGCTCCACCGGCCTTAAGGCACCCATCGCCAAACTCATCTTCGTCAATGACGAGCTCGTCCACGTGGAATCCAGCCTCCCCGAGGGCGTCATCTGCCTGCCGCTTGCCGAGGCGCTCGTCTCCCACAGCGACCTCGTCCAAGCCCACTTCATGAAACGGGAAACCCGCCTCGGCTCCGCCAAGTTCGCCGCCCTTCACGAAGCGTCACTCACTAACGGCCTCTTCGTCCACGTCTCCGACCAGGTCGAAGTCCAGGGAACCATCGAGGCGCACCACTGGATCACGGGCGAGAACACCGCCATCTTCCCCCACACCCTCGTCGTCACCGGAAAAAACTCCAAGGTCCGTGTCGTTGACTGCTTCCACTCGGCGGACGATTCCCAACCCGGCCTCGCCATCGCCTTCAACGACCTCTGCGCCGGCCCGGGCTCACAGCTCGACTACATCGCCATCCAGGCATTCAACGAAGCTACCCGCGTCATCCAGATCAACGAGACCTCCGCCGCCCGCGACGCTTCCACCACCGGCTTCATCCTCAACACCGGCGCCTCGTGGGCGCGCAATGAATCCCTCTCCCGCCTCGAAGGCCCCGGCTCACGCTCGGACATGCTCTCTGTCAGCATCCCGCGCCACGAGCAGGAATACGACCAGCGTACCTTCCAACACCACGTCTCCGAGGGCGCCTACTCCGACCTTTTATACAAAAACTCCCTCTACGACGCATCTCGTACCATCTTCTCCGGCCTGATCTTTGTCGATGAAGGCGCGCACCACACGGACGCCTATCAGACCTGTCGCAACCTCCTCATGAGCGACACCTGCGAGGCCAATTCCATGCCCGGCCTGGAAATCAATGCCGACCAAGTCAAGTGCTCCCACGGCAGCACCTCCTCCCAGATCAGCGACGAGGAAATCTTCTACCTCCGCGCCCGTGGCATCGATCCCGTCAATGCCCGCCAGCTCATCGCCCGCGGCTTCTCGGTCGATGTCGTGGAGCGGCTTAAGGACGCTGATGTCGAGGCGCTCGTGCTTCAGTTCATGGACGGGAAATTCGCCAGAATCGCCCGCGGCTGACCCCGCCTTCATCAGAGCAGCGAGTCAGCTGCTGTCTTGCACCCCCGGTTGCATCTCAGGGAAATGCGGATAAGTTCATCCGGTGCGTTTGTTTTCCATGGTCGTGATTTGGGTGCTCGGGGCTGCTGTCGCTGGCGCAAGCCTGCGCTCGGGGCGTGCGGAGGTGGACTGGATCAGCGCGACGAGCACCTATGAACCCGGCAAGGTGGTGCAAACGGCAGTGCGCTTGGTGATTGATGCGGGGTGGCACAGCTACTGGGAGAACCCGGGCGAGGCTGGGATGCAAACTTCGGTGAAATGGGAATTGCCCGCCGGCTGGGTGGCGGACGACTTGGAATATCCGCTGCCGCAACGCTTCGAGAGCGCGGGCGTCGTCGGCTTCGGTTATACGGGCACGGTGATGTTTCCGGTCAAACTGACGGCTCCCGTCGGGTTCCGGGGAATGGCGCAGCTCAAGGTGAAGGTTTCCTGGCTCACCTGTGATGATGACACCTGCGTTCCGGGCAATGCAGGCTTGGTCCTGACCCTGGAGGAAGGTGCTCCGGTCCTGACTCCGGCGGCTCCGCTCATCGATCAAGCGCTCCTCACCGTCCCCCGGATGCGGTCGGCATGGGAGGTGCTTGAAGTGCTCGAAGACAAGGGATTCCTCTCTCTCAAAGTGCCCGTGGGCGGCGCGCCGCAGCCGGATCTTGCGGGCTGTGAGATTTTCCCCGCCACCGTTGGCGTGATCGACGCCCGGCATGGGATTCGGTTTTCGCGCAGTGGAGATGCGTGGCTCGCGCGGGTTCCCAAGGGCGAATACGCGCCTGCGCCCGTGCGGGAATTACGCTTGGTCGCGGTGCCCAAAAACGGGCCGCCGGGCGTCTTGTATTGGAAAATCCGTTGATTTTTCCAATCCATGGCATCTGGACATTTTGTGATCAGGCTTGATGATGTCAGGTCAACTTCCAACCCATCACTTCCATGAAATCTATTCTGTTAGCAAGCGTCGTCGGGCTCCTTTCCCTCGCCACCAACCATGCCCAGGAAATCGGAAAGGCGGCACCCGCCTTCACGGCGAAGAACTCCAAAGGTGAGGCGGTATCCCTCGCCGACTTCAAAGGGAAAACGGTCGTGCTCGAGTGGCTGAATTTCGAATGCCCTTTCGTCAGAAAGCACTACTCCAGTGGCAACATGCAGAAGCTCCAGGCGGACGCCGCCGCGAAGGATGTCGTCTGGCTTTCCGTCAACTCCGCTGCAGAGGGCAAGCAAGGCCATTGCAGCCCGGCAAAAATGACGGATTGCATCGTCAAGGAGGGCATCAAGTCCGCACACGTCCTGATCGACTCGGATGGTGCCGTCGGGAAAAGCTATGGGGCGAAAGTCACCCCCCACCTTTTCATCATCAAGAAGGACGGCGTGCTGGCCTATGACGGTGCGATCGATTCCAAGCCCTCCACCGACGCCGCAGACATCGCTACGGCGGACAAGCTCTTCGCCAACGCGCTGGATGCGGTCATCGCAGGCAAGGAGGTCGCAAATGCCAAGAACAAGCCCTACGGCTGCGGCGTGAAATACTGATTCCCCCGTCAGGCCGGGGCTTTGTCCAGGGCGAAGGCGTCGTGCACGGCTCGTGCCGCGTCTTCGATCCTCGGCTCGTCCACGGTCACGGCAATCTTGATTTCCGAGGTGGAGATCATCCCGATGTTGATCCCCGCGTCGCCCAGGGCCTTGAACATGGTAGCGGCGACTCCCGAGTGGGACCGCATGCCGATGCCCACGGCGGAAAGCTTGGCAATGCCCGCCTCCGTCTCGATCTTCGAGTTCGGCGCCAGCAGCGCGAGCACCGGCTTGAGGGCCGCCTGCGCTCTTCCAAGATCGCTGGAATGCATGGTGAACGAGTGCCGGGCGAAGCCGTCGTGCGCGATGTTCGAGACGATCATGTCCAGATTGATTTCCGCTTCACCAAGTGCGCCAAGAATGCGCCCGGACATGCCGGGGTGGTCGGGGATGCCGGTGATGGTGACACGGGCTTGCGAGCGTTCGATCGATACGCCACGAATGACGACGTTTTCCATGTTGGGATGTTCTTCTAACACAAGTGTTCCAGGGTTATCATTGAGCGATGAGCGGACTTCGAAAACGACGCCGAATTTTTTGGCAAACTCGACCGAGCGGGACTGCATGACCTTGGAGCCGGATGAGGCCATCTCCAACATTTCGTCATAGGAGATTTCCGGCAGCTTGCGGGCGTTTTTGACCACCCGCGGATCACAGGTGTAAACGCCATCCACGTCGGTGAGGATCTGGCAGACGTCCGCCTTGAGCGCGGCGGCCACGGCGATGGCGGTGAGGTCCGAGCCACCGCGGCCGAGCGTGTGGATCATGCCGTCCGGGGTGACACCCTGGAAACCGGCGACGACCAGCGATTTTCCAGCGTCGAGGAAGTTCCGCATCAAGGTCGGGTCCATGTTGAGGATCCGCCCGCGGGTGTGGGAGCCGGTGGTGTGGATGCCGGCCTGGCTGCCGGTGACGGAGGCCGCATCCACGCCGAGCTCGTGCAGGGCGATGGTGAGCAGGGCGATCGATTGCTGCTCGCCCGTGGCCAAGAGTACGTCGAGCTCGCGTTCGCTCGGGTTTTCCGAAAGCTCCTTGGCCATCTTGATCAGGCTATCCGTCATGCCCGACATGGCGGAGACCACGGCGACAACTTGATTCCCCTGGTCACGGGTGCGTTTCATCCGCGCGGCGACGTTGCGGATACGGTCGAGTGAGCCGACGGAAGTGCCGCCGTATTTTTGAACGATGAGGGCCATGGGTGGAGCGGTCGGGAGTGAAGAGGAACTTGGCAAACTTGGCAAGAACTTGGAGCAAGGAAGCGATTTATCCCCAACGCTGCGCCCAATCCGCAGGCAGGCGCAGGGGTTTGCCCTCGGGCATCCGCACCAGCGCCAGGGCCTGGCGGGCGGTCACCAGCACGGCTCCATCCGACTCGCGCACCATCTCGAAGGCGCACCAGAAGCGTGCCCGTGAGATTTCATCCACCCGACCGCGGATTCTCAGCCAGTCACCGAGCTTGGCCGGGCGGCGGTAGTCCGCCTCCGTGCGGGTGACCACCGGATACACCTGCGTCCCGGCCATGGTGGCCAAGTCCATGCCCAGCAAGGCGGCAAGGCGGGTGCGGCAGGTCTCGATCATCCGCAAATACGCGAGATTGTGGACGACACCGCCGCAATCGGTGTCGAAGAACATGACTTCTTCACGAGTTTCAAGGGCTGGAAAAGGTTCAGGCATGGAGGATTTCTGGTGGAACTGAAGCGGTTCTGCAATGTTGGCTTGTGAAATGCCGTAATCGAGCCTCAATTCAAGACGAATGACATTTTCCGGATATCGCACCTTGAAAGTCCTCGCGATCATGGGGGTGGCTACACCCGCTCTTTTCGGCGAGAATTTCCTGCCTCCCGCCGAGGGACCGGTGGCGTTCCGGCGCGATCAGGTGCCCTTGGATGCGGACGGGATGGCCACACTTTCCCGCCACTTGGCGAACCTCGCGGAAGGCTTGGACGGCGCAACCCCGACCTCTCTCCGGGCCGCTGCACAATTGTTGGCGCTGGCCACCACGCTTGATCCCGCCAACCATCAGGCGCGGACTCTGATCACACGCTTTCAGGAGCGCGGCCTCAAGCCCTCTGCCGACGAGCAGCAACTTCAGGACAGCCGCGAACGAATCTGGCGGATGCTCGATTGGCTGGAATCTCCAAATGCCGGGGCGGCCGGTCATGCGCTGGCGGCCTGCCTCGGTGACGTGCTTCCCATTTCCGACCCCAAGCACCCCAAGGCGGAGAGTCTGCGGACCAAAGGCGAGCGGGGTGCTTGGTCATCCTGGATTCCCGACCTGGCTGCTTACGAAGTCAAGCCCTCCCCCGAGGAGCAGCCGCCAGCCGAAGTCGATACCCCCACCGAGGAAATGACCGGCGATGAAGCTGTCCGCACCGTGGCGATCCCCTTGAAAAAAGCTTCAATCTCCACCCCGCTTTGGAAGCGAGTCGCTGGGCCGGAATCGACCGCGTGGGAACTCACTCAAGGGTCGCTGGAAATGACGGTCGAGACCATCGATGAACCGGATGACGAGGCTGGGGCATTTCAAATCGAGATCGGTCCGGAAGAGAATGCCAGTTCTTTCGCCTCGCTTCGCGCGACGATTCTCCACCTCATGCTGCAACTCAATCCGGGTGAACAACTGCCCATCGGCGGCCGTTTGAGGATCGAAAGTAAGGCCTTGGATGAATCAAGCGCATCCAGGCAACGCCAGTCCATCAGTGCGGCGGCGGCGGTTCTTGCCTGTTCCGCCATCACCGGCCACCCGCCGGAGGCGACCATCATCGGCGTGGTCGATCGCAAGGGCTCCTTCGCGCTTCCCACCGGATTTTGGGACCAACTCCAGTCCCTCGTTGCCGGGGGGGGCAAAGGCGGCCGGCTGATATTACCAAGCGCCGCCGCTGATTATCTTCCTGCGTTGCTGGCTTTGGAAAAACCCCAGTTCTTCTTTGATTACGAGATCATCCTGGCCTCGGACTTCTCGGAGCTGCTCGCCCTTTCCACGAATGTTTCCGGCGGAAAACTTGCAAAAGCTTCCACCAATTTTCAGGAAATACGTGCCAGATCCACCCCTCAGACCCTGGGGCAATACGTCGCCAACCCGATTGTGAGAAGACGTTTGGTCGAGGTCGTAACCGAGGCTCCCAACCACTATTCTGCCAAGTTACTCGCCATGCTTGGGGCGGGGAATCGTCCTGTTTTCATCCCGCGCAAGATTCTCGAGCTTGAGATCCGGCGGGCGATCAGACCGCTCGACTGGATCGTCGCCCGGGACTCGGCGGATTTCGGAGACAGGGAGGTGGTGAGGCTCGTGCAAAGCTACGAACGCGGACGCGCCGCCCTCGACCTGTTAGCCCGTTACGCGGAAAAAGCGGACCGCGGGGTCTTGGACCAGGCGCTTGAACTCGTGGCCAAAATCAGAACCCTCGAGCGGGTGGTCCGCAAGAAGTCGTTCTTTCAAGAGGTCTACTCGGAATACAACCTCGTCCTGAAAGGCTATGTGGCACTGCACCGCGAGCTTGAGGATTCGCTTGATGAGGCGACGATGCCGTCCCGCCAATAATCCGACCTCACGGCACGACCGCCATGATTCATTCTCATGGCGTGGGTAAGTAATCTTCACGCGGAAAAGGGCAATGGTCCGGATTCGGGTCGGGTTCTCGCTTCACTCGGAACCCACGAGGATGACCCTCCCGATGAAACGAGAACAACCATAATTTTGATGATTTTTGTCTCTCGTGATTTGGCGGGCGGGCAAGGGATCGAGGCCGCTGAACGGCGCGGGGGCAGGCAAATAGCACTCAATGGTTTTGTTTTCTAGATATTGAGGAAATTCGTATTATCTGGACACTTTGGGTTTTTTGGCAGACTGTGCCGCCCCGTTCCAAATACCACCACATCACCTGAAATCATGAAGTTCGATACCACCAATATTTTTTTTCAGAATAAGAATCGCAAGCGTCTCAAGTTGCGGCTCAGCAACGGTTCCTTTGCCTCTTCATGCGCGGCGATCTTGGTAACGATCTCGATGCCACAGGCCTCCTTCGCCGGACCTGGTGGTAATGGTGGGGCTGGCAGCGCTGGTAAAACCAGCGAAGGACAGGGAGGCAATGAGGGTGCGAATGGCACTGCTGGCGATGATGCGAGCACCGGTTCCGGTTCTGGCGGCGGCGGTGGTGGTGGTGGTGGCGCGGGCAATACAACCGGTGGTGCAGGTGGCGATGGTTCTCTAGCAGGTGGCGATGGAGGTGCGGGTGGAGATGGTGGATCGCATGGAAGTGGCGATACAGCGCCTACCCTCTCAAGCATCGGCAGCAACGGAAAAAACGGCGAAACCGGTTTTGATGGCACTGCCGCTGGTGGCGGCGGTGGTGGTGGTGGTGGTGGAGCAGGCGGTCACGGCATTCTGATAGACGCAACCAAAACCATCATCAATGCGACAACCGTAAGCGGCGGCAGGGGCGGCAATGGCGGGGACGGTGGTGAGGGTTCCGGCACTGGGAATGGTGGCAATGGCGGAGATGGTGGTGCTGGCGGACATGGGATTCTAGTCACAGCGTCCAACGTGACTCTCACCAATAACGGAAATATCTCCCCTGGTGTTGGTGGTTCAGGCGGTAACGGTGGTGATGGTGGCTTTAGTGGCGATGACGGCAGCGATGGTAGCAGCGGCGCAAGTGGCATGGGCATCGTCGGAGGAAATGGTCTAAAGATCATTAACAGTGGCAATGGCACCATCTCGGGCTTCAACGGAACCAATGCGATCACGTTCACCGCAGGTCAGAACACACTTTCCTTTGCCAATAAAACCACATCAGGCATCATCGGCAACATCGCCAACAACGGCACTCGGCTCACCTTGGATCAAAGCAGTGCCGTGGCGGTTGCCAACGTGATCACAGGCACGGGTGATGTTTACAAAGCCGGTGTGGGCACGCTGACCCTCAGTGGGGCAAACTCATACTCCGGCCGAACGAACATCACAGGCGGGACTCTCAGCATCAGCGCGGATCACAATTTGGGCACGGCACCCGTGTCAACTGTAGCAGGAAAATTGACATTAGGTGGCACGCTGGAAACCACAGCTACGATGACGCTGAACTCGAATCGTCTCATCGAACTAAACCAGGGTGCCGTTATCAAGGTCAACACAGGAACGACAACCTATCATGGTGTGATGTCAGGGGTGTTTGGCAACAATCTAACAAAATCCGGACCCGGCACCCTTCTCTTAGGTGGCAATAACACCTACACAGGCGTCACGAGCATTCTGGGCGGCACTTTGCAGATGGGCACCGCCAACGCATTGGCCCCCACTTCAGGAGTCAAGGTCAATTCCGCCGATGGCAAAACGGTGGGCCTCCTGGATCTCAACGGAAATAACCAAACGCTCGGCTCGCTGGAAATGGTGGCCAACGACAAACTGCCCGGAAATATCAATGCCGTAAGCGGCGCTGGCACCCTGACGCTAAGAGGCAGCATCTCCCTCATCAATAACACAACAGCCAGCAGCGCTGGGGGGCAGACGACGATTGCCGGGACCAGGCTTGATCTAGGCGGTGCTACCCGCACATTCAATATCGCCAGCCAAGGTTACAATCCTGAGAAAACCGAAGCCGACCTCACCGTTTCCTCGATCATCCAAGGTGGTGGGGTGATCATCGCTGGCACCCCAAGCACCGTAAATGGCACTCCGGCGACTGTGCATTTCACCGGTGCTAACACCTACTCGGGCGGCACCACCATCAAAAAGGACAGTATCCTGTTCGTGAACAACAACCTCGGATTCGGCACCGGCACGGTGACGGTGGAGGCAGGTGGCACTGCGGGGATTGCATCCGGCGTGACGGTTACAAACACCTTTGTCCTCAATGGTTCAGGCGCAGGAATTGGAACACCGAACGCACAGAAAGGTGCTTTTGTGGTCTATGGAGCACCCGGCACCGCAGTGATGACCAGCATGTTGACCTTGAATGCGGATGGAAAAATTTCAACCCCCGGTGGCAACACGCTCCAGCTCAATGGAGGCGTCAATAAGACAGGCGTCACGGCGACATTTACGGGTGGCGGAACCATCAACGTCGGGACCATCGGCGGCGGGCAGACCGGCATCAGCGGTGGCGCTTCGGGCACGTTCAATTCCGACATGGTGCTGGATGGCGCAGGCACCGGCGGCACCGGCCTCGGCGATGGAGTGACCGTGCTCAATCTGAACGTCGCAAGCAACTATTCCGGACCCACGACGATCACCAACGGCGGCGTCTTAAATGCGAATGTCATTGGCGCTCTACCTTCACTGGCAGCAGATGGCGGCATCGCGCCGAGCCGCACGCTGGTGATCATGGACCCCTCGGGTGCCGTCCCTGGTTCCGCAGCGACATTTCCCAGCACAGGTGGCTCAGTCCTCAATCTCGGGGCCGGGAACCCCGGAGTCGGCGTGGCAAATCAGGCGCTTCAATCCCTCACCGGCGCGACCTCTTCCATCGTGAATCTCGGTGGAAATACCCTCACCATCGGCACGGCATCTGGCACTACCGAATTCGCGGGTGTGATCAACGGCCCGTCCGGTGGAATCATCAAAGACGGAGCCAGCACCCAGGTTCTCAGTGGCGCGAATACCTACACCGGCACCACCGTCGTTCAAGGCGGCATTCTGCAGATTGGAAATGGCACCGCAGGCAACCTGAATGGAGCCAGCGCCGTGACGGTAAATTCAGGATCCACTCTAGATATCAATCTCGGTAACAGCCAGACGTTCACAAACGGCATCCTTAACAACGGCACCGTCCGCGGCACCAACACAGGCGGCACGACGGTGACTCAGACCGTTTCCGGTGTCATCAGTGGTAGTGGCAACTTTGTGCAAAATGGCGGAGCGGCTACCATTTTCTCGAACCTCAACACCTATCAGGGCGGCACCACCGTTTCCGGCGCAGGCAGCCAATTGACTCTCGGCACCCTTTCCTCCGCCGCCTCAGCTGGCAGTGGCGCGATCAGTATTGATAACGGTGGTATTCTCAACCTGGCGAATCTTTCTGAAAACGTGCTAAGCCGAAACATTCTCAACGGGGTGGGTGGCGTCGGCACGGTGTCGGTGAACTCGTCCATGACTAACACCCTATCTGGCCTCCTTTCGGACGGCGCAGCGGGCACTTTGGCGCTCACACAGGGTGGTCTTGGCACCACGATACTCACGAACAATCAATCCTATACCGGTCAAACCAACATCAATGCAGGCACTTTGCAACTGGGTGAAGCCGGTGTGGGTGGTGGCTTGAGTGGAGCCAGCAATATCATCAACAACGGGATTCTCGACTTCCAAGGGGCCAATGCGACTCCCTATACGAATGTGATCAGCGGCAGCGGAGCAATTGCAAAGGGCCAGACAAACACACTCACCCTCAGCGGCGCTAACAGCTACGAGGGCCTGACGACGATCAACACCGGCACGCTGGTGGTTGGGAATGCAAGTGCTCTCGGGTCAGCCGTAGGCGGTACTGTCGTTAAAAGTGGCACCACCCTCAATCTCAATGGGTTTAACATCGGCAATGAGGGCATTGAAATCCAAGGAACGGGCGTCGGAGGGTTGGGTGCATTGGTAAATACTTCATCCAGCGCAGCCATCGCCGGAGGCGCAGTTACGATGCTGGGGAACACGACCATCGGCACATCCGCTGGCAGACTCACGCTGAATGGCGTGGTGAGTGGCGGCTATAATCTAACCAAAGTAGGCTCTGGCACGCTTTTCTTGAATGGAGTGAATGACTTAACGGGCCAAACTTTCATCGATGCCGGCATTCTCGCGGTTGGTAATGCTTCCGCTCTGGGAAATACCACCGCAGGCACCACGGTGAAGGACGGCGCATCGTTGATGATCGGGAACGGCATTTCCACCAACAGCGAACCGCTAACCATCAGCGGTGCGGGCGGATCCGCAGTCGTAGATTTCCTCGTCACCCCCGGAGCCCTCACCCAGGCGCTCAATGGATCTTCCACGGTGAATGGATCGGTTCGTTTGGTTGGTAACTCCACCATCAGCACCAACGGCACCGGCACCCTTACACTCAACGGCACGATTAACAAAACGGCTGCTGCTCTAACACTGACTGGTGGCGGCACGATTGATATCAACAATGTCATCAGCGGCATTACTCAATCTTTCAACTCCGACCTCGTTGTCAACGGTGCCACTGCAAACCTGAATGCCGCAAACACCTACCTCGGACCTACATTCATTACCAGCATCGTAGCTGGTGACGGCGTCCTGAATGCGAATGTTGCCAACGCCCTGCCTACAGTTGGCGGCCGCACTTCCATCACCATGGATGCCAGCGGTGCCGGGAGTTCCGTTCTCAACATCGGTGGTAGTTCGCTGTTACTGACGGGAGCCGATCAGGCCATTGCCTCGCTCCAAGGCGTAACTTCCTCCAAGGTCACCCTCGGCGGCAAAACACTAACGATCGGGTTTGGACAGGGCCTCAATACCTTTGGAACGAGCAATGCCGACTTCGCAGGCGTCATCAGCGGCACAGGCAGCCTTGTGAAGGATCAGACCAGCACCCAGATTCTATCCGGGACTAACACCTTCACCGGACCTGTGAGCGTGAACGGCGGCACGCTCAGTCTTCAAAATGGTGCTGCGATCGTTGATAGCGTTTCCGTGACTGTGAACAGCCCGGGTGTGTTGAACCTCATCAATAGCGAGACCATCGGCAGTCTTGCAGGTGATGGCAATACCACACTCAACGCGAGCACCTTGACTCTCGGTGGCAACAATAGCTCTACGACCTACAACGGTGTCATCAGCGGCACAGGAGGACTGACCAAGAACGGCAGCGGCAGTATGATTCTCAATGGAATCAACGATTTCACGGGCGATACCCGAATCAAAGCAGGCCAATTGGTCATCGGAGAAAATGATCACAGTCATGCAAGTGCGCAAGTGGGTGGCGACCTTTACAACGACGCAACCTTGGTAGGTCATGGCACCATTCAAGGAAACGTTTACAACTACGGCACGCTGTCACCGGGTTACAGAACCAACATGAGCGGTTCAGGCACGCTCCAAGAGCGCGGTTTGGGCACACTCCAAGTGATGGGTGACTATCAGGGCGAAAACGGTTTCCTCGACATTCAGCTAGATTTTCAACCCGGACCGGGTGTCATCGCAGACCAACTGACAATCGCCGGAACTGCCAATCTCAGTGGCACCACTCTTCGGGTGACGAAATCCGCCAATGAACTCGATTACGGCGATCAGTTTCAGATCATCGATGCGGATACCTACGTGGGGCAAGTTGACCTGTTCGACATCTCCCAGTTCACCAACCAGATGTTCTTCGATAATTCCACAGGCATTGTCTATGCCACCGGCTTGACCCAACAGCAAACGCTTGCCGATATGGAAGGCTTGAATTCCAACCAGGTAAACATTGCGGAAAGCCTTGCGGCAGCGCTCGTGCAGGAACACGGAAATTCGGACTTCATGGATGAGAATCTACCGCTCGATGCAGCGGTGATCAGCATTATCACTGATTTTGATAATTCCAGAACCAAGATTAATAGTCTCTCGCCAGAAGCCTACGCCGCCTTCGCGGACTACGGTATCCAAGTGACTCGTTCCTACACTCGCACAGCGATGAACCTTTCAGAAACCCCTGGCCAGTCAGGCGCGGCCCCCGCAGGTATCGCGGGGACGAAGGGGGGGCTTGCCACCCGGCAGGCCCCAGACGTGGGCAATACCTCGGTGTTTGGAGGCTTCAGTCAGTACGATATATCATCAACTTCATCCCATAACAATGCGGACTACGATCTCACCAGCACGGGTGGAGTCATGGGTTTTCGCCATGACGTCTTCGACTATTCCTTCGGCGGATTCATCGGATACGATCGTGGTGACGTTTCCTCAAACTATGTGAATGCCGACGTCAATGGAGTCCTCATCGGTGCCTTCGCGACACATCGACTGAATGATGCGCACAATTGCACCTTTGATGGTGGTGTGACCCACGGTGACTATCGATTCGATGGAGGTCGTCAATCCACCTTTGGAAACACGACCTTCAACGGAGGGGATACCTCGGTATTCCATGTATTTACATCCATGAAAGGAGATCTCTACAAGACCGAAAAGCTACGTTTCAGCCCCTCATTCGGTCTGCATTATCTCAATGCTGAGACAGATTCCATCGCGGAAAGCGGGGCTGGCACGGCATTGAACGTTGATGGCATGAGAAACGAAGCATTGCTCGCCGAGTGGGATTTCAATTTGGAATACAAAGTGGTTTCCAATTTCTTGCTGACCGGGAGCGTGGGATATACCCATAACTTTGTGGATGCCGAGCGTGATGTTTCCGCCTCCTTCGTGGCTGGCGGGTCGCCGTTTAATGTGACGGCTCCGGGTCTGGGTAATCATATCCTATCTACCAGCATCGATGCTTCCTGGCAGGTTAATGAATCCTTGAACATCGGGACAGGCTACCGTGCGGAATTCAGCTCGGATTCCAACGTCGCAGGCTCTGTTGGATTCGGTGCCTCCTACCGCTTCTGATGAGCAAATCGTGACCGAAGGCTTCAGCTCCTGGACGAAAATTCGAGTCCCATCGCCCCACCAAACTGGGTCACAAGAATCGGATGTTCATGGGCGGCGTGAATCCCGGATGGAGAAGCGCCGTCATCTACACTTTCGTTGAGCAAATCCGTCGCCTCATGGCAGATCCCTTTGCCTACTTCGAATGGGTCTTCGATAAACTCACGCACCCCCCAGCGCCCGCAGAAATCGAAGCCCTCCTGCCCGTCAACTGGATCAAAACCCGTCCAGCCGCTTCTTGGTCCCGGTCTTCGGCTCCTGGCTGTCCAGCGTGACGATGGCGGAGAGGATGTCGGAAATCTGCTGCGGAGTGTAGAACTCGCCCGCTTTCTTGCCGGATCCGGCGGCGAACTGGCCGATCAGGTATTCATAGGCATCGCCCAGCGCGTCGATGTCCGTGGAGAACTTCGCCAGCCCTTCGGCGATCTTTTGGATGATGGTGCAGAGCTTGGCGTTCCTGTCCTCATACTTCTTGCCCAGCTTGGGGGAACTCAGGTCGATCTCGGAGAACAGGCCCTGGAAGGTGCTCTCAAAGGATTCCGTCTCGATGTATTTGAAGCCCGCTTGAAGGATGTTCAGAAGCTCCGGGTTCTGGGTGCGGGCCAGTTTGGCGATGCTGTTCCAGAGGTGCGCGGGCTGGATGACGTAATGCACCTTGCGCCGCATCTGTTTTTCGAAAACCGGGATGTCGTCCACGTTGTTCGCATACCACAACGCCAGCGGCACCTTGCGCGTGTCAGCGCCCACATTGTGGTAATCCTTGCCCAACTCCTTCTTCGCCGCCGTCTTCTAGTTATCGGAGAGGTAGCGCAGGAAGAGGAAGGACAGCATGTAGTCGCGGAAGTCGTCCGCATCCATCGCCCCGCGCAGTTGGTCGGCGATGCTCCAGAGGGTGTTGCCCAGTTGTTTTTGGTTGGTGTCGGTCATGCGGTTGATGTCGGT
>CALMKO010000115.1 GCA_937867415.1 uncultured Verrucomicrobiota bacterium | reverse complement strand
AGATTTCTGCCTGTCTCGTGGGCTCGGAGATGTGTATAAGAGACAGCCCTGAAAACACGGGGCAAAGGCGTCATCGTCGTGGAGTTGGGCGAGCGAAGAGGTTTTGTGAGCACAGCGGCCTGATTGGGCAGGAGTGGAAAAGGTTTTGTTAATTTATCAGGCATGTGCGGCGACGGTGGATAGTTCGTGCCGGGACTGTGATCAAGGGGTCGAAACGGCCTGAGCACAAGTGATCCACGGCTTTTGCACAGATGGTGCCAGCGGGGATCACATCACGACCAGGAACAGATCCGGGATCCAGGCAATTTCGCCAGACCGGCGTTTTGGAGAGATTATACCCATCCGCCAGGGTTGCGCAACTGACGCAACGCCGATTCAGCTCCCTGTTTTTTCTCAACTATCGACTCACCCGAGCAGGCCGTTTTTTCTCGCCCAGTCCCGCATCGCTGGCATGACGTTGTGGTTGCCGTAGCGTTTGGAAGATTTTCGGACGCGGGGTTTTCGTATGTTTGCGTAGCCCAGTGCGGTGCGGATCTCTTCGAGCCAGACCTTGTAGGGCCAGTGCGCTTTCTCATCGAATGGATAGGCGTCCCGGAGTTTCACCCGGAGTTCGAGGACGTCGCCGTGCGGAAGGCATTGCACCGGGCCGAAGACGTTGTCTTCGATGACCTGGTGAATCACCCGTCGCGCCTCACGACGCCACTGACTGGTTGTGGCGGGTTTCATGGATCTTGAGAGCTTTGAGGATGTTCTTGAGCTGGTCCTCATCGCAGAAGGCCAGCGGGCAACGGGCGATGTTCACGGCCATGGCTTCGATGTAGGAGTCCGGCAATTTCAGCCGGGCTTGGATCTGACTGATCACAAAACGCACGCGTTTGAGTGGCTGGTCTGCCTGGTCGGCTTGCGCCGTGCCGTTCTGTGGTTCGGATATCGCGAGAAACTGCCGGAGGCATTCGTCAAGCTGGCGGTTCGTCAGGTCTTTGGAAGACACGCCGGTGATCTCCTTGCGCAGCGCCTCGGCTTCATTCTTGTCGTAGGCTCCGGAGGCTATCAGTGTTTTTTCGGCCGCCCGCCACGCGGGCCAATACTTGCCGGTGAGCTGGAATTTGTTGATGCGTTTTGCCATGGCGTTGGGGATGGGGTTAGGCGGATTTCGGGAAATGAATGATTCTATCCAGCGGCGACGTCATAGCTTCGCAGTCCTTGCGGCCATAGCCGGCGGTGGTTCGGATGTCGGTGTGGCCCATCGCCTCCCCGACGCGGTTGATGTTCTCGCCGCGATCCATCAGATGGGAGCAAAAGGCATGGCGGAAACAGTGGGGAGTGATGATCGATTTGATTCCGGCCCGTTTGCGTGCTTCTGCCACGGCCCTTTGCAGCACGCCCGGACCCATGCACCATCTCACGATTTTTCCAGTGCGTGGATGGGCGCAAGGCGCGGCTGACGGAAAAATGAAGTGCCACTCGGTATCGAATTGAAGGCCCGGCGACTTCCGGTCCATGCGGCCCGGAAGTTGGACCGGCTGGCGCTCGGCAATGTCGATCTCTGCCAATGCCCTGGCGCGGGCAAGATGCTTGCGGATCGCCGGCAGCAGAATTTCCGGAAGTCTTACTACCCGATCCTTCTTCCCTTTGCCCTCCCGAATTGTCAGCACTTTCCTCGCCTCATCGAAATCCTTCACACGGAGCTGGCAGGCTTCCGAAACTCGAAGGCCGCAGGAATACATGAGGGCACCGGCCAGCCGGATCTTGTATTGTGGCGAGTCTTGCAGGTGATGGAGGATGGCGAGCATCTCCTGTTCAGTCGGGGTGTAGCGGGCGGAAGCCTTGCGGCGGCACCGCAAAGCGTCCACATCCTTAAGAGCGACTTCGAACACGTGACGGTAGAGAAACAAGATCGCGCAAAATGCCTGGTGCTGAGACGATTCAGAATAGTCATCCCTCGCCATGTCAGAGAGAAACAACTCGAATTTCGCCTCGCTCGAAGGCTCGGCCCGCGCCGCCGGAGTCTTCAGGAATCCGAGGTAGGATCGAATCCAGGTGAGGTAGCTATCCTCCGTCGTGGTTTCAAGTTTGCGAGCAGCTACGCGGGTAAATTTCTTGAGGATTTCGGCTGAGGTCATGAGATTTTTTGATAGATAGATAAACCGCACGCGCGGTTGAATCAGTGGTTAGCCGAAGAACGAAGATCCCGCATCCGGCCTGTGGTGACTGCGTAGTCGTGT
>CALMKO010000114.1 GCA_937867415.1 uncultured Verrucomicrobiota bacterium | reverse complement strand
CCCACACCCTGCCCGTTCGCCCGACTCCGTTCCCGCCTCATGATCCGTCCACTCCTCCTTGCGGCCTGCCTGCTCACCTTCCTCCACGCCGCCGAGCCCACACTCGTGGAAAAAGATGGCTCGGCGATCCTCTCCAACGGCATCGTCACAGCCATCATCCGTAAAAGCACCGCCACCATCCAATCGCTCCGCTTCCGTGATACCGAGTTCATCCGCCAGAAAAACGGCGGTGCTTACTATAGCATGGAAGGAGGAAAAAATTTCAGAGTCCTCGCCGGATGCTCGTTCCACGTCCACCACCGCACGCCAGACACCATCGACATCGCCATGACCCAGAAATGGTCCACTCAGCCACAGGCTGTCGATATCGAGATCCACTATGTCATCCGCACCGGGGTCAGCGGCCTGCACACCTATGCGATTCTCAGACATCCCGCCAAGTATCCCGCCGCCAGATTCGGTGAGTGGCGCATGGTTTGGAAACTCCCATCGGATTTGTTAGATACCATTTGTGTCGATCGCCTGCGCTTTCGCAAGATGCCCAGCGCCGCAGACTTCGCCCGCGCCAAACCCACCGACATCCTGGAAATCGTCAAGCTCACCACCGGTCCCTGGGCTGGGAAATACGATTGCAAATACGACTATAATGCGGATTACCACATCACCCCGTTCTGGGGTCACGCAGACAGCCGCAGCGGCCTGGGTGCCTGGATGGCCTTCGGCTCGCACGAATGGTTCAACGACGGCCCCACCAAACAAGACCTCACCGCCGCAGACCGCATCATCCATGTCCACTTCGGCATGAACCACTACCACAGCGAACTCACTTCCATCGCCGCGGGTGAGGAGTGGAGCAAGACCTACGGCCCGTTCCTGCTCTATCTCAATCACTCGCCAGCCGGGCCTGCCGCCAATGTCCAGGATGCCAATCGCCAAGCCCGCGCTGAAGCCGCCGCCTGGCCCTACGCATGGATGCCGCCATCCACCGACTACCCGCCGGGCTCACTCCGCGGAACCGCCAAGGGCTACTTTCAGATCTCCGACACCGCCAAACCCTCCCTCAACTCCGCCAACGCCTGGATCGGCCTCTCCCAACCCACCCCCGGGGGCAACTGGCAGTTCGAATCCAAGAACTACCAATACTGGTCTCGGGTCGCCGCTGACGGATCCTATACCATCCCTCACGTCCGCCCCGGAAGCTATACCTTGAGCGCCTTTGCCGATGGTGCCTACGGAGAATTCGAGAAAAAACAGATCGAAATCAAGCCCGGCACCACCACCGATCTATCAGCCATCACCTGGACCATCCCGCGCAACCGCGGCAAGCTGCTCTGGGAAATCGGGATTCCCAACCGCCGCGCCGATGAGTTCCGTCACGGTGACGATTATTTCCAAGGCTACCTTTGGAAAAACTTCGGCAAGGAGTTTTCCAATCCGCTCGAATACCACATCGGCCGCAGCTCCCCGGCCAAGGACTGGAACTACGCCCAGTCTTCATACCCGACACCCTCCGGCACTACCACTCCCTGGAAATGGCGCGTCCACTTCGACCTCGAACAAGCACCCACCTCCGACGCCACACTCACCATCGCCATCGCCTCCGCAGACCGCGCGCGAATCCTGCTTTTCATGAATGACGAATCCAAATCCTTCCACACCCTCAACCCCAAGGTCTCGGGAGGCAATGCCCTGCTGCGCGAGGGAATCCACGCGAAATACAGCTACTACCAAATCCCTGTCCCACATCGGTCACTCCATCCAGGAAAAAACACCCTCACCCTCCTCCAGACCCGCACCCACAGCCCCGCCTTCCACGTCATGTATGACGCACTCTCACTCGAGGTCCCGACAACGCCACCCTAACTCCACGCCCATCTCATCCACCAAAAGGATGAAGGGATACCACTTGCGTTCCATCACCTCCCCGGCCAAGTTCTCCACAATGAACCCACGTCGAATGACCACGCCGCAAAAATCCTCCAAAACCCCATCGCTCCATCCCTCGGGCTTCACCCTGGTGGAACTCCTCATCGTCATCACCATCATCGCGGTGCTCGCCGCCCTCATTTTTGTCGGCGCACAGCGAGGCATCGCTGCCGCTAACCGCTCCAAGACCGTCTCGCAAATGCGCGAAATCGGACTGGCCGTCGCCGCATGGGCCGCTGAAGTCAATAACAACGAACCCATGTATTTCCGCGACGGCAGCGGCGATTCAAGCTCGGAATCCACACCCGCGCTCGGGATCGAAGGCCGCAGCGTCTGCGCCGGCAACCCCGCAATCCTGCTCTATAACCGGGCCTCCCCCCAAAACAGCTACCTCCAGAAACCAAGCTCGTTTTTCGCCGCCACTCAAAAATGGAACGTCCCGCTCGATCGCGACTATGACCCGAGCACGACCAGCACCACCCGCCTCTGGGGAACCTTCATGTGGGTCTACCCCAGCGTCCCCGCCGATGATCGGACAGAACGCCAGAAAACCATCATGCGCAGTAGCAACTTCACCGCCGTGTCCCAGTATGCCTATAACAACCTTCTCATGTTCAACGACTATAGCAACGCCAAGCAAAAGGACGTCAAAGACAGATCCTACTTCGCACTCTTCCGTGATTCATCCGTCCGCAACGTAGCTTCACACAGCGATATCTGGGGCTGGTTCTTCCGCGGCAGATAAGCGCATCTCCCACACCCTTTCAATCCAGCAGATCCGACACCGCCAAGCACACCTGCTCGGCAACCTCATCCAAACTGCCACCGCTCGGAACCACCCGAACGAATGACTCATCCCTCAGACTAAGGAAAATCTCTCGGCAACGCTCGAGACTGTCACGCTTCTCAAACTCGTTGGCCGTGTCACCACGCACGCCTATCCGCTCCAGAGCGGTATCCACATCCAAGTCCATGATCAACAACCGGTCAGGAACAGGCGCGAACTCCTCGTTCCTCCTCCGGATCTCAACGGGATCGAAACCCCGTGCCCCCTGATACGCCATGGTCGAAAAATAATACCGATCCAAAATCACCACCTTGCCCGCCGCCAAGGCCGGACGGATCAGCTCACGAACATGCTCCGCACGGTCATTCAGAAAACACTGAAGCTCCTCCGCCGCGGATAAGCGACCGCTTGCTGCCGATTCACGAACCTTGCTGCCCCACGGGCCCGCGGTCGGCTCACGGCTCAGGACCACCTCACGCCCTTGCGACTCAAACCAATCACCCAAGCGCTTCACCTGGGTGGATTTACCTGTGCCGTCGATTCCCTCGATGACAATGAAGAGTCCATGATTCATAGTTTAAGAAAGATAGCGCGATTGAAGGTGAACAAGGTAGGCCTCGGTGCTTGGAACATTGCCTGTCGCCCGGGCGATCAAATCCGCAGGATCATACACCGCGCCGTGATCATGGACAGACCGACGGAGCCAGTCGAGCAAAGGAAGATAATCTCCTCCACCTAGGGCCATGTCAATGGCCGGCTCCCTCCGTGCCGCGGCAAAAAGCTGCGCGGAATTGATGTTACCAAGCGTATAGGTCGCAAAATATCCGATTCCCCCCATCGCCCAATGAATGTCTTGCAAGCAGCCATGCCGGTCATCCGCCGGTGCAAAGCCAAACAACTCGTGAAACCCCTCATTCCATGCCGCAGGCACATCCCCGACCGCCAGACTCCCGTTCAACAACTCCCGCTCCAGTTGGAAACGCAACAGGATGTGCAGATCATAGGTCGCCTCATCCGCCTCAACTCGGATCGGTGAGAACTCCGCACGCCACAGATACTCCAAAAAGGAATCCAAGGACATCCTCACCAACTGCGGAAACGCTTCCTGTGCCACCGGATACCACTTCTCCCAAAACGCCCGCGAACGCCCGACATGATTCTCCCACAGCCGGGACTGCGATTCATGAATGCCCAGGGACACCGCCGAACCGGATGCCAGACCGAAGTCCTCGGCAACCAACCCTTGCTCATACAACCCATGACCCGCCTCATGAAGCACCCCGAAAAGCGAGGAAGTGAAATCACTCTCCATATAGCGGGTCGTCAAACGAACGTCCCGCGGACCAAGAGTCGTGCAGAACGGATGGGCCGTGGTATCGATGCGCCCTGCCTGAAAATCAAAGCCGATCGACTCGGCGATCCGCGCATTCAACCGTTGCTGCGCCTCGATCGGATAAGGCCCCGGCGGCAGCGCCACCACGTGGGCCGCGGATTTTGCCACCGCTCCCGCCGCGATCTCCCGCACTGCGGGGCGCATGGCATCAAATAAACTCGCAACCGCCGCCGTACTCGTGCCACGCTCATACCCCTCCAAAAGCGCGTCATAAGGCTCATCATCATACCCCCAGAGATCCGCCTTCTCTCGGGCGATCTCCAACAACGTCGCCAAATGCGGCGCGAAACTCGAGAAATCCGAACGCGCGCGCGCATCCGCCCATGCATGCTTCGCCAGCGAACCCGCCACCGAATCACGGACGACAAGCTCGGAACTTAACTTCGTCGCCCGATCGAACTCTCGGCGCAACTCCCGGAGATTCGCCCGATGCTTCAAGTCCGTCCCCGGATCATCATCCTCGGCCGCCTCAAGAGCACACTTCCAAGCATCCGAAGTCGCAAGCTCATGCGCCCTGGACGATAACCACGCAAGCTGTTCTGCACGATGCATCGCTCCAGCAGTCGGCAGATACGTTTCCTGATCCCAACCAACAACCGCTGCGGAGGAATGAATCAGCGCCAGTTCACGGGCCATCTGGAAAATCGACATGCCGCACTTCTGAATGATTCCCAGTCATACGCAAGGGCGGAAAACAAACCCGCCAAACTCTCCTCCAACCAATCACCGCTGCGCTACGTCCCGGCCAACCAGCGCCCCCCATGCT
>CALMKO010000113.1 GCA_937867415.1 uncultured Verrucomicrobiota bacterium | reverse complement strand
GCACCCTCGCTGGCCAGGCAACGGCCCCGCCCGCAAAGGTCGAGTCGATGTATGACCCGGAAAATTTCGCGCTATCGGCATCGCGCGAGTTCATCACGAAATAGATGTCCGCTGTGCCTCCATGTTAGCCCCTTGCCAAAAAGAATTGCCGAAGCGCATGAGGTGCCGATGAAGGAGAGCTTCGCGCATCCCCATCGGCCTAACATGCGCCTGGGCGAATCGGAGTTCGCCGCTCCTCATGGTCTCATGACGACACGACGCATTCTGAATCGCGGAGATGATTTTTGGCAAAGGGTCTAGGAATGGGGTTCACGCGGCTGCTTTCAGCCGTCGATCGGTTCAGGCCCGCATCTTCGAGTAGGCGCGTAGATATCCCGCGCACTGCGCCACCTCGGTGACATTGCTCTCCCAGTTGTGTTCATACTCGATGGTTGCGTTCCCGGCGAAGCCGTGTTTGCGGACCTCGTCCAGGATGGCGACGAGGTCGATCACGCCGGTGCCGAAGGGGCGGTCGTGAGTCCATTGTGCAATGGAGGCCCGGTCCTTGATATGGAATGAAAGCACCCGCGGAGCGACTTTGCGGATCACTTCGAGCGGGTCGAGTCCGGAGCTTGCCCAGTGGCCGATGTCCGCGCAGAAGCCGAGGTTCTCATGACGTCCCTCAAGCGCCTTCCAAATCGTTTCGGGGTTCCAGAGCGCGCTGGGCTTCGGGTGGTTGTGGAAGCAGACTTTGAGGTCGTATTCTTTGGCCAGTTTTTCGAGGGTGTCGATGGCTTGGATGGCCTCGGTGGTCACTCCATAGAGGCCCATTTTTTTCGCGAGTTCGAAGGTCTTGCGGGCTTCTGCCTCGTCTTTGGAAATGGCGGTCACTCCGAAATTGACGGCGGCGATTCCATTCTTCTTGAGATGGGCGAGGATCGCCTGGATTGGCTCATCGCCCAGGTCCGGACCGAACTTCAATTCGCCGAGTTCGCCGCCGATTTTCTGCCCCGGAAAAACCTCGACATTCGCCCCGGCGGAGGCCGCCATCTCGATCGCTTCGAACAAGGTGAATTTCCTGAATGACCAACACTGCACCGCGATCGAGAAACCGGCGCTCGTCACGGCGGACTGCGAGAGCGGGGCGGCCTTCGAGCGAAGTGCAAGAAGGGCGGAGGCGGCGGGAATCATGGTGAATAGGGAGCGGCGCTTCATGGGGACTGCCGGACAGCTTATGAAAATGGATTTCCTCGGCAAGTTCGAATCCCGATTTCCCGTCAACAGCCCGAGGCAAGCTGGTTTACGGGTTGCGCCGGGACCGGGGATGGGGTGATGCTGCGGCCGAAATGAACGCCGAACATCAAGCTGCTTTACGTGCACTCCCCCATGGGAAAAGTTTCCGTTTTTTGGATCGGCTGGAGTCGCTGGTGGCCGGGCAGGAGGCTACGGCAAGCTATCTGGTCAGAGGTGATGAGGCGTTTTTGGAAGGTCACTTCCCGGGTGACCCGATGGTGCCTGGGGTGATTCTCATCGAAGCGATCGCCCAGCTGGGTGGCGTGGTGGTCCAGACTGACCCGGAACACGCAGTAATGGCGGACTTGAGGCTCACGGGTGTGCGGGCGGCGAAAATCCTGGGAGCGGCGCGGCCTGGCACCCTGCTGAAGATCCGCGTCAAAGTCGAGGGGCGGCTCGGAGCGCTTGCGCAGGTGGAAGGTGATGTGTCAGGTGCAGACGGTGTGCTGGCTACGGCCAAGGTGACGCTCAGCGGGACGCTGGCTCCCTGAATTTCATCCGATGCTTGGAGGATCCATTTGAAATCCATCCAGGAATCCGCCGCCTATGGTTGCGACGCCCTGCTGAAACGCGCGACCTACCCACCAACACCATGCTCTGGTTCAATCCGGACATCGGCCGGCCCGGCGATCGCACGCCCTGGAAAGACGGCAAAGGATCTCTTTTCTAGGGGGAAATCACTCCTGGGACCCGTCACCGGCGTCCTCATCGAGATCTCCGAGACATGGGAAACCGGCAAAACCTACCTCACTCCCAGCTCATAGAAATCAAACCGAAATCACAAAACCAAACACCTTCAGAAAAAATTTGCGCGCCCGAACGGCATGGTCGGACAACCGATACAAACTCCGCGTCGGTCCCGCAGGTAAATGCCGCGATGACCTGACTCATGATCCAGGTGAAAAGAGCGATCTTTCCGCAGCAGCGTCTGGCGCAGCGCCGCTGTTTCCGAAATCGGCGAAAACGCCGCTTGGCTGGAACTGAGAGTTGATGAACCCTGCACGTATGTCGCGACTGTTATATCAATTCAAGATGAAAGACCCAATCAGATTACTGGCGACCCTGATTTTGACAGGCGCATCAACCATGGCACAGACGGTGACGATCCACTCGCCGTCCTTTGACTTCGTCCAGCGGGTGAACTCCGGCACGTCCCAGGTCTTCGAAGCAAATGCGGAAAACCTCAGCATCTACGCCGCAGGCGACAACAACAGCGCCCAGCAAACGTGGTTGCGAGTCAAGGATGCCGTGGCGAAGGCCGCTGCCGGCCGCCAGATCCGCTCCGCCACCCTCACCTTCCGCGGCGGAACCGAGGACAAGGCCGCCCGCACGATCTATCTCGCCCGCACCTCGCTCGGCGTGACCCAGGCGGCGAACCGGACCACTCTGGATGGCACCACCGCCTATCCATCCACACCGGGTAGCAGTGCCTCGTTTGCGGATTCAGGTTACCTTTTGGATCCGCTCACCGTATCCATCGACTCCAGCGGCGCAGGCACGCTGGATGTCACGGATTGGGTGAAAAATCATCCCGCCGACACTTGGTTCCTCACCGCCTCGCCGGCTGCGCGCGGTGAGGAGGTGAGCTCGCCACAGGGGGCGAATTGGAATGCCCGCTGGCATTGGGCGAACGCGCTCTCGCTCGATGGCAATACCGCCTCGCCCGTCCAACTCGTGCTCCAGCTCGCCATCCCGGATGATTCTCCGCCACTCGTCACCCTCCCGCCCGCTAGGCGCGCCGCGCACTATGCGGGGGAGTCATTCGAGCTGGTCATCACCGCCGCCACCGGTAAATCGCCCCTCGTCTATCAATGGCAAAAGAACGGCAAGGACATCCCTGGTGCCACCGCCGCCACCCTCAGCTTTCCACGGCTCACCCTCGAACATGCCGGAGTCTATCAGGTATTGATTTCGAACCGCCACGGCAAGGTCACCAGCGACTCGTGCGATCTCACCGTCGTCAGCGTCCCGGACCTCGCGAATTTCTCTCCGCCCGCCGCTGACAAAACCCGCTATCATGCCCAGGGAAATGCGGTGATCGGATTCAATCAAGGCCGCTTTTTCAACCGCCCGCACTACACCGCCAATACCGCCGCTTTCATCCTCACCGGTGACAAGCCGATGGTGAAATTCGCCAGCGGAGATACCGTCCACGGGCATTTCCTCGTCGGCTTGAAGCGGGGTTCCGCTACCAAGTGGCTGCACGACTTTTCGAACATCGCGGCCGCGTTCCAGCCGGCGCATACCACTTGGCAAGTCACCGATCCCGATTTCCCCGGTCTCACCCTGCGCTTGCAAGTTCTCACCCTCGGCGGCAGCCCTGGCTTCACCGCCCGCGCCGTTGCCAGCGGTGCCCGGGCGGGCGACCAACTCGTCTGGGCCTACGGCGGCGCAAGCAAGCCGGGTGGCAAGCTTAACTGGACCATCGACCCCTATCCAGTCGGCGATGAAAAACTCCGTAAGGTCTCGTTCCAGCCCGCCAGCGCGCGCGGCAATGTCGTCCGGGTCAATGAAGGGCCGCTGACCGGATCGTTCACGGTGGCCCTGCCCGGTGGCGGTGGTGGCACCTTCGGCCGAGCAGGCGCGGGTAGCCTGGGTGTGGCGGATGCCGCTGCTTGGCAGACCCCGGCCACCCTGTCCGGCAGCAAGCCGCAGGATCACCCGTTGATCGTCGGCAGCATCCCGCTTTCCAACCAAAATCCCGCCTATTGGTCATTCATCCGCCAGGATGACAATCCCGACACGCTCACTGCGAACACCGCGCCGCAGCCGCTCTTCAACGCGGCTCTCGCGCGCTCGGCCGATTTCGCATCGCGCCTGCAAGTGGACACCCCGGACCCCAGGGTGAACGCAGCCGCCGCCATGGCCGTCGCCGGGGTGGACGGCATGTGGTATGGAAACAAATTCGTACACGGTAGCATGTCATGGAACTCACCCTACCTCGGCTGGCGCACCACCATCGGCGGAACCATGCTCGGCTGGCCGGACCGGGTGAAAAAATCCGTCGATACCTACCTTGCCACCCAGGTCACCAGCTCTAACAAGAAATCCGGCGAGTCGATGGGCGGCTATCAAGGGAAGGATTACCTCCTCACCAAGCCCGGCCCGGATTCCCGCTTCTATGGCAAAGGCTACGTCGCGGGAGACCAGACATTCTATGAAATGCAGACCCAGTATTTCGACCAGATTCTGCAAGACTGGCGCTGGCGTCTCACCGATGATCCCACTCACGAGGCCAAGCTCCGCAAGGGTGTGGAACTCCATCTCGAACGCTTCCAGGAGTGTTATGATCCGGATCAAAACGGCACCTACGAAAGCGTCATCAACACCTGGCCGACCGACTGCATCTGGTTCAACGGCGGCGGCTGCGCGGATGCCACCGGCTACGCTTACCGCGCCCACGAATTCGCACGCGACCTTGCCAGGCGGGCTGGCGATGAGGCCTCCGCCACCCGCCACCAGGCACGCCTCGATCATATCAAAGCCGGTTTCATCAAAGACCTCTGGGTACGCGAGGCCGGCCACCCGGGGCTTTTCCGCGAACAAGGCGGCCACCAGCGCCTCGTCAACAATCCCTGGCTCTACAGCCACTGCATCCCCATCGAGGCCGGCTTGCTCACCCCCGAGCAAGCCGCCACCACCTTGTATAACACGGAATACAACCTGGAAAACATCCCCATGGAAAGCGGCGGCCGCCGTGTGGTCACCTCCAATCTAACACCCGCCATCTGGTCGGTCCGTGTGCTCTGGCCCGGCGACAATTTCATGCTCGCCCACGCCTACTTCCGCACCGGCCTCGCGCGCGACGGCTGGGATGTGCTGCGCGGCAGCATCCTCCACACCGGCTTCAACGACCTGGTGCCCGGAGATTCCGTGGACCTCGTCGGCGGCACCGATTTCGGCGATACCGTTCACACCTTTACCCGTACGCTCGTCGAAGGGCTCTTCGGCTACCAACCGGACTATCCCTTCGGAAAAGTCCTCGTCGCCCCGCAGTTTCCCGCGGATTGGGACCGGGCGTCGATCAGCAATCCGGACGCATCCATCTCCTATGAGCGTAGTAGTAACACCCACACGCTTGCCGTCAGGCTCCAGCGCGCGGCCTCGCTCACGGTGGATATCCCAGTGCGCGCCTCCGCCATCACCAGCGTGATGGTCGATGGCCAGCCCGCCGGCTACGAGACCCGCCCCGGCTTCGGCCAGACCATCGTCCGCGTCACCACGCCGGCCCTTGCGGGTGCTACCGCACGCGTCGCCGTGACCACCGCGGATACCTTGCCGGAGGAAAAACCGATGGAAGTGAAAGGTATCGCCGGTGAAAAAGTCAGCCTGGTCCCTAGCGGGGTAAGTCCCGCCACGCTGGTATCTTTCCGCGATCCGCTCGGCACGCTGAATGACAGCGCCATGACGGGCGGTGCAATTCAGGGGAGCCTTTCTAACAACGAGGGCCGCCGCCGCGTCTTTGCCACCGTGAAAAGCGGTTCGCTCGAGCAAATCCGCATGTTCAACCTGCACATCAAGCCGGCCCCCGCCGCGCCTGCCACACTCGCCGAGGTGCCAGCCGGAGCCACCTGGAAGCCGCTGGATCTTTCCGCCGCGCTCACTGCCGACATCACTCAGATCTATGAGCAAAAATACGTTTCACCGCGCCCACAGACCGTCTCCTCCCGGGTCGGGCATGACGGCTACTCCCCGTGGTGTTTCCCGCACTGGGGCGTCTCCCGCCCGCAGATCGGTATCGACAAGGTCTCTGGAATGTTAGAGTCCGCGGATTCCAAGCGCCTTCTCACCCCGCAGGGCGTGCCTTTCCTCTGGGGCGGATCCAGCAAAAACGTCGCTTTCGTCTCGCTCTGGGACAATTGGCCGGACGAGGTCAGCGTCCCTGTTAACCAGTCCGGCGATGCTGCCTGGTTCCTGGTCTGCGGGTCCACCACCGTCATGCAAGGTCGCATCGCCAACGCCGTGCTGCGCTTGAAATACGCCGATGGCATCGAGGAAACCCTCGAACTCGTTCCTCCCTACAACTACTGGAACCTCTCACCCATCAAAGGCATCCAGGCCCGCGCCCAGTTTGGTTCGTCCTACTACACCGAGCCTGGCGAGGAATTCACCGTGCCCAAGCCCTGGCCCATGACCGTCGAGCTGGGTAGCAACTGCCGTGCCATGGTCCTCAACCGCAAGCTCCGCCCCGGTGTGATGCTCAAGGAAATCACCCTCGAAGCACTTTCCCAGGAGTCCGTCATCGGCCTGATGGGGGTGAGCATCATGAATCCGAAGTTCTAACAACTTCCATCTCCGGCAATCGGTTAGTATTCATTGCCACGCTTCCAAAGCGTCGGTGTGGTGCCCTCCTGGCGTTGGAAGGTGCGTTGGAAGGTGCGGAGGTTGCTGAATCCGCATGCCGTGGCGATTGCCTCGACCTTGCCGTGATCCTGCCGCAGCAGTTCCATGGCGCGGCGCAGGCGCAGGCGTTGCAGGAAGGCCATCGGCGTGGTGCGCAGGTCGGACTGGAAGCCGTTGTAAAGTCCACGCAGCGAGACTCCGCAATGGGCGGCAACGGCGGGCGCGTCCAGGTCGAGATGGTGGAGACGCTTGCCCATGAAATCAATCGCCCGCTTTACCAGGGGATGTAGCGCCACCACCGAGTCCGTGCTCTTGCGGGCGATCAGTGTGAGCGGTGGCAGCGTCACCGTCCGTTCGCGCGGCGCTTCGCCATTCATCAGCGCATTCAGCATCGCGGCGGCCTGATAGGCCTGCTCTTCAAGCGGACAGGCGATGCTGGTGATCGGCATGGTACCGAGCTCGCAGACCAGTTCGATGTTTCCACAGCCGATCACGGCAAGCTCCTCGGGAACGTGCCATCCCGCATCGTTGGCAGCTTCAATCACCCGCGCGGCTAACAGATCGTCCTCGGCAAACAAGCCAAGCGGCTTGGGGAGTTCCGAGAGTTTGTGGCGGAACCACTCGCCAACCCCCACTCCATGCTCGGCGATCATTTCCAGATCGATGCATTCCTGCCCCGCTTCTCCCAAGACTTCACGGAAGCCCTCCAACCGTCGCAGCGCATGGATGTTTCTGGAGTAACGCAGGCAGGCGAAGTGCCGATGTTCGCACTTCAGCAAGTGACGGGCTGCCATCCGCCCGATTTCCCGCTCGTCAGTCTCCACGTTCGGGCTGGCAAGACGCAGATCGTTGCAACCGTGCAGCACGGTGGGCACGCTGCGCGATATGCCACGCACGAATTTCACCAAGTCCGGCCGGAATACATTGGTCGTCAACAGGCCGTCCGCCTGCCAGGCTTTCGGCACAGAGCCATGATACACAGCAAAGGCGTTGACCACCCAGCCTGCTTCCCGCGCATACCGCGAAAAACCTGCTAGAATCGATGGCTCCATGAATCCAAGCACGATCAGAATGCGTTTTCTCTTTTGCTCAGGCATTGGAGGATTTTGCACGAATTGTCGCAAGGAATGCAAGCAATGTCGTTGACCACAAGTAACAACAATTTCATGGTCTCAAACCATGCATGTTTCAAGAATCCTCATCACCCTGGTCGTGTTTGCAATCGGCACCTGGGTTGGAACCGCCTCGGCCCAGCCCGCCGCTCCCCAACCCCGCTTTTTCGTCGCGCCGAATGGTGATGACGCCAATGCAGGCACTCTTGAAGCGCCCTTCGCCACCTTGGAGCGGGCACGCGATGCGGTGCGCGAGTGGAGAGTTTCCAACACGACCATCCAAGCAGGCCCCGTCGTGGTGGCGGTGCGAGGTGGAATCTATTTTCTGAATCGAACGTTTGTCCTGAGCCCGGAGGACTCCGGCACCGCGGCGCAACCTGTGGTTTATGCGGCCTATCAAAATGAAAAACCTGTCTTTAGCGGCGGGCGGCTCCTTACGGGTATGGAAAACAAGAGCGGCACATGGACGGTAACTCTGCCCGAAGTGGCCGCCGGTCATTGGAATTTCACGCGCCTGTCCGTGAACGGCGGCACGCGCACCCGGCCACGCCTGCCGAAAAAAGGCTATTACTACTTCTCGGGCGAAGTGGAACCGACTCCGGCAAACAAGGATAAGGGCTTTGACCGGGTGGTCTTCAAGCCCGGCGACATCCGTCCGGACTGGCAGAATCTCGGCGATGTCGAGGTCGTCGGGTTTCACATCTGGTCAGCCTCGCGGATGAGGCTCGCCGCCGTGGATGGCGCAAGCAACATCGCGACCTTCACGGGCGCCACCTCCCGCACGGCGGACTGGACCAAGTGGCCGCGCGGCGGCCGCTTCCTGGTGGATAACGTGAAGGAAGCACTCAGCGAACCCGGCCAGTGGTATCTCGACCGGAAGACCGGTGTGTTGACTTACCTGCCGCTGCCCGGAGAAATGGTGGACACCGCTGAGGTCATCGCGCCTCGTTTGGGTCGCTTGGTCGAGCTGCGTGGCGACTTGACTCACAAAAAATGGGTGCAACACATCATGCTGCGCGGTCTTCATTTCCGTCACGCGAACTGGGCGACACCGCCGGCCGGGCAAAGCGCGATCCAGGCGGAATCGAACCTCGGTGCCGCCGTTTATGCTCTCGGTGCCCGCGATTGTGCGCTCGAAGACAGCACGGTCTCACAGACCGGGGAATACGCGGTATGGCTGGCCACCGCTTGCAAGCGCAACCGCATCGATCGCTGCCAAATGACCGACCTTGGCGGCGGCGGGGTGAAAATCGGTGAAATGAATGCCTTCGATGACGATGACGCCGTAGCCAGTGACAACCTCGTGCGCGAGTGTCTGGTCGCCCACGGCGGGCGCTTGCATTCGGCGGCCATCGGCGTGTGGATCGGTCATTCTCCGAACAACAAGGTTCTCCACAACGACATCGTCGATCTATACTATACCGGTATCTCACCCGGTTGGTCGTGGGGTTACGGGCGCAGCCTCTCACATCACAATGAAATCGCCTACAATCACATCCGCCAGATCGGCCAGCGTGTTCTATCAGACATGGGCGGCATCTACACACTCGGCGCGGGTGATGGCAACCACCTGCACCATAACCTGATCCACGATGTCGATTCCTACGGATACGGCGGCTGGGGTATCTATTTCGACGAGGGCACCTCGAACATCCTTGCCGAGAACAACGTGGTCTACCATACCAAAAGCGCGGGATTCCACCAGCATTACGGGAAGAACAACACCGTGCGAAACAACGTTTTCGCGCTCGGACGTGAGGCGCAACTCATGCGCACCCGCCCCGAGCCGGAACACTTCACTCTCAATATCCATCACAACGTGGTTTTCTATCAGGGCGCGCCCTTGCTGGGATCGAACTGGGAAGGCGACAACTATCGCTTTGACTCCAATCTCTACTGGCGCACCGATGGGGAGCCGGTCACATTCGCAAGCCAGCAAACCCTCGAACAGTGGCAGACTAGAGGACGGGATCAAAACTCGCTCATCGCCGATCCACTCTTCGTGGATGCCTCGCGCCATGACTATCGCTTGAAACCGGAATCTCCCGCGCTCAAGCTCGGCATCACATCCATCGACGTCTCCATGGCGGGGCGCACGTGTGCCCAACCCTACACCGGCACGATGCCGCGCGCATTCCCCGAATTTGAATCACCGCCGGTCGAACAGAAGTAAACCGCCTGCTTATCCAAGCTAACGCGTTTGCCGCAGCCGGAACGCGGCGGGGGAGTGGCCGAACTCTGCCTTGAAGGCCTTGGATAAATGGAAGCCATCACAGAACCCGAGCGACTCGGCGATCATATCCAGCTTTAAATCCGGGCGCTGTAACATCAATGCCGCCTGCGCCAAGCGGCGGCGGCGGCGAAAACCCGCTGGCGTCTCACCCGTCGCGGTCTTGAACACCTTGCGGAAATGGTCGTAACTCATGCCAAGCTCCGCCGCGATGTCTTGCGATGTTGGTGCCTCGCCGCCGCCTGCTAGAAGTTGCCGAGCTGTCTCCAGCCAGGCCTCCTCGCCCGGCGGGCGTGACTCTAACATGCTTCCGATCAACCCATGAATCGCCGCCGCTACCGCAGTCGATTCAGCGAGAGTAGCCACCGGCATTCGCAGGATTTCAAAAATCCGCGCCGCGTTCTGGTTCCAATCGCTCAGCCTCCAGACGGCGTTTTCCGGCCCGAGTCCGTGTGACCGCCAGCCTTCGAATGCAGCACCATGGAAGGCGATGAACACCTCATCCCAGACATCACCCGCTTCCGGCCCATACTGATGCGGGTGCTCTGGAAAGACGACCACCAGATCCCCGGCGGACAGCCGCCGGTCCATCCCCCTGCGGTCCCGGTAGCGTCCCCCTCCCTTGAGCAATAATACCAAGGCATACATGCCATAGACCCTGAACTTCGAGAAACCCGTACCGCTTGTTCCGCGTAATCTACCGCCAAATTCGGCGTTTCCTATCGGGGTTACCGGCCCGGATCGGGGGATGATGCCAGAGGGGAAATGGAAGCTTCGCATCTCCGGAATTTACATTCGAGGGTCCAAGTCGTCCATTCCCAATCCTCAGCTTGGGAAGATAGTGTCCGCGACTCTTATCCATTTGTATGAAAATCCTATTCACCAAAGCCAACTGGGAACTCTCCGATCTCTCCGTCTCCGAGTTTGTCGATCGTTGCGCGGCCGCTGGCTATGACGGCACGGAGATCTATCTGCCCGCGCGTCCGGAACGCACCCGTGAGATCCGCGCCTTGCATGAGGCGGCCAACCTGAAAATCGTCTCCCACATCGCCACCGAGGGAGCCACGCCGGACGAGCACCTGCGCTCGCTTGAAGCGCGCTACCTTCGCGCCGTGGAGCTCCAGCCGCTGTTTGTCAACTCGCACACCGGTAAGGATTTTTTCTCCCTCGCCGACTCGCTGCGGATCTTCGAGGCAGGTGAGAAACTGGTTTCGGAATACGGTGTCCCCCTGCTGCACGAGACCCACCGCGGGCGCGCGCTCTTCAGTGCGCCAGCCACCCTTGAATATCTCCGCCAGCTTCCCGACCTCCGCCTCACTGCGGATTTCTCCCACTGGGTCTGTGTTCACGAAAGCGATCTATCCGACCAGCCCGCCGCCATGGCCGCCGCCATGGCCGCAGCAGGCCACATCCACGGCCGCGTCGGCTTCGATGAGGGCCCGCAGATCAGCGATCCTCGAAATCCCGCCCACGCTCCGTGGCTCGAGCGCTTCACCGGATGGTGGAATCAAATCCTTGATCTCCGCCGTGCCGAGTCACGCGAGTGGTTCACGGTCACTCCGGAGTTCGGCCCCGCTCCCTACATGCCGCTGCTCGGCAAATCCCCGGAACCCGCGGGCGATGCCTGGGAGGTCAATACCTGGATGCTCCAATACCTTCGAAATCAACTCATCTAACAACCGTCTGCCGCCATGAGCGCATCCACCGCACCCGCACCCGACTACAGCCTCACCGGAGCCAATGCCACCCTCGCCATCGAGCGGGGCCTCGCCGAGGCGGATTGGTACACCACACCCGTCCCCAAGGAAAAACTCAGGCACCTTCTCCAGCGCCGCGACGGCCCCGCCATCCGCGACACGATTCTCTGGTTCTCCATCCTCGCCCTCACCGGCTGGGCCACCGTCCACTTCTGGGGCACTTGGTGGGTGGTGATTCCCTATCTGGTCTATGCGGTTTTTTATGCCACCAACTCGGACTCGCGCTGGCACGAATGCGGTCATGGCACCGCGTTCAAGACCGACTGGATGAACTCGCTGCTCTATGAAGTCGCATCCTTCATGGTCATGCGGGAATCGACCGTCTGGCGTTGGAGCCACAACCGCCATCACAGCGATACCATCATCGTCGGCCGTGATCCGGAAATCCAGATTCCACGCCCGCCGGACGTGCGTGGTTTGTTCCTCAGTGTGTTCAACTTCGGCGGCTACCTCGGGTATTTTCCAAGCCTCTTCCGGCACTCCTGCGGCCGGATGTCTCCTGCGGAAAAAACCTATATCCCCGAGAGCGAATTCCCGAAAGTCTATCGAAATGCCCGAATCTGCCTCGCTCTGCATCTCGCAGTCGTGGTGACTGCGGTCGCCCTGCAAAGCTGGATCCCGATCTTCCTCATCACCTTGCCCAATTTCTTCGGAACCTGGCTGATGATCATCCATAACACCACCCAACACGCCGGCCTGGCGGAAAATGTGCTGGACCACCGACTCAATTGCCGCACGGTCTATATGAATCCCATCAGCCGGTTCATCTATTGGAACATGAACTATCATGTGGAGCACCACATGTTTCCGCTGGTGCCTTACCATGCCTTGCCCAAGTTGCACGAAACGATCCGTGGCGACTGCCCGCCGCCCTATCCCTCCATCCTCTCGGCCTGGAAGGAAATCGTCCCCGCCGTCAAGCGCCAGATCAAGGACCCCGGCTATCATGTGAAACGCCCCTTGCCGCCGCCGATTCAAAACTCCTGCGACGGTCGCCATGTCTCGAAGACCGCCGCGGACCCGGATGGATGGATCGAGGTCTGCCCGGCCGATGCCCTCCCGCTCGGCGACGTGGTCCGCTTCGATCACGGCCGCAAGACCTTCGCGGTCATCCGTGATCAGGATGGGAAATTCTTCGCCACCGACGGCATTTGCACCCACGGCAACACCCACCTCGCGGATGGGCTTGTGATCGCCGGCACCATCGAGTGCCCGAAGCACAACGGTCGCTTCCACCTTGCTGATGGTTCACCCGCCCGCGCTCCGATCTGCCGCGGGCTCGCCACGTATCCCGTGGAAAACCGCGACGGCAGGATTTTCCTCCGCACCACCGCACCCGGCGGCGCTGGCGCACGACCTCAGGCATCCCTCCGCCTCAAGGTGCTGGATGTCCGCAACGTGGCCACCTTCATTCGCGAAATCACCTTGGAACCCGAGCACAAGGTCAGCTTCAAGCCCGGTGATTACTTGCAATTTGAAATCCCGATTTTCGAGGAAATCAAGTTCAGCGATTTCGACATCCCGGAGCCCTACGCCTCGGTCTGGCATGCCCAGCATGTCTTCGCTTTGGCGGCCCGCAATCCTGATGGCGTGAAACACAACAACTACTCCATGGCCTCCGATCCCGGATCGGAATCGGTGCTTCGCCTCAATGTCCGCATCGCCACTCCGCCGCCCGGCCAGGACTGCCCTCCCGGCATCGGTTCGGCCTATATGTTCCAGTTGAAGCCCGGCGACACTCTCACCGCCGTCGGCCCCTTCGGAGATTTTCATATCCGCCCCACCCAGCGGGAAATGATCTACATCGGCGGCGGCTCCGGGATGGCCCCGCTGCGCTCGCACATCACACACCTTTTCGAGACGCTCAAGACGCCGCGCAAGGTCTCCTTCTGGTACGGGGCGCGCTCGCGCCAGGAGTTGTTCTATCAGGAGCACTTCGAAGGCATCGCCGCGCGCTTCCCCAACTTCAGCTTCCATCCCGCCTTGTCCTCCCCGCTCGACTCGGATCACTGGGAAGGTCACGTCGGCTTCATCCATGAGGTGGCCCTTGAAAACCACCTCAAGTCGCTCGTCAATCCGAAGGCCGCCGAGTTCTATCTGTGCGGCCCACCGCAAATGATGAAAGCCTGTCAGAAAATGCTGCGCGACCTCGGCGTGGAAGACTCGCAAGTCACCTTCGACGAGTTCTAATCTCCCGCGAGTAATGTTATTGCCTATTTCCAAAGTAGCCGTTCTGCTCTGCGCTGCCATTCACGTTCTTATGTTATCTTCTGCCAAGGCCAGCGACGTCCCGGAGGCTCTCAAGGCTTCCATGATTTGGACCCCGGCGGCTCCTTCCGGTAAACAAACCTACGCTGCGTTTCGAAGATCATTTGAACTCTCCGAGGTTCCATCCACGGCACCGCTACATCTCTTCGCAGACTCCCGCTACATGCTATGGGTGAATGGCGCGCAGGTGCTCAGGGGGCCGTCGAGATTCCATCCGGATTCTCCTGAATATGACACACTCGACATCAAGCCATGGCTCCGCACCGGAACCAACTCCCTGGTCGTTCTCGTGCATCACTATTCCGGTGCCGTCAGCGGTCGGATCATGAGTCATGCACCAGGACTAACAGCTTTGCTTGTGGGCGATGGACGTGAAGTCCTCCGCACGGGTAGTGATTGGAAATTCTCCGTCGAGACTGAATACCAACCTTCGCCCGGCGCATGGAGTTCCATCCCGGATGTGATCGACGGCCGCAAGTGGCCGGGTGATTGGACTTCTCTAACATTCGACGATTCCTCCTGGGTGCGCGCCGTCGCCACGGACGGCAGCGCATGGGGAGATTTCCGCCCGCGGATCACTCCGCTGTGCAAGGAGGTGGAAATGAGCGGGCTGCGCATCATGCCGGAAGGCAAGGCGCTGGCTGATCAACTTCCCATTCCTCTGAATGCCGGCGAAACACGCCCGTGGAGTTATCCCGGCGGATTCACGGGCAAGTGGATGTGGGCGTCCGGCCCTGCGAAAAAGGTCTTTTTCAAAGCGGTTTGGAGCAATGCGGGGTTCGGCGTGGGAAAGGACTCCTCGATCAAGGTGCTCTGCGACAACCGTTTCACCATCTATCAGAACGGCAGGGAAATCGCCCGCAGCGACGATCTCGAAACCGGCTGGACCGGCAACATCGACGTGGCGGATGGCGATGTCATCGCCATTGAAGCAGAGGACTTGGAGAACGGCGACCACAGCGCCGGGCTTTTCGTTTCGATGCTCAACCATGGCCATGCGATCCTCAGCACTTCCGACTTCCGATGCGCGGTCGGAGCGGTCCCAGCCGATTGGAAAAGCAGTCCCGATCTCACCGGCTTCACCGCTCTATCCGCTTCTAATATACACCCGGCCCACAAGGGGGCGGCGGATGGGCAGGCCTCGGTCGTCATCGACCTCGGCCGCATGGCCATGGCTTATCCCGCCATCGAGTTGGAAGCGGAGGCAGGCAGCGTGCTCCAGTTGGAATACGCGCTGCGCTTCATCGATGGAAAACCGGCGGAGACCTACGGCATCGGCACCACCTACACCGCCCGTTCCGGCCGCCAGTCGTTTCTCGCTGCGGATCAATGGTGTGCCCGCTATGTCACCGTCACCTGCCTCTCCGGACGGGTGAAATTACTCGGTCTTAAAATGACCTCACGCGAGTATCCCTACGAACGCATCGGCAGTTTCCAATCCAGCGATCCCATGCTCACCCGGCTCTGGGAAATGGCGGTCAATACCATCGAGGTCACCACCGACGACGCCCATGGGTCGGACGCCCGCGAGCGCAATGAGTGGGTGCAGGACGGCAGCAAGGCCAGCTTCAACACCATGCGCATCGCCGCCGCGGGACCGGATGGCAAGGGCGGTCGGATCCACTCGGACACCCGCACCTTGCGCAAGCTCATCAGCGACGCCGCCGCCTGCCAGATGCCGGACGGTCGCCTCCCCGGCACCTTTCCCACCGACCGCGGGGCCGAGGATCCGCATCATTTCATCGATGACTATGCGATGCAGTGGGTCGAGTCGCTGCGCTGGCATCACGACCTCACGGGGGATTCTGGCTTCGTCCGCGAGATGTGGCCTGCGCTGCTCCGGCAGATGCAGTGGTTTCTTGACCGCCGGTCTCCCCACGGCCTGCTGCTGGCGCGCGAGTATGCCTCTTTTGACAACCCGATCGCCTACCTCACCTGCGAGGGTGCCACGATCAATGCGTTTTTCTATCAGGCATTGCGCGATGCTGTCCACCTCGCCCGGGTGGTGGAGGATCCCGGGCAGGCGGCGATCTATCAGGCCGCCGCCGAGTCTCTCGCCACCCGTTATAGCCATCTTCTCTGGGATGAAAATCAACAAGCCTACAGCGCGGGTTTTCTGGATGGCGGGAAGCTGCCACCCTCCGTTCACGCACAGCTCATGGCGCTATCCTGCGGCATCGTGCCGCAGGAGCGCCTCGCCGCCACGCGCGGCTGGTTTCTCGCTCACTTCAGAAATCCAGGCGCGCCGCTCACAGTCGGCGCGAAAGCGAATTGGCGTGAACTGTTGGACCAAAAGGCGGGTCTCGGAATGCCGATCATGTTCTACTGGGCCTTCAGCGAACTCTATCAGATGGATTCGGCGGAAGCGGATCGTATCGCGCTTTCAGAGATGCGTGGCCGCTGGAAAAACATGGTGAACTTCCTCCAGGATGCCGGCACGCTCAGCGAGTCGTTCGTCAACGATCAAGGAGGCGGCATGAGCGAGTCCTGCCATAACTACGGCTCGATCCCCGCGTATTTCATGAGCTCCTACCTGCTCGGAGTCCGTCTCGCCGGGCCTGTGGAACAAAAGCGCATCATCATCAATCCAAGGCCTGCGGACCTGGCCGAAGCGGGCGGTGTGGTGGTCACGCCCTTCGGTCCGGTTCCGATGAAATGGACCATCCGTGACGGACAATGGCAGCTCTGGTTCACCGTGCCAGACGGCGTGACGGCGGAACTCCGCCTGCCCGATCTCGATTCATCCACCCTCACCACGAATGGCTCCCCAAGCTTTGCGGAAACCGTGGGCCGCAACACCCTGCTGAGCGTCGGGAGCGGCGCTCACGAGTTGAGCGCGAAGCTCCGGAAACAGTGATAGGGCGACGCAGCAGCCGGACCCGAGGAATTCCGGCGGATGCACAAATTGTCGCATGAAATGCAAGCGGTGTCGTTGCGTGGATGCGTCTTGATGGATACAATCGCGGCCTGATCCACTCTTTTATGCCGCATTTTTTTAACCGCCGGACCGCTGCTTGCCAATTGTTTGCAACCCTCATTGTCACCGCAGCCGGGGCTCATGCGGTTCCCGAATTCGCTCACGAGTTCTTCGTCGCAGCCAGTGGCTCGGACAGCCATCCCGGCACTGCGGCGAAGCCGTTTCAATCGCTGGAAAAAGCCCGCGATGCCGTGCGTGCACAGCTTCCCACCATGACGGGTGACATCGCCGTGACCATCGCGGGCGGAACCTATCCCGTCCGGAAAACCATCGCCTTCGGCCCGCAGGATTCCGGAACAGGCACCCATCGCGTCATCTATCGTGCGGCCGACGGCCAGACCCCTATGTTCACCGGTGGTGTCCCTGTCAGCGGCTGGCAGCCCTACAAGGACGGCATCTGGAAAGCCCCGCTGAACCGCGACGAAAAACTCCGCGCCCTCTACGTGGACAAGGTCCGCGCGGTGATGGCCAACAGTGGCAAGAAAATCCGCGCCCAAGGCGGGTGGGGGACTTACAAGGTGACCGCCGGCCAGGCCCCATGGGCATGGCAGAGCGGCGAGGCTGCCGATGGCATCCTATACCAGACGGGCGACCTCCCGAAAATCACCCACAACGTCGCCGATGTCGAAATCGAAAACCAGACCACTTGGAACAAGAACTTCATCGGCGTGCGCGAGATCGCGACCGAGGGCGACAAGTATATCTTCAAACTCCAGCAACCCTACGGTGCCATCGCCCAACAAATCGGCTGGACGGCGGGCCTCACGCTCAACAGCGAGCAAATCATCCACAATGCTTTCGAGCTCTTGGATCAGCCCGGTGAGTTCTATTTCGACCGGGAAGCCAAGACGGTTTATTACATCCCACGTCCGGGGCAGGATATGAAAACCGCCAAGGTCATCGCACCGGTGACCCAAACGCTCGTTGAACTCGCGGGCCAGCCGATCAGGAATCGCGTGCGGAATATCACCTTCGAGGGACTCACGTTTGCCTATACCGACTACAATCTGATGGAAATCGATGGCTCCCACGGCACGGCCACCGTCCAGACCGCTTGCATCAACACCGCCTTCGCCAGCCCGAACTGGCACTACGATGTTTATCGCTCTTACGACACGCTCCCCGGCGCGGTCATCGGCAATGCGGTGGAGGGCGTCGAGTTCATCCGCAACACCGTCGCGCATACCGGCTGCCAAGGTATCGTGATGAGCAATGACGTCAGCGACGTCCGCATTGTCGGCAACGTCATCCGTGATGCGGGCGGCAGCGCCATCACGCTGGGTCACCCGCATCACACCTACGAGAATGACACACCCGATCTCAAGCACCCCGAGGGCGCGGGCATTGATCGCGAGAAATTCGCCCCCGGCACCGAGGCCATCCCACGCCGGGTTTTGATATCTAACAATTTCCTGCCGGATAACTCGGCCTTGTTCAACGGCCACACCATCATCACCGTCTTTTATGCCTATCAGGCGATCATCGAGCACAACTGGATTCCGAACGCGCCCTACTCCGGCATGAACGTCGGCTGGGGCTGGTGCGACTTTGATGGCAGCGACGTCGCCAACCACCCGCAATGGGGTCAGGGCTCGCGTCCTTCCGTTTTTCCTGGAAACCCCACCATGGTGGCGGGCAACAACCGGATCCATGGGAACCGCGTGGAGCGCACGATGAGCATCCTCCACGACGGCGGTGCCATCTATACCCTCGGCCGCCAGCCGGGCAGCTTGATCGACCGCAACTACTGCCGCAAGTCGTCATGGACGATCTACAATGACGAGGGCTCCACCCTCATCATCAACCGCGCGAACGTGCTGGAAGGTCCCTTCGATCTCGCTTATTACGGCGGAGATTACGGCCGTAAGCACAACCTCCTTGTCGAGGGGTGTTTCGCCTCCGATGACAAGTGGAATTTTTCCTCACCCGGCACCAAAGGCGTGAACAACTCAGTCCACCCCGGCGGCAGTTGGCCCGCCGAGGCGCAAGCGATCATCCGCGAAAGCGGCCTCGAACCGAGTTGGAAAAAGATCGTTCCCGCCGATTGGGTGCAGGTTTCCGAAGAACTCGAAGGCGTGGATCTCGCATGGGTCAAGGGCGCCATCGACTTCATCGCCCCGGGCACCTACAGCGACTCCTCGCGCCTCGTCTCCCAACGCAACTCTCAGACCGGCCCTGCCAACGGCAAGACCTATCGCCAGGGCGAGGAGTTTGCTTACAAGATCAAAATCCCGGTCGGCAGGAAAGCGGCCCTCGTTGCCAACTATTGGGGTGAGGAAGGTCAGACGCGGAAGTTCAAGATCTTCATCAACGACCGCCTGCTCGCGACCCAGGAGTTGTTCCGCGCGCATCCCGGGAAATTCTTCGATCAATCCTACGCCATTCCCACGGACCTCCTGCCGGCAGGCACCACCGGCGACACGGCCGAAGTGGTCGTCCGCTTCACGGTTGACCCCGACGGTTACACGGTCGGAGGTTTGTTCGGCCTGAAAGTGATCAGCGCACCATGAAGCATTCAGCTGCCAAAGCCCCGGCGAGTGGCTGTCTCCGACCGCCGCTGCGCATGGGCCGCCGTTGCATGAATGCCAAGCACTCCGCACGATCACCTCACGGGCAGGGCGATTCGGAAGTTGCCACTCTCTGTTTCAAATCCCCAAATACCGCTAAGTAGCCACCGTATGAATCCCACGCCACCATCTCACCGGCTGCCGCTCTCCGGTCGTCTCAGCTACGCCGCCACTGACGCCGCAGGCCAACTCGTGTTCTGCGTCATCTCGTTCTATCTATTGAATTTCTATACCGATGTTGTCGGGATTTCCGCAGCCACCGCAGGCACCATCCTGCTCATCGCACGCTTGATCGATGCCATTGACGCGCCGATCTGGGGTATGGTCTTCGACCGCACCCATAGCCGCTGGGGCAAGAACCGCCCGTGGTTTCTCTGGCTTTGTTTTCCCTTTGCGCTCTTCGGCGTCCTCACCTTCTGCGTTCCGGATCTTCAAGGCCCGGCCAAGGCCTGGTATTGCGGCATCACCTACGTCCTTTGCAGCATCCTCTACACCGGTATCAACACCCCGGTCACCTCGATCCTCTCAGCCCTCACGCCGGACCCGAACGAACGCGTCACCCTCACCAGCTTCCGCATGTTCGGCTCCAAAATCGGCGTGCTCGCCGTGAACGCCAGCGCTTATCCCCTCGTGAAATGGTTGGGTAATGGCAATGATCGCCACGGCTTCATGCTTACCATGCCGATCTTCGCGGTGCTCTCGGTGGCTCTCTATCTGATCGCCTTCCGCAACCTTCGCGAGACGGTGGTAGAGAAAAAAAAGGCTGCTCCCATCCTCGAAGGCTTCTCGGCGATCAAGGGGAACTGGCCGTGGATCATCATCTTTTCCAGCAGTCTCTGCTTCTGGATCGCCTTCATTGCACGGATTTCCATGGCTCCCTATTTCTTCGAACACATTTGGAAGAACAAGCAGCTCACCGCGCTGGCGAACAGCCTGGATGTCATCTCGCTGGTGTCCATCCTCGCCTTGCCATGGCTCTGCCGCCGCATGAGCAAGTCCACCATCTGGGCTTGGGGCTTGGCCGGGGCGGTCGCCAGCCAGGTGCTTCTCTACTCCGGGGTGCTCAGCCATTCCGCGCCCTTGATGTTTGCCGGTTGGATCGCTGGGATCATCACCAGCGGTGCGGCCATGGCGCTGCCCTTCGCGCTGCTCTCCGATAGCGTGGACTACGGTGAGTGGAAAACCGGCGTCCGCGCGGCCGGCCTGCTCACCGCCATCGGCGCGGCTTTCTGCCTCAAAGCCGGCAGCGGTTTCGGTGGCGCCTTGCCCGCGTGGATTCTCGGGGCCACCGGCTATGTTCCTAACACCACCCAGTCCGCCACCGCACTGCAGGGCATTGAAATCGGCTTCATCTGGCTTCCTGCCTTGTTCTATCTGTTCGCTCTTCTCCCGGTTTTGTTTTACCGGAAATACGAGCGCATGGAACCACAAATCCATGCGGAACTCGAAGCCCGTCGTCCACTTGCCACTGAAATTCAGCCGTGACTTCCACTCTCTCCACTCCTCCTTGGTCCATCGAATCGCGTGAAGGCGCGGTGATCATCGCTTCCGGTGAGACCCGCCTGCGTGTTGCTTTTTACGGTCCATCCATCGCCCGCATCACGCTCACGCAGGGGAAGCCCTTTCTCGGTCGCCCAAGCCTGATCGTCACCTCGACGGAGCGCTTCACCGACTACGAAGTCACAGAAAGCCCCGCGGCCTTCACGATTGCCACGCCGGATCTCCGCTTGGAGGTTTGCAAAGAAACGGCAGCAATCCGTTACGATGATGCGGATGGCAAGCTGCTCCTCACAGAGCCCGCGCGCGGTGGGAAATCGCTGACGCCCAAGGCGCTCACCCGCAATGTTTTCCTCAAGGATTCCGCCGTTGCCGCCGGCCAGAGCATCGATGGCGCGCGCGCCGCAGCCGGTGAGTTCGAGACGGTGTTCGACCGCGACGCCTTCGAGGCCCGGCTGGAATTCGAGTTCTCGGAGAACGAGGCGCTCTTCGGCCTCGGATCGCACGAGGAAGGCTTCGGCAACCTGCGTGGAAAATCCCGCCACCTCTATCAGCAAAACATGAAGATGGTGGTGCCCCACCTCGTTTCCTCCATGGGTTACAGCATCCTCTGGGACTGTGGCTCGCTCATGAAATTCCACGACGACGCCGAGGGCTCGTTCTGGTGGGCGGATGCGGTGGACGAGCTGGATTACTACTTCATCCACGGCGGCAGCTTCGACGGAGTCACGCGCCTCTACCATGAACTCACCGGCAAGGCTCCGCTGCTGCCAAAGTGGGCCTTCGGCTTCATTCAGTCCAAGGAACGCTATGTCAATGCCGCTGAGTTGTTAGATCTGGTGCGCGAATACCGCCGCCGCAATATCCCGCTCGATGGCGTGGTGCTCGATTGGAAATCCTGGCCCAACGGCTCTGGCTGGGGCCAGAAATCCTTCGATCCCGCGCGCTTCCCCGATCCCGCTGCCTTGACCAACGAACTCCACGAAATGGGCGCGCACCTGATGGTTTCCATCTGGCCGATCATGACCGGCGGCTGCGCGAACCAACTCGAAATGCAGCAAAGCGGCGGCATGTTGGGAAACCAATCCACCTACAACGCTTTCGATCCCGCCGCCTGCAAAATCTATTGGGATCAGGCGAACCGCGGGCTCTTTGCCCACGGTGTGGACGCGTGGTGGTGCGATTGCACCGAGCCCTTCGAGGCTGATTGGTCCGGCGCGGAAAAACCCGAGCCCGAGGAGCGCCTGCGCATCAATACCGAGGCCGCCGCCACCTATCTCGACCGCACCCAGATCAACACCTACTCGCTCCCCCACTCGCAAGGGATCTACGATGGCCAGCGTGCGGAAAATTCTAACAAGCGCGTGCTCAATCTCACCCGCTCGTCCTACGCTGGCCAGCACCGCTACGGCACCGTCTGCTGGAATGGCGACATCTGCGCGACCTGGGACACGCTGCGCGGCTGCATCCCGGAAGGTGTCAACTTCTGCGCCACCGGCGAACCGTGGTGGACCGTGGACATCGGCGGCTTCTTCATCAACCATGATCCCGACTACTGGTTCTGGCGCGGCGATTACCCGGAAGGCTGCCGCGGCCTCACCGCCATGGAGGCCATGGAACCCGATCCCGCGGACACCGGTTGCCGCGATCTCGGCTTCCACGAGCTCTACACCCGCTGGACCCAATACGCCGTCTTCCTGCCGATGTTCCGCTCCCACGGCACTGACGCCGCCCGCGAGATCTGGCGCTTCGGTGATGAAGGAAATCCGTTCTACGACGCCATCGCCGCCGCCATCCGGCTGCGCTACCGCCTCTTGCCCTATCTCTACACACTCGCTTCGGAAGTCACTCGTGAGGGCCGGATGATGATGCGCGCCCTGGCCCTCGATTTCCCGGACGACCGCGCCACCCACGCGATCGACGATCAATTCCTCTGCGGTCCTTCGTTACTGGTTTGCCCGGTCACCCGGCCGATGTTCTTCGGTCCCGGCTCGGCACCCATCCACAACGAGCCGCGCAGCCGTCAGGTGTATCTCCCGGCAGGATGCGATTGGTATGACTTCCACAGTGGCGAGCGTCACCCAGGTGGCCAAACGATCACCGCCGCCGCACCGCTGGATTCCATCCCGCTCTTCGTTCGCGCCGGATCCATCCTGCCGATCGGTCCCGTCATCCAATCGACTGCGGAAGAACCCAGTGCGCCCATCGAACTCCGCGTCTATCCGGGCGCCGACGCGGATTTCACCTTCTATGAAGACGCTGGCGATGGTTACGGTTACGAAAAAGGTGAGTTTACCCTGACTCCGATCCATTGGGACGAGGCCTCCGCCAAGCTGACCATCGGCAAGCGCCAAGGCGCGTTCCCGGGAATGCCGGAAAAGCAGGAGTTCATTCAACACCCTTGATCAGCGGTGCTCGCTCATCCATGTGTAAAGCATCACCCACAGTGAAAGCGCCAGCCCGAAGAGGGGGATTTGTAACAACGACGGAAGCGAGTAGAGAATACTGACAATCGGAATCCATACCCCCCATGTGGCGAACAAGGTGGCCATGACGGTCTTCTGATAGTAGGCGATGGTGAAAAAGCGGCTGATGCCTCTTAATCGATATCCACCGTTCTTCCAGTCATAGAGCCATGCGGTGACGGGAGCGGCGAAGAGTGGATTGTATAGAAACTGATCCACCAAAGCTTTCTTCAGCACGATCGCCACCGTGGCCTCGGCACCGAACCAGATCGCCTGTTGCTGATAGAAAAAATCCACCACCACGCCCATGAAGCACCAGAAAGGCACGGTAA